>CAMYML010000194.1 GCA_947259305.1 uncultured Gammaproteobacteria bacterium | reverse complement strand
ATCGCCACGGCCTGGGCGCTGCCGCGGTTGGCGAGCTTGTCGGCGCTGAACTCGGTCATGTCGATGATATAAAAGAAGACCGGGCGCACCCTGCCGTCTGCAAACACGTGGTAACTCGGCACCATGTTGCCAAAGGCGATCGAGTGCAGCTGGGTGGCCATGGCGATCACCGTGGTCGCCTGGCGGGCATGCGCCCGCATCGCGTCCTGGGCCCGGTAGACATCGGAGATCACCTCAGGCAGCGGGCCGATTTTGCCAAGCCGTCGGCGCACCCGGTGCGCTTTGGCCAGATGGGGTGTAGCGACTGTCACCAGTCGCATGGCGCGGTCGGCGACAATTTGCTGGTCAAACCGACGCTGAACCAGACCTGTTACACCTGCCACGCCGAAAAACGCGGGCCGCTGTTGTGGGAGCATGCGCCGGTTTCCGAAGACTGCAGCCTGTGCCATACGCCGCATGGTTCGATCCACCCGGCGCTGCTGTCGAAGCGGGGGCCGCTGCTGTGTCAGCAATGTCACTCGCAAAATGGCCACCCGAGCGTGGTCCTGAACGGCTCCGGGCTCGCTGGCGCCAGCCCGACGGCGCTGCTGCTGGGACGCAGCTGCGTCAATTGCCATGTGCAGGTGCATGGTTCGAATCATCCCTCCGGTGCAAGGTTGATGCGATGACCAATACAATGAAAAAAAATACTACAAGCCCTGGCGGCGAAACTACCGCGACGCGGTGCGGCAGGGTAATGAAATCCGGCGCACGGCTCGTGTTGATCGTGTTGGCAACGCAGTTATCGATCGCCGGCGCCCAGGATGTGGCTGAAACGGACGCGCTTGGCGTCGACACGTCGAAATGGAAATGTAAATTCTGCGAATTCGAACAGGGCTGGTACTCGGATATCACGCTGGGCCTCGGCTACGTGGCCGACGATTCGTTTAAATTCGGCGAGTACAACGGCCTCGAGGAAGATGGCGCTTACCTGATCGCCGCGGGTAACGCCCGTTATCGCAGCGAGGATGCCACTTACCTGGATCTGTCGCTATCGGATTTCGGACTGGATTCGCGTTCGCTGTCGATCGAGGGCGGCAGACAGGGCAGCTACGATATCTATCTGCGCTACGACGAGATACCGCATTTCGTTTCCGACTCGGTGTCGACGCCATACCTGGGTAACGGCGGCGGTAATTTGACCCTGCCACCGGGCTGGGTGAGTGCCGGCGCTACCGCGGGCATGACCGCACTCGGCCCGAGCCTGCGAGTTGTCGACCTCGAAACCGAGCGCAAACGCCTCGGTACCGGGATTACGATCACCACCGGATCGCCCTGGAGCTACCGCGTAGACCTGCTCCGTGACGATAAAAAGGGCAACAAGCGTGGAGGAGGATCTTTCTTATTCAGCACCGCGCAACTGGTCGAACCGGTGGATTACGTTACCGACGAAATCGAGGTTGCGGTCTCGTATACCGACAAGGAATGGCAGGCGACTCTTGCCTACTATGTCTCTACCTTCAGCAACGACAATGAATCCCTGCTCTGGGAAAATGCCTATACTCCGATCTTTGCGGGTACCGACGAGGGCCAGCTGGCGCTGCCTCCCGACAACGAGTTCCACCAGCTCGCACTTTCGGCTGCTTACCGGATCGACAAGCGTAACCATATCAGCGCTCATTTCGCGACCGGCCGCATGGAGCAGGATGAAAAACTGCTAGCGGCAACCGTGAATCCGACGCTGCTGGTGCCGCCCCCGCCGGGCGAATCGGCCGATGCCAAGGTGGATACCACCAACGCCAGGCTTAAATTTGTTTCCAGGCTGACCGACAGGCTGCGGCTCAGCGCGCTTTATAGTTACGATGATCGTGATAACAGGACGCCGCAGCTGATGTACGACTGGGTAATTACCGATACCGTTCTGGCCACCCAGCGCGCCAATCTGCCTTACAGCTATACCCGCAAGGCCCTCAAGATCAAGGCCGACTATGATTATGCCAGGGGCACCAGGTTCGGGCTTGGTTACGATATCGATGACCGGGAACGCCGCTTTCAGGAAGTCGACGAAACCAGCGAAAATACCCTCTGGAGCACGATTCGCGTGCGCGCCATCGACAGCCTGTTTCTCGAATTCAAGCTCGCCGTCAGTGAACGCGACACTTCCAACTACGAGGTGGTCTCGGCGATCGATCCGGCGCAAAACCCACTCATGAGAAAGTACAACATGGCCGACCGGGACCGCCAGTCGATCGCGTTCTACGCCAGCTTCATCCCGCACCCCGATTATAGCGTCGGCATCAGTATCGAAAACGCCAAGGACGATTACGACGACTCGAATCTGGGCCTGACCAAAAGCCGGGACAATAGCGTCAACATCGACGTCACCACGATGCTGTCGGAAGAGACCAGCATCAACGCTTTCATCGGGCAGCAGAATATCAATTCGTCCCAGAATGGAAGCCAGGCCTTTGCCAGCCCGGACTGGTTCGCCAGCAATGACGATACCTTCGATTTATTCGGGTTCGGCGTGACCCATGTGCTGATCGCAGACAGGCTCGACATTGGCGCCGACTACAGCATGGCGCGCTCCACTGGCGAGATCGAAATGGATGGCGGTGGTCCCGCGGTGCCGTTTCCGGACCTGCGCACCGAGCTTGAAACGATCCGGCTTTATCTCAAATACCGACTCGACGAAAACCTGTCGCTGCAAACCGCCTACTGGCACGAAACCTACGACTCCGACGACTGGGCGCTCGACGGCGTCGGGCCGGACACCGTTTCCAACCTGGTCGGTTTCGGCGAAGACAGCCCTTCCTACAGCAACGACGTGGTCAAACTCTCGATGAGTTACGTTTTTTAGTGCTCTCGCTATTGATCAATAGCGTATATACGCTGGTTTTCCTGCTTAGTGCGATTGCGCTGTTCTTTTTCATGACCACAAGAGGAGCGCTGCTGGCGCGCGCATTATCATTCAGCGCTGCCGACGATAAATCGCATGTCTACCCGATCTATTCGGATATGTGGCTGATCAGACTGGTCGATTATCAACCAGTTATCTCGGCAATACTGCTGTTCCAATATCACCGTCTGGTCGGGAAAATCACCTCCGGGCTGAGGCAGCTGGATTTAAGCAACAAGAAAGTGCTGATTACTTCCTGTGCTTTTGGCAACGTAATCCCCGAAGTGGTTAAAGCTGCCTTGCACTCCGGGGCAGAACGCATCCTCATTGCTGATATTATTCAAAACGAGCTCGTGCACGCCAGGGGTAAGCTCGGCGACCTGGTCGGCAAAGTCGACTTCATCGAGGACGACGCGACCAACTTGAAGCTCGCAGATGCGATCGTCGACGTTAACATCATGTTCTTTTTACTGCATGAACTGCCACATCACTTAAAGCAACATGCCCTGAATGAAGCCGGACGCATGCTGCGTCCCGGTGGCAAACTTTTTCTTGCCGAATTTCACCGACCCGACACCTGCGTGCTGCGTGCCCTGGGCTGGCTCTACTTCAAGGTTTTCGAACCCTACGGCCTGGCCCTGTGGGATACACACGACCCGCTCGATTGCTTTGATAGTGTCGGTGGATGGTCATGTGAACGAAAAACTTATTTTTTCGGTAACTTCCAGATCATAACCGCAACCAGGCTTTAACCACAGCCAATTCCGAGGACAGTTTACTCAATTCAAGTCCCTGTAATTCCGGGGACACCTATTAGCCGGCTCCGGAATTGGGAATTGCTCCGTCCCCTGAATTGCTCAATTCTTAATGATTCTGATCTTTCTCTATCGGATATCCCTTGGGTAACAATACAAAAAGCTGTCCCTGTTGCTTCATCAGACCCGCCATTTTTTCCGCTTCGTCTCCCCGGCCCCAGAAAACATCGGCGCGGACATGGCCCTTGATGGCACCACCGGTATCCTGCGCCAGCATGAGCTGGTTGAGCGGCGACTGTTGTTCGTTCGGCAGCGTGGTCTGCAACCATACCGGCGCGCCCAAAGGAATCACGTTGCGATCTACCGCAATACTGCGACGGGGTGTCAGCGCCACGTTGAGCGCGCCAACCGGCCCGTCTGCCTGGGCGTCTCTCAGTTCGAAAAATATATAACTCGGGTTCTTCGCGAGAACCTCGTTCAATCGGGTCGGGTTCGACTTTAACCAGTCCTTGATCGTAAACAGCGTGACCTCTTCTCTTTCCAGCTCCCCCATTTCAATCAAAACCTTGCCGATGGATTGATATGGGTGACCATTTTGCCCGGCATAGCCGACCGCTACCGTGGAACCATCCGTCAGCTGAATTTGGCCTGAACCCTGGACGTGCAGGAAGAACACGTCGACTAAACTGTTCACCCACAAGATCTCTGTGCCCTGGAGCAAATCATGATCGTCATCCAGTTGCGCGCGATCGTAGTAAGGTACCACTTTGTTTCCAATCAGCTTTCCACGCAAACGCAGGTTCTTCAGCTGCGGATAAATACGGCCAAGATCGACAATCAGTAAATCCTTTGGCACCCCATAGAGCGGATATCGGAATTCCTCGGACCGTTCCCAGCTACCTTCCAGCAAGGGCTCGTAGTAGCCGGTGATCAATCCCTGGGTTACACCATCCTCCGCGTAGACTGGCCGAACCTCGAAATTCGATTCAAAGAATTCCCTGGCTTCGGCATCGCTCAGGTCTCCGCTATTTTTTGCGAGATGGCAGACTTCCCGCCATTGCTCTTGCTTAAGTTTTTGGCAACTCTTTAGAAATCCTGCCCACACGTCGCTTTGATTGTCCGCTGCCCAGTTCTGCAGGCTCGACCATTCGACCGGGTCACCGATTCCGGGCGGTCGCGTTGTACACGCGCTCATAACCAATGCACACAATACGAAAATTGACAGGGATTTAGGCATGCTGAAATTGTACCTTTGTTGCCTGGACGATGAATTAAGGTGACAGTTACTTAAGGGCGTCATACCCGCGCAAGCGGGTATCTTGATACTACTGGAAAGCAGAGGTTACAAGATTCCCGCTTGCGCGGGAATGACCATGTTTTGTTAAGTAAGTGCCATTGGTAACTGTCACCTTATCTCTATCTCCGCTGTTTTAGCCTGTTCTCGAGTTGGCCGATGCCAGCGATCTCACAGCGCACGACATCCCCATCGACCATGTAACGCGGCGGTTTGAAACCGATACCGACCCCGGCCGGCGTTCCGGTAGCGATCACGTCCCCGGGCAACAAGGTCACGCCTTCCGCAATCGTTTTTATGATCGTAGGGACGTCGAATATCAGCAGCCTGGTATTGGAATCCTGGCGCAGTTCGTCGTTGACCCAGGTACGCACCCGGGTGTCACCGAGATCGATCTCGTCGCGGCTAACCGCGACCGGCCCCATCGGGCAGAAGGTATCCTGTGATTTGCCGATCAGCCACTGGCTGTATCGTGCCTGCAGATCGCGTGCGGTGACGTCGTTGATAATGGTGTAACCCCAGACGTGGTCGAGCGCTTTCTCCAGCGAAATGCCGCGCCCGCCTTTGCCGATGATAACGGCCAGCTCCACCTCGTAGTCGATCGCGCTGGATACGGCTGGATCGAACTCGATGAAGGCGCCGGCACCGGTCACGGATTCGGGCACCTTGGAAAACACGATCGGGTGCTCGGGCACCGCACCCTGGGCCGCGCTCGAATCGAAGCCGCTGCTGGAGAATTCGTGCGCGTGATCATGGTAGTTTTTACCGACGCAAAAAACATTGCGCCGCGGCCGCGGCAGCGGCGCTTCGAGGCATACTTGATCGAGCGCGAGTGCCTCGCCGGTGTCAGGCAGATCGCCATCCTGCACCTGCAATTCGATCAGGTACTGAATACCCTGCTGCGCCTGCTCCGGCGACAGCTCGAACGGGGTAACCGTCGCTGCTGCCTCGTCGAACACACCGACCTTGCGCTCCGGGCCAATTCTAAACGTTGCCAGCTTCATTGTTTATACTCCGGTTCGGTTCGACCCGCGGACGAACTGGCGTTACTCGCCAACATACACGGGTTCGGTCAGCGTGAAAAAGTGATACAGAATGTCATACACCATCATGTAATTTTTCTGCTGAAAGCTCGCATGCGAAATACCGCGCATGACGCTGAACTGCTTGTCGTTATTAGGCAGGGCGCTGAAAAACCTGATCAGGTCGTCGAAACTGGCAATGCCGTCGTATTCGCCGCGCATGATGATGGTCGGGCACAGAATTTTTACCGGGTCGACCAGCGGCAGGCGCGAACACATGTCGATATAGGTGCCATTGGGCATCGAATCGTCGAGCGCGGTTATCGCCTCGGCAAAGGCTTCGATCACGTCATCGGCGGCGCTGCCCGGATGATCGCGATTGAAGATCGAGTAGACGAAGTCGCGGTCGATCGGGCGACGTTTGGAGTCCATGAACTGCGGCAGTTTCTTGCGCCTCTGTTCGAGCGTCGGGCTACCTTCGCCGGTCCAGACAAAGGCATCGAGCGCGAGCCGCGCGATACGCTGCGGGTGATTCTCGGCGAACTTGGCCGCGCGCAGCGCGCCCGACGAGATGCCGTACACCAGGAAGCCGTCGTTGTTGCGCAGCGACTGAATATACGCACTGGCCGCGGCCAGGTCGTCCGCGCCGTTGGCGATGTCGCAGGTGATATCGCGATTCTTGTCCGAGCGGCCGTAACCTTCCATGTCCACGCACCAGGTATCGAAACCCCTGGCCGCAAACCAGTCCATCGCCGAGCTGAACGGACGTCCCGCCACCTGCAGGTCGAAAGTTGGCTGCGAAGCCATCGAAGATCCGTGCACGAACAACACCGTGCCACGTTTAATCTCGGGGCTATCGACATATTTCTCCCACATGAACAGGCGCACGTCGTCCTTGTCGGTCCAGTGTTCTTCGCCAATGATGTTGTAGTCGCTTGCTGATTCGGTCATTGCTGTCTCTCTTTCGTTACGCGGGTGAGTGCCGGCGGTTAAATTCCGAGCCGGGCCATTTGCTTCTCGGGATAGCGCGTGCCGATGATATGCTCGGCATCCACGGCGGCTTCGATCGCGTCCAGCTCGGCGGCGGATAATTCTACCTC
>CAMYML010000193.1 GCA_947259305.1 uncultured Gammaproteobacteria bacterium | reverse complement strand
TCCTGCACGATGTAGTGGCGCATTTGCATCGATTCGATTTCGGTGCGCATCGCGCTGCGCAGGGTTTCTTCGTCGGCAGCGTCGGCAATCAGGGTGCATACCCGCTTGAGGAATGGCGAATTGGTTTTAACATCCATCAGGCTGAGCAAGCCCTTGCGGCGGCTGATGGTGCCAAGCTTGATCATGGTATTGATCAATTCCTGCGAATCCTGTTTCGGCGAAGAAAACACGAAATAGGCGCTTTTGAAAGCGGTCAGCACATCCTTGAACTGGAAGGTCAACAAAGTTGCCGCCATGGTGCCGCCCATAACGATCATAATTCCTGGCAGGTTTAAAAAATGGTGTACATTCCCGCCAAGAATAATCGCGGAAACGATAAGCCCAATACCAGAAATAATGCCGATTAATGAGGCAAGATCCATAGTGCTCCAGAAGCGCAGCGTGAATAGTGTCGCTCTATTGATCGGCCAGGGGCCTGGAATCTTTAAACCCGCGAACCAATTTTCGATGCGTTTGCCGTGACAGGAGCCGCCAGGATTCAAGCCCGCGTCGACGAGACGCCGTTAAGGTTTATAGACGGGGGAAATCATACTTGCTGGAACCCGGGCACGCGGCACGGATGAGTTGGCTGAAATCATTAACCAGACGCTCGATAAATTTGCGAATTTGCGTGCTGCGATCACGCATGACGAAATATTGATTGGCGAATCCGGCACTATTGTTGAACCGATTGCCATCGGGCCGACGCGCCTGCTGACGACAATTATCGACGCAACGCGGGTAGCCGGCTTAAATTTCTGCATAATCTGCGCGATTTGGATCACCGCGCGATCCTTTTCTGGCCGCTACCGAGGCCGATTATCGAAATTCGCGAACAGGGTTACCCGACCGCGGGCGCCGAGTCCCGAACGACGTCAGCAACGAATGAAGTGCTCGCGATAGTACTTCATCTCGTCGATCGATTCGAGAATGTCATCCAGCGCCAGATGCGCACCCTTTTTAGCGAAACCGGAAAGCAGTTCGGGTTTCCATAAGCGCGCCAGCTCCTTGAGGGTACTGACGTCAAGGTTGCGGTAATGAAAAAACGCTTCCAGCTCCGGCATCAGGCGCGCCATGAACCGACGATCCTGACAAATACTGTTGCCGCACATCGGCGATTTGCCGGGATACACATACTGGCGCAGAAACTCGAGCGTCTCGCGCTCGGCATCCGCCGTGCTGATTTTGCTCAGGCTGACTCTTTCGGTCAATCCCGAGCGGCCATGATGGCTCGTGTTCCATTCGTCCATCGCCTCCATAATCGATGCCGGTTGATGGATTGCCATGACCGGACCCTGCGCCAGGAGGCCAAGGCGACCATCGGTCACGACGGTCGCTATTTCGATGATCTGGTCCTGCTGGGGATCCAGGCCGGTCATTTCGAGATCGATCCAGATCAGGTTGTTATCATGCATTTTTGTTATGGTCTCCAGGGTTTATATGGATGCAATATGCGCTAAACTATAGCAACTTTTTAATGCCTGGTAGTTGAATGCAGTTATTCACCGTAATTTTTCTGAGCTTCGTTGCCGCGTCGGTGCTGGTGCGCCTGTGGTTGAGCCAACGCCAGGTCAACCATATCAGGGCGCACTATGCCCAGGTACCCGCGGCATTCGCCGACAAGATTACGCTCGAAGACCACCACCGCGCCGCCGACTACAGTTGCGCCAATTTACGGCAGGGCCGGATTACATTGGCCTGGGAGACGCTATGGTTACTGCTGTGGACGATCGGCGGCGGCATCAATCTAATCGACCAGTGGTGGTCGGGCCTTGAATACGGGGTACTGGTTACCGGGATCGCGGTAATATTTTCGCTCTTGCTGATATCGTCGATCCTGGATTTACCGTTTTCGCTTTACCACACCTTCGTCATCGAGGAGCGCTTCGGCTTCAACCAGACAACCTGGAAAACCTGGCTGCTTGATCTGGTTAAATTGGCGCTGCTGGTGATCGCCCTCGGGACTCCGCTGCTAGCGGTAATACTGTGGCTAATGGATCAGGCCGGGGCTAACTGGTGGCTCTACGCCTGGCTGGTGTGGATGAGCTTCAGTCTCATCATGATATGGGCCTACCCGGCATTTATCGCCCCTCTGTTCAACAAGTTCAGCCCGCTGCAGGATGCGACGCTGCGCACACGTATCGAAAACCTGTTGCGGCGCTGCGACTTTCAAAGCCAGGGGGTATTCGTCGTCGATGGATCGCGGCGATCGTCGCACGGCAATGCATATTTCACCGGCTTCGGCCGCAACAAGCGCATCGTGTTTTTTGACACGCTGCTGGAATCACTTTCCGAGGATGAAGTCGAGGCAATATTGGCGCACGAGTTAGGGCACTTCAAACGCAATCACATCAAGAAATCGCTGTTGTTGTCCGGCGTAATTTCCCTGGCCGGCTTTGCGCTACTCGCCTGGTTGATGTCTTCCCCCTGGTTTTACAGCTCCCTGGGTGTGGCTACACCCTCGATCCACGGCGCGCTACTGCTGTTCATGATGGTCATGCCGGTGTTCACGTATTTCGTCAGCCCGCTGTTTTCGGCGCTGTCGCGCAAGCACGAATTCGAAGCCGATGAATTCGCCCATTCCAACAGTAACTACAAGGCGTTGATATCAGCGCTGGTGAGCCTGTACCGGGATAACGCCAGTACCCTGACGCCCGATCCAATCCATTCGATGTTTTACGATTCGCATCCGCCGGCCACGATCCGTATCGATCACCTCGAAACCATAGCCGCCGGTGGATCTTCTGGTTAAGCCGGTTTGCCGCCCTTGCCCGCCTCTATGACCAAACCCAAGCATGGCAAAGCGCAGGCTTAGCCAACAACAAAAGAAACGGATCCAGGCGGCCCAACACGCGAGCTCGGAGAGCGATGACCATGACCGGGGCCTGGTCGTTTCTCACCAGGGTGGCCAAATCCTGGTCGAATTAAACGCCGCGGCAACCCTCGAGTGTAAAATCAAATCCAATCTCGGCACTATCGTTTGCGGGGACCACGTGGCAATCGAGACCACCGAGCAGCAGGAACATCGCATCGTCGGCATACTGGCCAGGGATAACCTGTTACAGCGAGTCGATGGATTCGGACAGGTAAGAGCGGTGGCAGCCAACATCAGCCAGCTGTTTATATGTCTGGCGACCACGCCGGAACCCAATCTGTATCTACTCGACCAATACCTGCTTTCCGCCGAGCAGCAGCAAATTGAAGCTCGCATTCTATGCAACAAAATAGACCTGGTCGAGGCGCAACCCGATCCGTTCGGGCTGCGGCAGATTTATCAACCCCTGGGATACCGCCTGGTCGAAACCAGTGTCAAAACCGGCGCCGGCATGGACGAGTTCCGCCAGCTTTTATTGGGCCAGGTATCGGTGCTTAGCGGCGTTTCAGGCGTCGGCAAATCATCACTGACGAGCTGGCTGCTGCCACAGGAAAAAATCAAAATCGCGAGCATATCCGAAGCCAACGAAGAAGGTCGTCACACCACCCGCGCCAGCCGGCTATACCATTTACCCGGCGGCGGGGATTTGATCGACACTCCCGGCGTCAGAGGTTTCAGCCCGTTCATTGACAACGCCAGGCCGTTGGCGCATGGCTTCAGAGAAATCCGGGAACTAGCTGAACATTGTCGTTTCCACAACTGCCTGCACCGCAATGAACCGCGCTGTGCTGTCATAGACGCGGTTCGATCCGACGGGGTTGCGCAATCCCGCTATCAAAATTACCTGAAGATGCTGGAACAGGCTGCGGGCTAAGAAGCCGAGATACCGCGTAATTGTCTGCCACCAACCAGGTGCATATGCAGATGAAACACTTCCTGGCAACCGTGGCGATTGCAGTTGATTATCAACCGGTAACCATCCTCCGCAATACCCTCATCGACTGCGATCTTCTGCGCGGCCAGCACCATGTTGCCGATCAATTCGGCCTGATCGGCCTGGATGTCGTTAACCGTTGCGATTTCAATCCTGGGGATAACCAGCACATGGGTCGGCGCCTGCGGATTGATGTCGCGAATCGCAATCAACTGGTCGTCTTCATAAACGATTTCGGCCGGTAATTCGCGATTGATGATCTTGGTGAATAAAGTTTCAGACATTGAATTCCCCTGCTCATTCCTGATGCTAATCAATTTGCTGGCGGCCGGACAGAGCCCTCGACAGGGTTCCACCATCGACGAACTCCAGCTCGCCGCCGAGTGGGATGCCGCGCGCCAGCCGCGTGCTGGTGATGCCATGGCGGCTGGCAATGTCAGCAATATACTGTGCGGTGATATCGCCTTCGACGGTAGCGCTGGTAGCTAGAATAATTTCCTTGATGCCACCCCGGTTTAACTGTTGCTCGAACTCTTCCAGGCCCAGCTGTCCTGGGCCGAAACCATCCAGCGGTGACAATCGACCCAGCAACACGAAATATCGACCCCGATAGGCTGCGGAAGACTCGACCGCGAGCACGTCGGCCGGGGTCTCGACAACACAGATGGTATTTTGCTCGCGCTCCTCGTCGCTGCAGACTTCGCAAAAATCGGTATCGGAAAAATTACGGCATTGTCGACAGTGCCTGACGGTGTCCAGCGCATGAGTGATGGTTTCCGCGATGCGTCTGGCTGCCTGCTGGTCACGCTCGAGTAAATGTAAGACCATACGCTGCGCCGACTTCTGCCCTACTCCTGGCAGGCATTTCAAGGCCGCGATCATGTCGTCCAGGCTGGAGGATGACATCGATTAGAAAGGCAGCTTGAAACCGGGCGGTAAATTCAGTCCTGCCGTCATTTCCTGCATTGCGTCCTGATTCGCTTTTGCCACCTTGTGCACGGCGTCGTTGATGGCTGCGGCCACCAGATCTTCCAGCATTTCGACATCCTCTCCGACCAGACTCGGATCGATGGTGACGCGATTGACCTCGTGGGTGCCACGCATGACAACTTTAACCATGCCGCCACCGGCTTCACCGTTCACTTCTTTGTTGGCGAGTTCAGTTTGCGCTTTTTGCATGTTTTCCTGCATTTCCTGCGCTTTTTTCATCATATCACCGAGGGCGCCTTTCATGTCCTTACCTCTTCAATTGCTGATAGTGTCAATCTTGACCACGCTTTGTTCATCGAGTTCAGCGGCAAACGCCTGCTGCAGTTTGCGCACTGCCGCATCCTCCCTGATCGCCTCGATCGCCGCGAGCCGTTCCTGCTCCAGCCGCCGCAACTTTGCCTGCAGGGGGGTTTCGCCGGTTAGCGATTCCCTGGCGCTCAATTCCAGCTGCAATGATACCTCAAGTTTTTGCTCGAGGGCCCGCCTAATTTCGGATTCGATTACCGCGTTGGCGAGTTCATGAATTTCCGGCAGCAGCGCTAGTTTCAGTTTACCGTCGCGCAGGCATTCGAGCTTGCTATTGGCGACTATTTCCTGGGCCAGGCCATCCAGCCCCAGGTTGTAAGCCAGCCCAGACCAGTCGAGATCCGCGGCCGACGAGGGTTCGGGTTGTGCTGTTTCCGACAGCGTAACTGCAGTCTCATTCCGGGAATCATCCGCTGCCGCATCGGCCACGGATTTCACTGCTTCCGCGACGACGATGTCGGCCTCGGATTCAAGTTGCATCGTTTGCTCGCCTGCGGCTGAGGATCGGGATTCTGCTTCAATTGCGGCGTCGACCCGGGATCCTTCGTCCACCGACCTGGTGCGATCGGGCGAGGTTCGCGACCCTGTAGCGCCGCCCGCATCAAGTCCCGCTAGTGAAGGGTCCCCGGGCCGCGCGTCCTGGCCTTTATTTAATTCAGGCTTTTTTTTTACCTCGTCTGCTGTAACCGCGGAATCCGTTGCCGGCGCGAACGCTATCAGGCGTAACATCAGCATCTCGAATCCGGCGGCTTCGTCTGGGCTGATCTGCAGGTCATGCCGACCCTGCAACATGATCTGGTAATACAGCTGGATTTCTTCGGGCGACCAGGCCGCACTGTACTGCTGCAGCAACTCGAGCGGGAAATCATATTCGTCGACCAGCGACGGATCGCGCTGATGCAGCGCAATCTGCTGCAGCAGGGTCAACATTTCAGCACAAACCCGTTGATAGTCTGGATTGTGTTCGATAATCGCCCTCGCCTCACGCAACAGGGTTGCCGCCTGTTGCTCCAGCAACGCGTCAAACAGGCGCCGCAGGTAGTCACGCGATATCGAACCCAGCATCGACTCTACCGAAGCCTGTTTGACCGCGCCGCCGCCATAGCCAATCGCCTGGTCCAGCAGGCTCAGGGCATCACGCATACTGCCGTCGGCGGCACCGGCCAGCTGACCGAGGGCCGCCACATCGGCATCCACCGCTTCCTGCTCGGTGAGATATTGCAGCTGGGTCAATATCTGGGATCTGGACATGCGCTTCAGATTGAACTGCAGGCAGCGCGACAACACGGTCACCGGAACTTTTTGTGGGTCGGTTGTAGCCAGCAGGAATTTGACGTGTGGCGGCGGTTCTTCGAGGGTTTTCAGCAAGGCGTTAAAGCTATGCTTGGACAACATGTGTACCTCGTCGATCAGGTATATTTTGAAGCGGCCGCGAGTAGGTGCGTACTGCACGTTGTCCAGCAGCTCACGCATATCTTCGACCCCGGTGCGCGAGGCGGCGTCGATTTCAATCAGATCGACACTACGACCCTCATCGATCTCGAGACAGGACGAGCAGCTGCCGCAAGGCCTGGAGCTGATCCCCTGGTCGCAGTTAAGCGACTTGGCAAAAATGCGCGCAATCGTAGTCTTACCGACACCACGGGTGCCGGTAAAAAGATAGGCATGATGCAGTCGATTACTGTCGAGCGCATTAACCAGCGCCTGTAATACGTGCTCCTGGCCAACCATTTGCTGGAAATTGGCCGGGCGCCATTTGCGCGCTAGTACCTGGTACCTCATTCAGATTTAGTGGAGGTAGCGTAATCAACCGGGAAAATGGTGGCGACCTGAATCAGCACACCCCCGCACCCGATGTCTCTGCTACCGTTGCTCCCTTCCGGGCCTGGCGGGATTTACAGATAATCGTC
>CAMYML010000192.1 GCA_947259305.1 uncultured Gammaproteobacteria bacterium | reverse complement strand
CACATGATTCCAGAACTGGTCGTCCTCAACCGCCACTACGGCATCAATCAGGTAGCGTGGAATTTTATCGAAACTAACCGGTATCCGACGGTGTTCACCAAACTCGGCGAGCAGAATTTCGTTCTGATCATAGACGCGCAAAGGCACCTGGTATTGGGTGTCTTCGAGGTGCTCGATCGACGGCAATTGGGGCACCAAAACGGCGTAAATATAAAATAAACCTGCAATCAGCACGATAGATCCGGCCGCAAACAACCAGGATACAATTTTTAGTAGCTTTTTCATCAGCTTAGGCTATATACATAATCAATTACTTCAAAAGTATCGACAAGTGTGGAATCTTGCACTAGACTCTTTTTTGGCTATTTAGAATAATTTAACATTTTATATACTTACAACTAGATCTTAATGTAATTTATCATATTAAGATTGAGCATCACAGGCACATTGACGAGGGATACTGGTGTTTCTATCGCGCAAAAAACCACCGCTTATTGGGCTGGATATCAGCTCAACATCGGTCAAGTTGATGGAACTCAGCAAGACCGGTTCCAGTTACCGAATCGAAGGTATCGGAGTTGAGCCTCTGCCCGCTAATGCAGTCGTTGAAAAAAACGTCGCTGAAGTCGAATCAGTAGGCGAGAGTGTAAAGCGTGCGCTCGCCAAGTCAAAAATAAAATCGAAAAATTGTGCCATCGCGGTATCCGGATCGTCGGTGATTACTAAAAAGATCACCATGCCCGCCAGTCTCAGCGAAGACGAAATGGAGGGGCAGATCCAGCTAGAAGCCGACCAGTACATCCCCTACCCGCTGGAGGAGGTTAACCTCGACTTCCATGTCATTGGTGAAACCGAGAACAACCCAGACACGGTTGACGTATTGCTGGCAGCCTGTCGCAGCGAAAACGTTTATGATCGCGTCGAAGCGGCTCAACTTGCCGGGCTGACGCCGAAGATCGTCGACATCGAAGCCTATACCGTGGAAACGGTGTTTTCGGCGATGGCATCGCAGATGCCGGACGAAGGTATGGATAAAACTGTCGCCATCGTCGACATCGGCGCCACCATGACCAGCCTCAGCGTCATCCATAATCATCAACTCATTTATACCCGCGAGCAGAATTTCGGCGGCAAACAGCTGACCGAAGAAATCATGCGTCGCTACGGGCTTTCCTACGAGGAAGCCGGCCTGGCAAAGCGCCAGGGCGGCTTACCCGACAACTACGAACCCGAGGTGCTTGAACCCTTCAAGGAGACCACGGCACAGCAGGTCAGCCGCTTTTTGCAATTCTTTTACTCCGCTGGCGGCCCGATCGGCGATATCGATCACCTGGTGCTGGCCGGCGGTACCGCCTCGTTACCCAACCTGGCTGAATTGACCGAATCCCATATCGGTGTGCCGACTACTATCGCCAATCCTTTTGCCGACATGTCGTCTTCGAGTCGTGTCAACAAGGCCAACCTGGAAGCAGATGCACCCTCTTTCCTGATTGCTGCGGGGCTAGCCATCCGAGGAGCTGAATACTCATGATCATGACACGGATCAACCTGCTGCCATGGCGCGAAGATCTGCGCCAGGAACAGAAAAAGCAATTCGCGGTGATGGCGGTTATGACCTGCGTTCTGGCAGTCGCTATCGTTGCTTTAATTCATTTCCAGATGGGCCGAAAGATAGATTACCAACTGTCGCGCAACCGCTTCCTGACCACCGAAATCGTCAAGCTCGACGAAGAGATCAAAGAAATCAGCGAACTGCAAAAGGTTCGCCGCAGCCTGATCGAGCGGATGGAAGTTATCCAGGACCTGCAGGCCAGCCGGCCGTCTATCGTACACCTGTTTACCGAAATCGTATCCACCGTGCCCAACGGCGTATACCTCGAGACACTGTCCCAGACCGGCGGCAACCTGCTGATCAATGGCGAAGCCGAGTCGAACGCGCGGGTATCAACCTATATGCGCAATCTGTCCGCTTCGGAATGGCTCAAGGAGCCAAATCTGACGGTTATCGAAATCGAGGACAAAACCGTTAACCGGATTAGCACCTTTATCCTGACCGTAAAACAGACCTCGCCGAATGCAACCGGGGAAGAAAAAGATGATGGAGGCCTGAAATAATGAATTGGGACGATCTCCAGCATCACCTGGAACCGGATAACATCGGCACCGCGCCGGCGTCGATCAAGTTCGGCGTATTCGCCTTTCTGTTTATCGCGATTATCGCCGCCGGTATTTATTTTGATACCACCAAGCAATTGAAAGTGCTGGAACGGCACGAAAAGAAAGAATTCGAGCTCAAGGAAGAATTCAAGGTCAAGGCAGACCAGGCGGCCAAGCTCGAACTTTACAAGGAGCAACTGGCTGAAATGGAAGCTTCCTTCGGCGCCCTGCTGCGGCAGTTGCCAGAGACCACCGAGGTTGAATCGCTGCTAATTGACGTTTCGCAAACCGGCCTTGCCTCGGGCCTCGAAGTTAAAAAGTTCAAACCCAGCGCAGAAGAGAAAAAGGGTTTCTACGCCGAATTACCGATTGCTCTCGAAGTATCTGGCTCATACCACCAGCTCGCCACTTTCATTAGCGGCATCGCGGCACTGCCGCGTATCGTTACCATCAGCGATATGAAGCTGGAGCCCTTCAACAAAGAAGAGATTAGCTCTTCTGCCAAGCTGAAAATGTCAGCCACGGCAAAGACTTATCGCTATCTCCAGGAGGATGAGCAATGACAGGAAAGTTGAAGACACTGCTGAGATTTTCACTGCTGGCAGGGCTCATCGGGCTGCTCACGGGCTGTGGCGAAAGTCTGGGTGACCTGCGCCAGTTCGTGCAACAGATCAGGTCTAAACCGCCTGGTCGTATCGAACCCATTCCCGAGTTTACGCCTTACCAGAATTTCGAATATACCTCGCACGACCTGCGCGACCCATTCAAGCTGGTCGATTTCCGCCGCCCGGAGGAGGTGCCGGAAGATATTGCCGAACTCGGCCCCGGACTCCGACCCGACATCGAGCGCGTCAAGGAACCACTGGAAGACTTCCCGCTCGATACCCTGCGCCTGAAGGGAACCATCGATGACAAGGATGGGGTCAAGTGGGCCCTGATCTTTGCGCCGGATAACACCATACACCGTGTAATCGAAGGCAATTACCTGGGCCAGAACCACGGTCGCATTATTTCGGTATCCGACCAGACTATTGAATTGACTGAAATTGTCCCAGATGGACTGGGAAATTATATCGAGCGCTCATCAGCGGTCGCGCTGATCGAGTAACGAGAGGAAACACCCATGAACTGTGTTAGTAATAAGATGAATGTAACCAGAACACTCAAGACCTCGCTGGCAGCGCTCTGTCTGCTTGCCTTCGGCGACGTCTCGGCACGTGCCCTCGTTGGCCTCGATTACTCGGTCATGACGGGGAACACGGTTCAGGTCGTGTTTACCTTCGACGAGACCGCGGTGGCGCCGCGTACCTTCACCATCGACGAGCCGGCCCGTATCGCGCTCGACTTTGGTGAAACTGAAAACAAGCTTGAGCAGCGTAACATGCAGGTAGGCATCGGCGCGATGCAGAGCATTATCTCCGCTGCCTCGAAGAACCGTACCCGGGTGGTACTAAACCTTTCGCAAAAAGCTAACTACACCACCAGTGTAAGCGGAAACCAGGTGACCCTGACTCTCGCTGGCGGCGACCAGGCCGTGCTGCCCGCTGCCGCTGAAACCCAGGCCGCCGCGTCGACCGCCAGCGCGACCAGCCCGGCAATCTCAGCCGCGGCCAAGGGTGTTACCAACGTCGATTTCAAGCGTGGTCCGAACGGCGAAGGCCGCGTCATTATCGATTTGACCACGACCACGATCAGCACCGACGTCTGGCGCGAAAACAACGTGATTAATGTCGAACTAATCGGTTCGCAACTACCGCGCGAACTGCAGCGCCGCATGGATGTCAGCGATTTCGCTACCCCGATCAGCTACATCGACTCGATCCAGGAAGGCTCTAATATTCGCATGACTATTGTCTCGGATGGCGATTTCGAACACCTCGCCTACCAGACCGATCGTGTCTACACGATCGAAGTGGCGCCCATTTCCAAGGAAGAAGAGGAAAAGAAGAAGAAAGAAAAGTTCGGTTTTACCGGCGAGCGTTTGTCGCTTAACTTCCAGGACATCGAAGTTCGCTCGGTGTTACAGCTGCTGGCCGACTTCACCGGACTCAACCTGGTGGTTTCCGACTCGGTCGAAGGTAACCTGACCCTGCGGTTGAAAAACGTTCCCTGGGACCAGGCGATGGATATCATCCTCAAGACCAAGGGCCTGGATCAACGCAAGGCGGGTAACGTAATTTTGATAGCTCCTACCGACGAAATCGCCGCGCGTGAAAAGCTCGAGCTCGAGGCGCGTCGTCAGGTCGAAGAACTCGAACGCCTGCGCACCGAATTTATCAAGGTCAACTACGCCAAGGCGGCCGATATGGCCGACCTGCTCAAGTTGAAGGATAACGCGATCCTGTCACCGCGTGGTTCGGTCAGCGTCGATGAGCGCACCAACACCCTGCTGGTCAAGGATACCAACTCGAGTCTTGCCAACGTACGCACCCTGCTGGCCGAGCTCGATATCCCGGTACGCCAGGTTCTGATCGAATCGCGTGTCGTCATTGCCAATGACGACTTCAGCAAGGAACTGGGCGTACGTTTCGGCGTGAGTAACGATAGCCAGGGCGTGCTGGCTGCGGGTAACACCGCGATTACCGCGGGTAACCTGACCGGTGTCACCGACCTGGTTAACGATAACACCTTCAACGCACTCGACGGGCTCAACGTCAACCTGCCGGTGCAGAATCCCGCCGGTAGCTTTGCCCTGGCGCTGGCCAAGCTGCCGCTCGGCACCCTGCTGGAAATGGAGCTGTCGGCCGCACAGATCGAAGGCCGCGGTGAAGTGGTATCGAGTCCACGGGTAATTACCGCCGACTCGCACACGGCTCGCATCGAACAGGGCGTGGAAATCCCCTACCTCGAACTGGACGACGGCGATGCAACGCTGAAGTTCAGAAAGGCGGTATTGTCGCTCGAAGTAACGCCACAGATCACGCCCGACGACCGCGTGATTATGGACCTCGACGTGCACAAGGATAACCAGGGTGAACTGGTAGCCTTCGGCGCCGGCCTGTCCGCCCCGAGTATCGATACCCGTGAAGTGCAGTCACAGCTGCTGGTCGACAATGGCCAGACCGTGGTCCTCGGCGGTATCTATGAAACCACCAAGACCACCCAGGTGACCCGGGTGCCTTTCTTCAGCGACCTGCCGCTGATCGGGAACCTGTTCAAGTCTTCGATCGATGTCGACGACCGCACCGAGTTGCTGATTTTCGTAACCCCGAAGATCCTGCAGAGCGGGAATCTCGATATTCGATAGCAAAGTTTTTATCGAGAAAAGAGGCAGCCCTGGCGGCTGCCTTTTTTTTGTTTAACCTGAATCCGACAATTCAGGTTTGAGTTATCATAACCGCATGAGTCATCGCAACATCATATTGATCGGCCCCATGGGATCCGGTAAGTCCACCATCGGCAATATCATCGCCAAACGACTGCACCGCGAATTCCAGGACAGCGATCACTTTATCGAAAAACGCACCGGCGTCGATATTGCGCGCATATTCGATATCGAGGGTGAGCAGGGTTTTCGCGATCGTGAATCCAATGCGCTCAGTGAATTGCTGAGACAGAACAACCGCGTCATTGCAACCGGTGGCGGTTCGGTACTGCGCCAGGAAAACCAGCAGTTGCTCAAACAGAAAGGTTATATTGTTTTTCTCGACACTTCGGTAAACCAGCAATTGCGGCGCCTGGCAAGAGACAAAAAAAGGCCGCTGCTGCAAACCGAAAATCCGCGCGCGCGCCTCGAGACCCTGTTCGAGGAGCGACGCCCGATTTATCTCGATCTGGCCGATCTCGCGATCAAGACCGACAAACGCGTGGCGCGCCGACTCGCGGCTGATATCATCAACCAGTTACCCGATAACCTGAAGTAAGCATGCAAATCAAACACAAGCTAGGCGTCAACCTCGGCGAGCGCAGTTATCCTATTTATATCGGCAGCGATCTGCTGGGTCAGGCGGAACTGATCGGTCAGCATATCCACGGTAGCTCGGCGTTAATCGTTTCCAATACCACCGTCGCTCCACTCTATCTGGCGCAGGTCCAGCAAGCACTGGAAAGCTGCGGGCTCCGACAGGATCAGGTGATTCTCGAGGACGGCGAGCAGTATAAAACCCTGGCCTCTGCGACAGTCATCAT
Organism: uncultured Gammaproteobacteria bacterium; assembly: GCA_947259305.1. Classification (GTDB taxonomy): domain Bacteria; phylum Pseudomonadota; class Gammaproteobacteria. The sequence goes on along the minus strand of CAMYML010000192.1, from coordinate 11,578 downwards.
CGACCTGTTGCTGCAGCAACGTCACGACCGGCGCTGCACGATTGTCGCGCTCGGCGGAGGCGTGGTCGGCGATATCGCCGGATTCGCCGCCAGCATCTATCAGCGCGGGGTCAATTTCATCCAGATGCCGACCACGCTGTTATCACAGGTCGACTCTTCGGTCGGCGGTAAAACCGGGGTCAACCATCCGCTGGGTAAAAACATGATCGGCGCCTTTTATCAGCCACAGTGCGTCATCGCCGACATCGCCAGCTTCCGAATTTTTTGGCTGGCTGGAACAGAACATCGACGGTCTGATGGCCGGCGACGCCGATCTGCTGGCGCAGGCGGTGCTGGTTTCCTGCCAGATCAAGGCGCGCGTGGTCGAACAGGACGAACGCGAATCAGGATTACGCGCGATTCTGAATCTCGGCCATACCTTTGGTCACGCGATCGAAGCGGTAATGGGCTACGGTAACTGGTTGCACGGCGAAGCCGTGGCCGCTGGCATGGTGATGGCGATCGACCTGTCGATTCGCCAGGGCTGGATCGATGAGCGCGTGCGCGAACGCAGTATCGCGCTGCTGCAGCGCGCCGCGTTGCCGACCGCGCCGCCGGCCGAGATGACGTCGCAGCAGTTTCTCGAAACCATGGCGATCGACAAGAAAGCGGTCGACGGGGCGATCAAACTGGTGCTGTTGCGCAAGCTCGGTGAAGCCTGCATCACCGGCGACTACGACCACGAACTGCTGTTGCAAACACTGTCAGCCTGAATATTCATGCTCCGTCATGACGACCGTAGCGGAGTAATACCGATGGACCGGTTGCTGCAGTTGGCGGCTTGATGCAGTTACCTTAATTCGCTGAACCAGGGTAACTGTCACCGTTTCGCAGTAATCTATTCCCTGAATCGGGTTTTGCACCAAAAACGTGCATGCCTTGCGAATTTCACCAAAGCGGCGCCCGCTGGTATAATCTCCGACCGTTTGCCCCCGGCTGTTTCCGTGGTAGCCAAAACAGCGATCCAGGCTGGATTAAATCATCATTTCTGATTATTCTGTTGGGTTCCCGGAAAAGGCGGTGTTTACCCAAAAAGACGCCTCTGAAACATTCTCGACGCAAATTCCATCGAGCACGAAGCCATGGCAAGGTTGCTCGGAACGAGAAACTGCGCAGAAAAATACCATTAAGGTGTAGCATGTTGAACGGCGAAAACAACAAATTTAGTAAGGGTCTGTACGATCCGCGAAACGAGCACGATTCGTGTGGCATCGGCTTCATCGCCGATATCAAGAATCGCAAGAGTCACAAGATCGTTCGCGATGGGCTCACTATTCTCGAAAACCTCACGCATCGCGGCGCGGTCGGCGCGGACCCGTTGGCAGGGGACGGCGCGGGTATCCTGATACAAATCCCCGACCGCCTGATGCGCTCGGAAGCGGAAGCACTCGGTTTCGAATTACCGCCTGCGGGAGAATACGCGGTTGCTATGGTATTCATGCCGCAAAACGAGTCGACGCAGAAGGAATGCGAATTCGCCCTCGAACTGCTTGCCAACGAGGAAGGGCAGAAGGTCCTCGGCTGGCGCGACGTACCGCGCGACAATTCCTGCCTCGGGTTCAGCGTCAAGCCGAAGGAACCGGTGATTCGGCAATTCTTCATCGGCCGCGGCGACAACTGCCACGATAGCGCAGCCTTCGAACGCAAACTGTTCGTGATTCGCAAGAGCGCTCACTTCAGAATTCGCAATTTGAAACCCGAGGCCCACGACGAGTTTTACCTGGCCTCGATGTCCGCCAGCACCTTGCTGTACAAGGGCATGGTGCTGGCCGGTAACCTGTCGCAGTATTTTATCGACCTGCAGGACGAGCGCGTCGAGTCGGCGCTGGCCCTCGTGCATCAGCGCTTTTCGACCAACACCTTCCCCAGTTGGGAGCTGGCGCAACCGTTCCGCTTTCTGTGCCACAACGGCGAGATCAACACGGTGCGCGGCAATATCAACTGGATGCAGGCACGGCGGGCCAATATGCAGTCCGACCTGCTCGGCGCAGACCTTGCAAAACTGTGGCCGCTAATCGGCGATGGTAACTCGGATTCCGCGACCTTCGACAACTGTCTCGAACTGCTGGTCGCCGGCGGCTACTCGCTGGCGCACGCGGTCATGCTGATGATCCCGGAAGCCTGGCTCGACAATCCGCTGATGGACGACAATCGGCGCGCGTTTTACGAATACCACGCCGCGCTGATGGAACCCTGGGACGGGCCCGCCGCGGTCGCCTTTTCCGACGGCCGCCAGATTGGCGCTACCCTAGACCGCAACGGCTTGCGCCCGGCGCGTTACCTGATCACCGACGACGATACCGTGGTGATGGCCTCGGAAATGGGCGTACTGGATATTCCGGAAGAAAAAATCGTCAAGAAATGGCGCCTGCAGCCGGGGAAAATGTTTCTCATCGACCTCGAACAGGGCCGCATCATCGACGATGAGGAATTGAAGGAGCAGCTGGCGACCGCGAAGCCCTACCAGCAATGGCTGGACGAAACCCAGATCAAGCTCGAAGACGTACCCGCGGAAGTCGCCGCGATGGTCCCCGACTCGTCGACGCTGCTCGATTGCCAGCAAGCCTTCGGCTACACGCGCGAAGACATCGAGTTCTTCCTCAAGCCGATGGCCGTCACCGGCCAGGACCCGGTCAGCGCCATGGGCCGCGATATTCCGCCGGCCGTGCTGTCGCACCGGGCCAAGAACCTGTTCGACTACTTCAAGCAGAATTTTGCGCAGGTGACCAATCCACCGATCGACCCGATCCGCGAGGAACTGGTCATGTCGCTGGTGTCGCTGATCGGCCCGCGGCCGAACCTGCTCGACCTCAAGTCCGGCGGCAAGCACAAGCGGCTGGAAGTGCATCAACCGATCCTCTCCAGCGTGGACCTCGAAAAGATCCGCCGCATCGAAGACTTCGAACAGAGCACCTTCAGGACTTACACGCTCGATATCGTCTACCCGGCGAAAAAAGGCGCGGCCGGCATGGAAGTGGCCATCGACCGGCTGTGCAAGAGGGCCGGCAAGCTGGTCGAGAAAAGAGGTTTCAACATTCTCATTTTGTCGGACCGGGCCGTCGATACCGACTCTATCGCGATCCCGTCGCTGCTCGCGACCGGCGCGGTGCACCACTACCTGATTCGCCAGGGCCTGCGCACCGATGTCGGCATCGTGGTCGAGACCGGCGAAGCCCGCCGGGTGCACGATTTCTGCCTGCTCGCCGGATACGGCGCCGAGGCGATCAATCCCTACCTGGCGCTCGACAGTATTAGCCACATGGTGCCAGGCCTCGACAACGACATCGATGTCGACGAGGCGCATAGCCGCTACATCAAGGCGATCAACAAGGGCATCCTCAAAGTGATGTCGAAGATGGGCATTTCGACCTACCAGTCGTATTGCGGCGCGCAGATTTTCGACGCGGTCGGTCTCGGCAGCGCGTTCATCGACAAGTATTTCACCGGCACCGCGACCGCGGTCGAGGGGATCGGGCTTGCCGAGGTGGCCGAAGAGACGGCTCGCCGTCACAAGGCGGCCTACGGCAACGAGCCGATGCTGCGCGACGCGCTCGATATCGGCGGCGAGCTGGCCTACCGCCACCGCGGCGAAAAGCATGCCTGGACCCCGCAAACCATTTCTCTGCTGCAGCACGCAGTGCGCTCCGGCGACTATGAAATGTACAAGGAGTACAGCGAACTGATGAACCGCCCCGGCGATCGGGTGAAAAACCTGCGCGGTCTGTTCGAGTTCAAGTTCGACCGCGAACCCCTGCCCCTCGACGAGGTCGAGCCGGCCAGCGAAATCGTCAAACGCTTCGCCACCGGGGCGATGTCCTTCGGCTCGATCTCGTGGGAAGCGCACACCACGCTCGCGATCGCGATGAACCGTATCGGTGGACGCTCCAATACCGGTGAGGGCGGCGAAGAAGCGGAACGATTTGCGACCCTGCCGAACGGCGATTCGATGCGCTCGCGGGTCAAGCAGATCGCCTCGGGGCGCTTCGGCGTCACCGCCGAATATCTGGTAAACGCGGACGACATCCAGATCAAGATGGCCCAGGGCGCCAAGCCAGGTGAAGGTGGCCAGTTGCCGGGACACAAGGTCAACGAGTGGATCGCCCGCGTGCGCCATTCGACCCCCGGCGTCGGGCTGATTTCGCCGCCGCCGCATCATGACATCTATTCGATCGAGGATCTGGCGCAACTGATTCACGATTTGAAGAACGTCAATCCGCAAGCCCGAATCAGCGTCAAGCTGGTCTCCGAAATCGGTGTCGGCACCGTCGCGGCAGGCGTTTCCAAGGCGCATGCCGACCATGTGCTTATTTCCGGCTCCGAGGGCGGCACCGGCGCCAGCCCGTTGACATCGACGATGAACGCCGGCTCGGAGTGGGAAATCGGGCTGGCCGAAACCCACCAGACGCTAGTGCTCAACGACTTGCGAGGACGCATCGCGGTGCAGGCCGACGGCGGCATGCGCAGCGGTCGCGATGGCGCTGCTGGGCGCCGACGAAATCGGCTTCGGCACCATCGCGCTGATCGCCGAGGGCTGCATCATGATGCGCAAATGCCATCTCAACACCTGCCCGGTGGGTGTCGCAACCCAGGACCCGGAGCTGCGCAAGCGCTTCACCGCCAAGCCGGAAGACCTGGTGAATTTTTTCATGTTCGTCGCCGAGGAAGTGCGCGAATGGATGGCCAGACTCGGCTACCGCAGCTACCGCGAAATGATCGGCCATGCCGATCGCCTCGACGTCAGCAAGGCGGTCGATCACTGGAAGGCGAAAGGCCTCGATTTCAGCGGCATATTCAGCGTGCCGCAAGCCGCAAGTGACGTCGCGATCTACAATTGCGAGGAACAGGATCACGGCCTCGACAAGGCGCTCGATCACCAGCTCATCGCCGGCGCGGCCGCGGCCCTCGACAACGGCGATGCGGTCGTTCTCGACGATGTCGTCGTCGCCAACGTCAACCGCACCGTTGGCTCGATGCTGTCCGGTGAAATCGCGCGCCGCTACGGTCATGCAGGTCTGCCGGACAACAGCATCCACATCAAGGCCCGGGGTAACGGCGGGCAGAGCTTCGGTGCGTTTCTCGCCGCCGGCGTCACCCTGGAACTCGCCGGCGAAGCCAACGACTACACCGGCAAGGGACTTTCCGGCGGACGCATCATCGTCTACCCGCCGGCCGAATCGAAGCTCGCGGCGGACGACAACATCATCGTCGGCAACACGGTGCTGTACGGCTCGATTTCCGGAGAAGCGTTCTTCTCTGGCGTCGCCGGCGAACGCTTCTGCGTGCGCAACTCCGGGGCTACCGCGGTGGTCGAAGGCGTCGGTGATCACGGCTGCGAATACATGACCGGGGGTTGCGTGGTGGTGCTCGGGCACACCGGTAGAAACTTCGCCGCCGGCATGAGCGGCGGCGTCGCCTACGCACTCGACGATGACGGCATGTTCGAAAAGCGCTGCAATCTCGCCATGGTCGAACTCGAACCAGTCACCGCCGAAGACGAAGCGGCGGAGCAGCTGGAACACCAGGGCGGCGATCTCGAAGGACACGGCCTGGTCGACATCATGCATGACCTGACGCGCTACGACGAAACGCGGCTGAAAACGCTGATCGAAACGCACCACCGTCATACCAACAGCGCCAAGGCGACCGAAATCCTCGACAACTGGAACCAATATCGCACCCGCTTTGTCAAGGTCATGCCGGTCGAATACCGCAAGGCGTTGCAGAAAATGCAGGACCAGGCGCGCGAAGAAACGAGCGTCAACGTCGCCATCGGCGCCTGACCGCGCACGCAATAACGAGAGGTTAAATCCATGGGTAAGGCTACAGGATTCATCGAGATCCACCGTCACGACCGCGGATACGCCGCGGTTGCCGATCGCCTCAAGCACTACAACGAATTCGTCATCCCGCTGGCAGACGAGGCAACCCGCGACCAGGCGGCGCGCTGCATGGATTGCGGCATTCCGTTTTGCCACAACGGTTGCCCGGTCAACAACATCATTCCCGAGTGGAACGACCTGGTGTACAAAGATCAATGGCGCGAGGCGCTCGAGGTCCTGCACTCGACCAACAACTTTCCCGAGTTCACCGGACGGCTGTGCCCGGCGCCCTGCGAAGAGTCGTGCACGCTGAATCTCGACGACGAGCCGGTGACGATCAAGACCATCGAGTGCGCGATCGTCGATCGCGGCTGGCAGGAAGGCTGGATCGAACCGCAGGTCCCGGCCCGCAGGAGCGGCAAGCGCGTCGCCGTCATCGGCTCCGGCCCGGCGGGCCTCGCCTGTGCCCAGCAACTGGCGCGCACCGGCCATCGAGTCGCCGTATTCGAAAAGAATCGCCGCATGGGCGGATTGCTGCGCTACGGGATTCCGGACTTCAAGATGGAAGCGGACAAGGTCGACCGCCGCATCGCGCAAATGCAGGCGGAAGGCATTCGTTTCCGTCCCAACAGTCATATCGGCGACAACGTGCCCGTGGACGGCTTTGCCCAGGATTACGACGCAATCGTGCTCGCCTGCGGCTCGGAGAAGCCGCGCGACCTCGAGATCCCCGGACGCGAAGCAGCGGGCGTACATTTCGCGATGGACTTCCTGATCCAGCAAAATCGGCGCGTTAGCGGCGAGGCCTTCAATCATGACGAGATTCTCGCCAACGGCAAAAACGTCATCGTCATCGGCGGCGGCGACACCGGCGCCGACTGCGTCGGCACCTCCAACCGCCAGGGCGCCGCCAGCGTCACCCAGCTCGAAATCATGCCGCGTCCACCGGAGCACGAGAACAAGCTGCTGACCTGGCCCAACTGGCCACTCAAGCTGCGCACCTCGACTTCGCACGACGAGGGCTGCGAACGGGACTGGTCAGTGGCCACGCGCTCGATCAAGAGCGCGAACGGGGTCGTCACCGGCCTCGAGCTGGTTCGGCTGGAATGGAATCAGGACGCAAAAGGGGAATGGCGGATGTCCGAGATCGAGGGCAGCGAATTCATCATCGAAGCAGACCTGATCCTGCTGGCGATGGGTTTCGTGCATCCGGTTCACGAGGGCTTGATTGACCAACTCGGGGTCGAACTCGACCAACGCGGCAACGTCCAGGCCAGCGAGGCCGACTACCGGACATCGGTCGACAAGGTGTTCGCCTGCGGTGACGCGCGCCGTGGACAATCGCTGGTGGTGTGGGCCATTCGAGAAGGACGGCAGGCAGCCCGCTCGGTCGACAGATTCCTGATGGGGCACACTGAACTGCCGCGCTAGCGCGCCAGATATTTATGTCGCCCCGGGTTCGAGTCGGGGCCCATCCCGATTCCCGGCCACGAGCCAGAGCCATTCCCGGCGCACTCGCAATATCCGCCCTGCCTGGCAAAAAATTCCTGCATCAGGCTTCAGACGCAGAATAATGTCATTCCGGCGAAGCTGCTCGCAATAACCGGAAAATAGTCGCCAGGCGGTTCGAAATGCGGCTGCGCGACGATAGTGCCGCCCGCGGAATCGTGCGAGAATATTCGTTTCCTGACCACTGGACACCGCACGCGAATTCATGGCTGGCCTCATTCCACGCAATTTCATCGACGACCTGTTAAACCGGATCGATATCGTCGAGGTGATCGACAGCCGCGTACCGCTGAAAAAGAAAGGTCGCGAATTCTGGGCCTGCTGTCCGTTCCACGGCGAGAAATCCCCCTCTTTTTCAGTCAGCCCGGGCAAACAGTTCTACCATTGCTTCGGTTGCCAGAAATCCGGCAACGCGGTCGGCTTCCTGATGGATTACGACCACATGGAATTCGTCGAAGCGATCGAGTCGCTGGCGGCAACGCTGGGCATGGACGTACCCTACGAACAAGGCAGCGCGCCCGCGAAACCGGCCCAGCAGACGCTCGAGCCGATGTTCCAGGTGATGGAAAAATGCACGGATTTCTACCAGGAACAGCTGAAGCAGTCGCAGGTAGCCATCGACTATCTGAAGAATCGCGGCATCAGCGGCCAGACCGCGAAGACCTTCGGCATCGGTTACGCGCCACCGGGCTGGAACAACCTCGCCGGTGATGAAAAAATGCTGGTCGATAGCGGCATGTTGATCAAAAAAGACGACGGCAAGCAATATGACCGCTTCCGCCATCGCCTGATGTTCCCGATCCGTGACCGGCGCGGGCGTTGCATCGCCTTTGGCGGGCGCGTGATCAATCCCGAGGACAATCCGAAATACCTGAATTCGCCGGAGTCGCCGCTGTTTCACAAGAGCGACGAAATCTACGGCCTGTATGAACTGAAAAAAGCAGTCACCAACATCGACCGGGTTTATATCACCGAGGGTTACATGGACGTCGTCGCGCTCGCCGAGCACGGCGTCAAAACCGCGGTCGCGACGCTCGGCACCGCGATCAACAACCGCCAGATCGAATCGCTGTTTCGCGTCTGCAAGAACCTGGTGTTCTGTTTTGACGGCGACGCCGCGGGCAAGAAGGCTGCCTGGCGTTCGCTCGAGCAATGCCTGCCCTCGCTGAAGGAAGGACGCCTGGCGCGGTTCCTGTTCCTGCCGGAAGGCCAGGACCCGGACAGCTATATCAGCGAATTCGGCCAGGCCGACTTCGAGCAGCAGGTCGAGCAGGCCTCCACGCTGACCCAGTACCTGTTCCAGAACCTGCTGATTGAATGCAACATCAACACGCTCGAAGGCCGCGCCCAGTTCCTCGATCGCCTGCGCCCCTACTTCGGGCAGATCCCGCTGCAAAGCCTGAAAGACCAGATCCTGGGCGAAGTCGAGCAACGCCTGGGACAAAAAATCGACGGCCGCATGTTACGCCTGCTCGGTGCTGACAAGCCCGAGAAGCCGGACCGCACCCGGCTACCCGAGCAGCATTGGACCCCTACCCGGCTCGCGATCAACCTGTTGCTGAAGAAACCCGCGCTGGCCAATTCCACCGGCACCCATCACGAGTTGGCCGACAGCAGCATTCCCGGTGTCGACCTGCTGCTCAAGATCCTCGACCGTATCCATGACGAGCCTGAAATCAGCACCCAGAACCTGCTCGACCGCTTTCGCGGAGACGCGCACGAAAGCCACCTCTACAAGCTCGCCATGATGGAGCCGCCGGTGGAGAACGACGAGAGCCTCGATCGGATGTTCGCCGATTGTTTACAAAGCCTGCAAAAACAGTATATTGACCACCGCCAAAAGCTGTTGATCACAAAGTTGCAGTCAGGGGCAGGCCTCACCGAGGCGGAAAAATTCGAGCATAAAAAATTGTTCACAAATCAACCAAAGGCAAGCAGTTAACTTGGAAAAAGCTAAAATAGTCTTATATACTGTACTGTTACCCCCGCAACTCTGATTAACTTCGAGGCACCATGGATCAAGACCAGCAATCCCGGCTAAAAGAACTCATTGCCAAAGGCAAGGAACAGGGCTTTCTGACCTATACCGAAGTCAATGACCATCTGCCCGAAGGCATTGTCGAGCCGGAACAGATTGAAGACATTATCCGCATGATCAATGACATGGGGATCAAGGTCCATGAATCGGCGCCTACGGAAACGGCCGATATCCTGAGCGATACCGAAACCGAGCCGGATGAAGACGCCGCCGAAGAAGCCGCCGCCGCGCTGGCCTCGCTCGATAACGAATTCGGCCGCACCACCGACCCGGTGCGCATGTACATGCGCGAAATGGGTACTGTCGAACTGCTGACCCGCGAAGGCGAGATCAAGATTGCGCGCCGCATCGAAAATGGCCTCAACCAGGCGATGAGTTCGCTCGCGCGCTATCCGGATACGATGCGCCTGATTATCGCGCGCTACGACGAGGTGCGCGAGGAAGAAGCCAAGCTCAGCGACATCCTGGTTGGCTTTGTCGATCCGGACGAAGATCCGAACTCGATTCCACTGCCGGCAGCTGCGCAGGCCAGCGACGATGACGACGATGCCGAGGTCGATGATACAGGCCCCGATCCCGAGGAAGCGGAAAAGCGCTTCACCACGATCGAGCGTGCCTTCAACCGCGCGATGAACTGCATTCCGAAGAACGACGAAAGGGGTTACGAGCGCAACATGAACCGCGCGGTCAAGGAGCTGATGGAAATCAAGCTGCTGCCGCTGTTCATCGACCGCCTGAGCGTTAATCTGAAAGACGTCATCAACCGCATTCGCAGCAACGAGCGCACCATTCTTGACCTTTGCGTCAAGCAGGCGCAAATGCCGCGCAAGACTTTTATCGATACCTTCAAGGCAAACGAAACTAACCTGAACTGGATCAATAACCACCTGAAATCGGGCGAGAAATACGTCAAGGCGCTGGAAGGCTGCAAGGAAGAAATCCTGCGCTACCAGAAGCGCCTGAAAAAGCTCGAGCAGGATTCGCACCTGTCGATCCAAGACATCAAGGAAATTAACCGCAAAATGTCGATTGGCGAAGCCAAGGCGCGGCGTGCGAAAAAAGAAATGATCGAAGCCAACCTGCGCCTGGTTATCTCCATCGCGAAGAAATACACCAACCGCGGTTTGCAGTTCCTCGACCTGATCCAGGAAGGCAACATCGGCCTGATGAAGGCGGTCGACAAGTTCGAGTACCGCCGTGGTTACAAGTTCTCGACCTACGCTACCTGGTGGATTCGCCAGGCGATCACGCGCTCGATCGCGGACCAGGCACGCACCATCCGTATTCCGGTGCACATGATCGAAACCATCAACAAGCTGAACCGGATTTCGCGCCAGATGCTGCAGGAACTCGGCCGTGATCCACAGCCGGAAGAACTGGCCGAACGCATGGACCTGCCCGAAGACAAGGTGCGCAAGGTGCTGAAGATTTCGAAGGAACCGATTTCGATGGCCACCCCCATCGGCGACGACGAGGATTCGAACCTCGGCGACTTTATCGAAGACACCAACGTGCTGCTGCCGGCCGACACCGCGACCAACGCCGGGCTGTCGGAATCGACGCGTGAAATCCTGTCGAGCCTGACCCCGCGTGAGGCCAAGGTGCTGCGCATGCGTTTCGGCATCGACATGAACACCGACCACACGCTCGAAGAAGTCGGCAAACAGTTCGACGTCACCCGTGAACGCATACGTCAAATCGAAGCCAAGGCCCTGCGCAAGCTGCGCCACCCCAGCCGCTCCGAACAACTACGCAGCTTCATCGACGCCGACTAATCCCTGTCATCCCATAACAACCGTCATCCCGCGGCGAAACCTGTCATCCCGCGGCTCGACCCGATGCGTCGGACCGGCGGGATCCAGAGAAACAAAGTCATCCCCGCGAAAGCGGCGGTCCGACGTATCGGGATCTTGCAAATTTAACGCATCAGTATAAGATTCCGATGCGTCGGACCGCCGCTTGCGCGCAAGCAGCACAGTCGAGAGGCAAATAGCCACAGATAAGGAGCGCTCTGCGAGCGCCACTTTCAGACTGGATTCCGGCTTTCGCCGGAATGACAAATTTCTGCGTCTGAACACTGACGCAGGATTTTTGTCGAGAGGCAAGGCGGATTTGAGAGGTGCGCCGGGAGCGTAGCTTAATGCTACGTGACCAAGCACCGATCAAATCCAAC
>CAMYML010000191.1 GCA_947259305.1 uncultured Gammaproteobacteria bacterium | reverse complement strand
AAACCCCTGTCGACCTGGTTGAATCCACACGCATTACCCAGCTATTGAATGAGCGCGGCGGCGCGGGGTAATTCCTGAACCTTGCCGCCGGCCCAATCGATCGCATGAAGGCTTAACTTTTTCGGAAATTGGTCGATAAGACAAGCGTACAGAATTATTTGGAGTCATGATGAACGGGCGACTGGCAAACGATCTGCAGGATCAAATGCAGTACCTCACATTGACGCGCGAGGACGAGGTATACGGCATCAACCGAATACGGGGTCAGGCAATGTTGCGTGAAAACGAGGTGACGCCGGTACCTGTTGCGCCGCACTATGTCGGTGGCATCATCAATCCGGGTGGCTATGTGAGCAAAGTGACCGACGTGCAACAGCAAATCATCGGCATTCTGGCCGGTCTCGACAAGCTCTTGAACGAAGCCGGGTCCGGGGAAATTTCGAGTCCGTAACTATGGCTGACGATCCACTCATTAAATCGGTAAATCAATCCCCGCGGGTACGTGACGCCTTGAAGAAACCCGAGCCGGATAAAAAGCACAAGTCTCGGCAGCAAAAGAAAGACCGCAGGAAGAAAGATTCGAAACGAATCATTGATACCTACGCCTAGTCCATAGCCCCCGAATTTGTTAGCCCTCAGCGGCGTTTTCCGCCTTTGCGTTTTGACTGTGTCGGCGCGTATTTGGCCACGTAGCGGTGGCTTCCCACGAGTTTGAGCAGATCGAAAGCACTCAACATGCCAGGCACTTTCTGTTCGTGGGTAACCACAACCCGCTGGATGCCATGGTTGCGCACGTGTTTGACGCTCTGATAGGGCTGCGCGGTAATAACTGATGCCGTCATCAATTCCTCAACTTTTTCACTCATCTAACCTCCCGCTGGGCCTTGATGGACAGCAAGTATAAGCCAGCTTCGATCGCTTAGAAAAATGCCAATGCGGGCGGCTCGATACGCCGATAAATTAGTCTTTTGTGAAATCCTGAACTTGCGGCTTGCGTATAAAACTATAATCTAGCCCCGACCCGTTACGATCTGCCGGATCAGATGCGCACCAGGCCAATGCGAATACAACAATTATCAAAATTTACCCGCCACCTGAGCGCGCTGGTTGTTTTGTTTTTATGCACGAGCCTGCCGGTTGCGGCGACCGCTGTGATTGATTTTGCCGTGATTCAGCAACAGGCCGAGTTTGCCGCTGTGGCCTACCAGCCGGAAAACCGGGTGCGTGATCTGGTCGAGTCAAAAAATTACCGACTCGGGCTTTATCACACAATTTCAGATATTCAAATGTCGTATTTTCTTGCGACCAACGATTCGACCAAAACCCAGGTGATTGCGGTACGCGGTACTGCCAACGTCGAAAATGCAATGCTCGACGTAGCGCTTAAATTACTGACCGATGAGAAAACCGGAGCACGCCTGCACGAGGGCTTTTCATACGCGGCAAAGCGGGTATACGCCGAGTTGAAGCCCCTGTTTAAAGCGGATTATAAAATTCATGCCACGGGCCACAGCCTGGGCGGCGCGGTTGCTCTGATACTGGCGATGTACCTGGATGCCGATCGCTTCAATATCGAACAGGTCATCACTTTTGGCCAGCCCAAGGTCACCAATTTTCCCGGCGCGATGAAAATTCAGCACATCAATGTCATTCGCGTGGTCACGCCAGGCGACCTGGTGCCGCTGGTACCGCCGTTCGATCCGCTGGATATTCAAAATATCGACATTTACTGGCATGCGGGCAAGGAAGTTATCCTGCTGGATAAAAATCAGTACGCGCTACTGGAAGGCGCCGACAGCATGTTACGTGCGACCAGTTTTACCCAGAAAGCGTTGAATGAAGAGAACTTGACTAACCACTATATGAATATCTATCTGGACCGGGTCAGGGCTAAAATGAAGTCACCTCAACGGGTGCCTTACCGCCATTCGTTTAATTTATTCAACCTGTTCGGCGCCGACCCGGGAAGTTGAGTTAATCAGGCAGTGGTCCAGCATGCGTCTTAATTGAACAGGCAGTGTTTGGCGTAATCTTTCGCCTCGTTTGCCGACCATTCGCCTTTCGGCTTTTGTTTCAGGTCTTTACACCACGCTTCACTGCCTACTTCGGCAGAGCAGGCGACCAGCTGGGTCAACAACAGGCCCAGGAACAGAATTTTCTGCACGCGATTCTCCCAAAATTTAAGCTCTCGATTATAAACACATATCGCTCCGGGTTGGTGCTAAACCTGATTCGCGGCGAGTCGATAGTTACGCTGCAGTGGCTGGTCAAGCATCGCCTGGCGTCAACGCTTCCAGATCGTGGTCTGCGCCCGCTTGTCCCGGCCTCAGGGGAGTTGCCTCGAGAGCCTTGATCTTGCCGAGTAGAGTAATACCCTGGAGTATATTTTGTGAAATTCGAGTAATGCACTATAACCCCTGCCAGGCGTTATTTCGCCGGTTTCCGGAGCTGGCACTGGCGTGACGGCGGAGCCGAAGTAAAGGACTGTCTGCTCGCTGTTTTCAGCGTCGGCGGGAACAGTCATAAACCAGGATCTTGTGCGCCCGTGAAAATCAGTCAACAGCAATTGATTTTCGCTTCGATGCTCCACCTGCCATGCAGCAAAATGATCGATAGAGCCGTCAGCTAGCCGGCTTGCCTGATCGTCAGATGAAGGTTTTGCTACAGCCCACTTTAGAATGGCTCTTTCCAGCCTGAAAATCCAGGTAGTGTAAAAAGCGCGCACAAACTCGGTCAGAGTTACTTCGTGCTGTGCTTGCGTGCGATAGCAATCGGTATAGGTATCGGCCCGGACATATTTTCGCAGCAGCGCATGATCTGGAAGCGGGCAGGCTTTTATTGAAAACACGGACAGGGTCCCTTGCTGTAAAAGATTAACATTTTACTGATGAGGTCATGTTTGTCGCGATGGCGCGACCCGGGAGCGTGGCAGGTCTCGCGTTGCCGAAATTATATCGAATTCGCCAGGCCGGTGTCGGTTTGCGGCCGACCGGTAACTGGCTGCGGATTCGTCAGCGCATGCCGTGGGCCCGGGGTCAGTAGAATTCGTCCGGGGGCAATTGCTCGAGCCGCGGCGGCGCCTGCGGTTTGATATCGTCCATGAAGTCCTTGTGCTTGCCGGAGAGGCGGTAGGCGAAGGTCAGGATTTCGGCGATGACAGCGTAGAGGGCTTCGGGTATATGCTCGCCGAGGTCGATCTGGTCGAGCACCAGCGCCAGGTCCTTGTCCAGGTGAATCGGCACATCGGCTTCCTGCGCCAGTTTCAGAATTTGATTCGCGATCTCGTCATGCCCCTTGGCGGTGACCTGCGGCGCCTGTTTACCGTCATACTCCAGCGCAATCGCGAATTTAGGCAGCCGCTTCATGCTTAAACCTCGATGTCGACCAGCGCTTCGGAAAAGTCGGCGGCAGTCGGCGTCCGGTTCGGCGCCGGCTTGCCCGGGAAGCTGTGAAACTCTCCGGGCGTAAATCCGGCGCGGGACAATTGTTGTCTCAGCTGAGGCAATTCCATCTCGATGCGTTCGCGTGTCTGCGCCTGTTCCGAGTAAAAGCTCGCGCCTACGGCGCAGCCCGCAAGTACCAGGTGACAGGCTATCGGACCCAGGCCGGCCAGCTCGAAACTGAGCCTGATATCCCAGCTTTTGTCGTCCTCGTCTTGCGCCTGGTTACGCTCTGCAAGATCGATGTAAAGCGATTTTGTTTGCTGGTCGTCGGCATAGGGCAACGCAAAACCGAGCGAGAGCGGCTGCTGCGTTTCCTGCTGCAATCCCAGGGTCGCGCGCTGTAGCAGGTTTTGTGACAGGCTTTGCTCGATTAATTTGAAGCCCTCCCTGGCTTGCAGTAACAGTGCTTCCTGGGCCTGCGCCCTGGTCGTGGACGAGTCGGCGTCTGCGGAAACCCGGGGATTCTGCTGCAATGCCTGGGCCAGATCGCGGCTGAAGCTTTCGCCCGCGCTGAACTGTTTCAACAGCCTGAAAATATCGGCTGACGGCGCTGTCGAAACTGTCGCTTTGGAAGGGTATATCAGGCGTGCGAATTCGAGCCATTTCTTTATCTGGGCAGCGTCGATGTCAGGGAACCGGGTGACCAGTTGTAGTAACGGCTGCAGCGCTGGTGCCAGCGACGCGTTCGTGCCCAGCGGCTGCCCCGACAGACTTGTCGCTTGCGCTGGACCAGTCGGAGTGGCTTGCCCGGCGGCAGTTTGTGCTCCCTGGACAGGTGCTGTCGCGTGCCGGTAAGGCTCGTTGACCGGGATTGCGCGCCCGTTTCTGGTTTGACTACCCGTATTTTCGATATCGGTGCCGCGGGTGGTCGGCGCGGCCCCGCCGGCTTGCATGAGAGGCCCCGATGGCCGTCCTGGATTAGCCGGGTGCTGCAAGGCCGCGGACCTGGTGACGACGGATTCGCGGGTTTTGCTGCTGCCCAGGATTGTGTTCATGGGATGCGTAAGCGGAACGCTTCTGTTGGCAGCAGGTGCAGCCTGCAGGGCGCCTGGCAGCGGGTTTCTCGAGTCAATTGCCGATAGCGGCCGGGCCGCGAAGCCTGGCCTGGGCGCGGAACTGGTTTCGCTGCTTTTACCGGGCTCGCTGGATGCAGCGGTCGCCGCCGTTTGCGGGCCGCCGCTAGCGCGTATGGTAAGCGCCTGCTCGAAGCTATGGCCGGCACCCACTCTGCTAACAGGTTTGCCGCCAGCAACAGGCGCTGGCATCGGTTTGGTCGGCCATTGTGAGCGACTGGTTTCGGGCCTCTGTGGCGGTGCTGGTCGAGGTTCGACTGTACTCGGAGCTATCAGATTAAGCAATCTGACCAGGCTCGAAGTCCTGCTGTCAGCCTGTTGCGGAATCAGCTGCTTCAATATGGCCTTGTAAACCGCCTTACGTTCGAGCCGGGTGATTTCAATGCTGTGGCGAGCGTCATTGCGTCGCAGACTCAGTAACTGGTTTTTTACCAGCGCAACCTGGCGCGGCAGTTTCAGGGTCTGGTCGGCCAGCCGAATTTCGGCCTGTTGGGCGACGATCCTGATAACCCTTGCCAGCATCGGCCGGTCAGACGTCAATGCCCGGGTCAGTTCTGGATTCTGCCGGCTATCCAGTAGCAGCGGTTTACCAGGGCGCGGGCTAACCCTCAGCACCGGTTGCTGCGCGCTGTCGTCGAATCGCAGGTTGAGCCGGTCGCCTGCCTGGTAGTTGAGGCTGTTACTGGTCAGAATATCGCCGAGTCGACTGGACAATAGCAGCTTGTTGCCCGGCAATAGCTTGAGGACCTCGGCTTCTATCGTGCCCGCCGCCTTGAGTTGCGCCAGCAAGTCGCCGACTTGCGAAACTACCGGTTTCGTCGCAGGCAAATCACTGGGAATTTTGATGTCCATATTGGCAAATATTGTCCGCCCCGGGTAAGGAGCTGCCGTTTAAGCGGCGAGCTGCTGCCCCGGATGGTTAATCCCGGTGCAGATTGGTCGGTGTAAGCGTTAAAAATCTGTCACCTGCAATATTATTCGGCCATTGCGACGACTTCTTGAGCCTGAATGCCGACTGTTTTTCGTATTTTGCGGCCAAAAATCGACAAAATATTGCCATTTCGCCTCCATGCCAAAAATATCTGAATATAACTTACTGATATTAAAGAGGTTTAAAACTTGGCATGCATTTGGCATGTATTTTTATGCATAAAGCAGTAAAGACACAGGTGATTGAGAATGTCGCAAACTACACAACTGGTTAACACTGATAAATCCACACCGCAGGTGCCGGCGCAGGTCATCGCACTGGACCCGCGTTCGGCTGAGCCGACACCGGGGAATAGAAAGCATCTCCGTATTTTGCAGCTGTCGGATCTATTATCACGCCACCTGGACATTGCGCAGATAATCGAAGCCTTCATGGCCGAAATAGCGGAAGGGGTGAATTACTGTGGATATCGATTCAGCTGTAGCGATATCAATGCCACTGTAGAACACGGCGTGATCGAGGGATTCAACGCCAACTACCGACTCAAGATTCAAAACCGGATGCTGGGCGAACTTACGTTGTTCAAACTTTCCAGTTTCAATAGCCGTGAGCTTTGCGAACTCGAGGATTTGCTGTGCTCGCTGATTTACCCGATCAAGAATGCATTGATGTACCAGATCGCGCTCAAGTCGGCTTACCGCGATCCGTTGACCGGATTGAACAATCGCCTGGCGATGGAAATGAACCTGCCGCGCGAAATCGACCTGGCGAAACGTCACAGTCAGGCGATGGCGGTACTGGTAATGGATCTCGACGGTTTCAAGGCGATTAATGACGGCCATGGCCACGATGTCGGTGACCAGGTACTGCGCGAGGTGGCCGATGTCATCAGTCAGGTGGTACGTAACACCGACCTGGTCTTCCGCTACGGCGGTGATGAATTTGTCTGCGGTCTGGCGCAGACCGACATCCACGGCGCGATCGATGTCAGCGAACGTATTCGCAGCAGCATCGACAACCTGGAACTGAGCGCTTGCGGCGTAAACGGCCAGGTACAGATTAGCATCGGTATTACCCTGGTGCGGCATGGCGATACCTTTATGAGCACTTTCAAGCGGGCTGACAAGGCGCTTTACCAGGCCAAGTTAAACGGTAAGAACCAGATCATTATCTGTTAATTTCCACTCAAGCCCCGTTACCCAACCAAGCTTGTCAAAGGGCGCAGGAAAATACTGGCAACGCTCGATTCGGGCAGTAATGCCGCACCTGGCTAATGCGATCCTGAGCTATTTGCCAGCATAGATATTTGCCGACCTGACGGCCTCTGAAAAAGCCCGGAAAATGGTCTATACAGTAGGAAATAATGGATAAATAAACACAGGGCTAGCTAGTGCAGGAAGACCTCGACGACATCGCAATGCAGTGTGTTCTACCGGTGTTGAACGCGATGATCGAAATCCTGCGCATCCGCGAGGTAGACGATTCGCCGCAGGAAATCGATTCCTGGCTTGATATTCTGGCGCGGGGACAGGATGATATTTGCGCGCTTTCCGCAGAAATAGACGATAACTCGCCGCGTGCAACCCCTGCGCTGCAGTTTGAGGATGTAGAGTCGCAGGTTGTAGTGTACAGTAAACAGCCTGCGACAAA
>CAMYML010000190.1 GCA_947259305.1 uncultured Gammaproteobacteria bacterium | reverse complement strand
CGACCCGAAGCAGCCGTTGCTAGCCTAAACAAATAGAAGCTGTTGCCGCAACCTGGGTGTCCAGTATTCCAGTTTTGCTAAGACCTGAAATTAAGTGAGTTAATCGGCCACATTGGTTCGGTCAACCCCAAACAAAACATTTATAATTCCTATCTTCTTTAAAACCGGTATCTAACCTTGATTTCAATACTTGTACCGCTTTCTTCAAAGTCGTAATCATTACCAGATTCATCCCAGGACCAATAGGAAAGATCACCTCCAAGCATTATCTGCTCGTTAAACCAGTAATTCGGGGAAATGGTATAGGATGTTTCGTCGGCTTCCCATCCACCATCATACTCTGGGTCCCACTCGTAATAATCCCAGGAAAAGTATATTGCAAAATGCCGGTAAACCGGGCCAACGGTAATGCTGTAACTTGTTAGATCATGGTCCAGATCATTGGCGTTCGATTGGTCCCTGTCTCTGCTTCCCTGGCCTATAGCAGCACTCAGGTAAATATTGGATTGCTGACCCAATACACCGCCATAACTCAATACAAGCCATCGGTACGTATCGCTACGTTCAAAGCCATTGGCAAAGTCTCGTTCTCTATCGGTTTGACTGAGCCTTATCGACACGCGATTGAAGTCGTCTAAATAATGTCTTACCCAAACCCTCCACCCATCGCGATCCTCGTCATAGGTATCATCTACAACGGCATCGTTATCTTCCCAATCACCGTTCTGGGTAAAGTACCTGGCGCCTATAGCGGTATCTGGGATCAAATAAAAGAGCCCCCCCACTCCAAGACCAGTCCAATCCTTTTCACTGGAATAGTCAGTATCGGCGTCATCAAAATCCCAGCCGCCAGTATAAAAATTGCCGTATACATAGCTGGAGCGAGAGAAAAAAAACGGCAGCAGATCGAGTGGCTCGCCATTATCTTCCACAGGGGATAAAAAATACGTGTAGCTTGCAAAGGTTTCATTCCCGGTATAGTCGCCTTCGCTGGTGAAGCCACTATCTTCCTCATATTCTTCTGACGAGGTCCAATTCTCTATTCCAGCCGTAACTTGACTGTTGAAGGCCAATGCCGAACCCGTAAAAGAGATACAACAAATCAAACAAATCCAAGTTGTGATTTTCATTTTCCCATTCCTCATATTAGATATTTAAAATGGACAGCTATCGTCGGTCTCGTCACTAATATGAATAGGATATACCCTACAATTATTAGGGGTTTGATTTGAATCAATCGACAACCAATTGCTCAAAAGAGTGCGCATGGTGCGTGGATGGAGTTATTTTCGATTAAACGAAGGCCGGGGGGCCGTTCCTGGCCGATTCGAGAAGCCCAGCAAGCTCATCTGAGCGTCAGCTATGAAGAAAACTTACGCTCAATACCCAATAATCTGCCGTGGTCCATCCTCTGTGTCAATCCTATAATCTATGCAAAATAGGATCGTACAACGGCCACTCCAATGTTCAAATCGTTACCCCGGCATGCCATCATACCCTTATGAGTTGGACTGACCTGTTTCATGCCGTGAGTCTGCTGCTTGCTCTGATAGTGGCAGGAATCGGGTTTCGTCTCGTGATCAAGAGGTACCGCCCTCGATCAACGGCCATTGCGGTCGCGCTCGGAGGTGTTGCGCTGACCCTTTCCGGACTTGCAAACCTGTCCTCTTTCGATCTACTCGTAACTCGATTGGGACAACGTAATGCAGTACACAACATCGAAATACGTGAACTGGAAAAATTAAAGGAAAATGTTGCCTATCTCGAGGCCAGAGACGGAAATACTGATCAGAGCCATTCGCAGATTCTGACCAAACTTCAAAATCGTATGGAAATCATCGATGTGAGATACAAGCGCAGCTTGCGGCGTCATGATTTGAACATTAAGGAGATGGCGAAGGATGGTAATCATGGTAATCCGGGGACACAATACCTATTTACCTAATCTGCCTGGCCTTTGCGTGATTTTCGGCACCTTCCCAGGTATTATTTGGTTTACTTGCCCGAATGTACCAGTTCAAGGAGGAACTATGGCCAGATTGGCGCGGGTCGTCATACCCGGAATCCCTCATCATATTACCCAGCGTGGAAATCGGCGTCAGCGCGTTTTTTTCTGCGACGACGACTATCGGTTTTACCGGCGACTGATGGCCGAGTTTTGCAGCATGTACGATGTCAGGGTGCTCGCTTACTGTTTGATGCCGAACCATGCCCATCTCGTACTCACTCCGGCCGATGCCGACGGGTTACACAAAGCCGTCGGAGAAGCCCACCGTCGCTATACGCGGCACGTTAATTTTACTCATGGCTGGCGCGGCTACCTGTGGCAGGGAAGATTCGCTTCCTTTCCGATGGATGAAGCGCATCTGTACCGAGCAGTTCGCTACGTTGAACTCAACCCGGTAGATGCGAACCTTTGCAGCCGGCCAGAGCAATGGCCCTGGTCGAGCGCGAAAGCACACTTGTGTGGCCAAAACGATGAGCTGGTCGACGTAATGCTGATGCTGGCGCAAATTCCAGACTGGGGCGAATACCTCGCCGAGGGAATCGATCACGATCCAGAGGTATTCTCACAACACGAACGAACCGGTCGACCACTTGGTTCGGATGCATTCATCAGCGAGCTTGAGACGATCTGCGGGAGACGGCTCCACCCCGGCAAAGCGGGGCGAAAACCGATCCGAAAATAAGTATTGTGTCCCCCGATTAGGTAGCGGGCGACGCCTTCGCGCCGCAAAAGCGTGCCGGAAACAGGTATTGTGTCCCCCGCAATTACGCTATCACCTTAGTGACAGCATCAAGGTAACGCTCGCCCCAATGCCTGACTGGTCTGCCGCGCAATGGGTAGGTAGCGCACCATCCACAACAGCAGCAATAGTCCCGGCAGCGCGACCACCGTCGAAATCAGGAAAAAATCGAACCAGCCAATCATTTCCACCACCCATCCGCTGGACGCGGAAAGCAGGGTTCGACCAAACGCCATAAACGAGGTAAACAACGCGAACTGGGTTCCGGTATAGGCCGTGTTGCACAGCACCGAGAGATAAGCCACGAAAGCCGAAGAACCCATACCGCCGGACAGGTTTTCGAAGCCGATCGTAAAATATAGAAACTGTACGTCATGCCCGGCGAGAGACTGTGCGGCATACATCAGGTTGGACAGCATCTGCAGGATACCGCAGCCGAGCAGGCTCGGCATGATGCCGAAACGTTTGACGAGGAGCCCACCGACAAAAATCCCGAGCAGCGTGGCAATGACTCCGAATATCTTGCTGACCGTCGCGACCTCCGACTTGCTGAAACCCATTTCGTAATAAAATGGATAGGCCATAACACCGGCATAGGCGTCTCCGAACTTGTATAACAGGATGAACGCAAGAATGATGCAGGCAGTCGGAGTTCCGTTGCGCTGGAAAAATTCGGCAAAGGGCTTTATCACCATGGCGTGCAGGCCGCCCTGGTCTCGTTCCGCCGCGAGCTCCGGATTACGCCGTTCGGGATCGGGCGCAAAAAGCGCCGCGGCCATGCCGACCAGCACCAGCATGGCCATGAACAGGTAAACCAGCGACCAGTCTATTTGCTCGGCGAGGAACAATGCTCCGGCGCCGGCGGCGATTGCGCCGAGACGGTACCCGGCCTGGGTCATCGCGGCCCCCGCGCCCTGTTCGTCAGCATCGAGGATTTCGATTCGATAGGCGTCGATGACAATATCCTGGCTCGCCGAGAAAAAAGCTACTGCCAGCGCGCAGATCGCGGCTAGCAGCGGCGTCGATTCCGGGCGGCTGAAGCCGAGGGCCATTATGCTGAGCATCAGGCCGACCTGGATCAACAGCATCCACGAACGACGGCGTCCCAGAATCCGCGTCAGCAGCGGCAGCGGTACCCGATCGATGAACGGGGCCCAGATAAACTTGAAGTTGTATGGACTGCCGACCAATGCGAACAGGCCGATCGCGGCCAGTGCCACACCTGCCTCGGCCAGCCAGAAAAACAACGTGGCGCTGGACAGTGCCAGCGGTAGTCCGCTGGCGAAGCCCATGACAAATATGAACAATAGCCTCGGTTGCAGGTATAGCGGCAGGCTACGGGCGCTGCGAGGGGGGATCGATCCGAGCGGAGCACTCATGCGTCGAATTGTTTGCGCTGCATATAGTTCAGGCCACTGCCGAGCAGTAAAAGACCGATTATGCCGCCACCGAGAAAAAACATCACCTGGGTTTCGCTAAAGCGCGTGATCAGTGCACTGCTGACATTGCTCTGGTAGGCCGCGTCGGTATCCGCTCCCCGCCTCACCTCGGCCGCAACCTCGGCATTCCAGCGATGGCTGGAGGCGTTGATGGCAGTGGCAAAGTATCGTTCGAGGATGCGGTTTTCGAAATAGGCGATGGTGTAATGTTTGCCTGGATCAGCCGGATTTTCGCGCGCGCGGTCGATGTGGAACTCGCGGCGAAACAAGTGTACCCCCGCTTCGTGCGCATAGGGGTCGCGCAGGATGCTGTGGCGGCTGAGGAACTCGCGGTAACCCTCGCCACGGATATAGCGATCGAGAACAGCGGCCACGTCGCGCCCCCTGGCCCGGTCGAGCTCGAGCAAGGCAACGGGCGTAAAGCGCGAGCGGAACCAACCCGTATCGGGATCATCGTAGAGGTAGCCGTATTGCGCCATCATACCGCTGCCGTCGAGCAGGAAATTGAGCGCTTCGATGCTGCTGGCGTATCGCTGTACGCGCGGCGGGGTGTTGATAAACGCAAGGCTTTGCAGCAGAAGCGTTAGCGCAGCGACGAAACAGACCCTGGACCACGCGCGATAACCGGGCCAGCCCCGGATCAACGCGGGCCGCAGCCCGGCGGCAATGGTGATTTGCGATAGCAGGCCCGCGATAAAATTGAGCTTGATGTCGTTGAGATCGTAATAACGGGATGGCACTATCCACTGGATGAACTCGTCGATAATCCCAATCATGCCGACCACCAGGCAAGCGATGATATAAATGCTGAAATCGCGCACCCGGTGAAGCAGTGCACGGAATACCAGCAAACCGAGTACACCGTATTCAACAACGTGAAGCGCTTCCTCCGGAATATCGCGAAGCTCGAATACGAGGAGAATATAAAGCAGGAATATCAGTATCAGGATGATATACGCACTTATCGGCAGGCGCCGCCGGCGCAAGTTGCGCGCAGCTGTAATCGCGGCCAACAACACCAGCAGCACCACCGCATAGACAAATACTTCACTCCCCAGGTATTGCCCCACAAAATTGCGTAATCCCCGCGCGAGTGGAATGGTCATATAAATGACGAGCACGCCGACGGCGACGTAAGCCCAGGACCTTGATTCGGATTCTGGCGGTATCCTGTCGAGCAATCTGGTTGGCTCCTCATGTCGAATTCGTATTCGGGCTGCGCTCTGTACGCCCTCCCGAATTTTGGTTATATTGACGGGAAATCAGTCAGGCCACGGTTATGACTTTCGCGCAGGTCACTCCCATCAAATTATTTATCTGGTTAATCTGGATATGCCTTTACCTGATTACGCCAATTCAGTCGAGCCAGGCCGCGGATAGCAGGGCGTTTACGCTCGCGGTCATCCCCGATACTCAGAATTATATTGATTTCAGGCATCAAAAAGTACAGGGATTCGAATTTGATGCAAGCCGGCTATTTATACAGCAAATGGAATTCGTTGCATCGCGCAGTGTGACCCGCGGCGGCGATATTGTATTTGTCGCGTCGGTCGGGGACGTGTGGCAACACCAGACTAAAACCATCGACGCGGCGCACCAGCAGCGGGGTATCGGTATCGAGCCGGAGCCGATTCTGGCCAGGCGCGCGAAACGCACTCGCGAAGTAATCGAAGTCGAATTGCCCAAGGCCGTGGAAGGCTACCGCATCATCGCCGAGACCGGTCTGCCGTTTGGCGTTGCCCCGGGCAATCACGATTACGACGCTGCCTGGAGCGTGGCCGGATTTCCTCCGGCCCGCGACAAGGAGTGGTCCGAACTGACTCAGACCGTCGCCGATATGGGTATGCTACACGTCGGTGGCCTGGAGAACTTCCGCCGGGTTTTTGGCGAAGATAGCGAATTCTTTCGCGGAAAGTCCTGGTACCTCGCCGCTTTTCGCGGTGGCGCCAATAGCGCGCAGCGCTTTAGCGCAGGCGGCTACGATTTTCTGCATATCGCGCTTGAAATGCAGCCCGGCGACGACGTGTTGATGTGGACCGAATCGGTACTCGCGCGTTATCCCGGTCTACCCACAATTATTACCACACATGATTACCTGAGCTCCTCGGGGTTACGCGAATCCCATCCGTTGGTCGACCTCGCGAGTATCGATCCCGGTTTCAACAATAGCGCCGAAAAGGTCTGGCAAAAACTGATTCGCCGCCACGATCAGATCTTTCTCGTGCTCTGCGGTCATCAGCGGGGGCAGGCGTTGCGCGTCGACGACAATGACGCAGGCAACCCGGTCTATCAGATCCTGGCCGACTACCAGGGGCGCGGGCAGTCGGTTTACGATTTTGGTCGGATAAAACCGCGCGGCATCGGTGACGGCTGGCTGCGCCTGATGCACTTCGATTTTGCCGTTGAACCGGCCACGATTACGGTTAAGACTTATTCTACGTACTATGCGCGACATTCGTCCGAGGTCGCCGAATACGCCGACTGGTACCGTGAAAATGAACAGCCGGGCATGACCGACCCCGAGTTTTTCGCCGCCGACGACTATATCATTCGTCTCGACGGATTCAGACAGCGCTTCCTGCCAGGGAGTTAACTCCGAATGTCCTGTGCGGGCGCCGCCGCGCAACCGGTTTATTGCTCGTAAGCGCGGATTTGCTCCTGATTTTCGCTGCCCGTCAGGAACAGCCATCCTTTTTGGGGGTTAAACTTACTGGCATATTTTTCGATTACCTCCAGCGTATCGTTTTCGGGATCGACACTGATGGTCAAAAGAACAACGTCCTTGCCCAGTTGACCCCTCAATCTCTTCTGCAGCTTGAAAGACGTAATCAAAGCCGGTTGGGCGGTCGGGCAATTGGTGTAAAAGAAACTGATCACCACCAATTTGTCCTTCAGGAGGTCACTGTAAAAGCGCAGCTCCTGGCCTTCATGG
>CAMYML010000189.1 GCA_947259305.1 uncultured Gammaproteobacteria bacterium | reverse complement strand
TGTAGATGACACCCAGCTTGAACTGTCCGGACAGGGGGTCCTTTCCCTGCTGTGCGATTTCGGTCAGAATCTGCGCCTCCTGCAGCACGATATAGGCCTGGTTGATAATTTGCTGGCCGATTTCGGTGATGCGGATTTCATTCTTGGAGCTGCGTTCGAACAGGCGAACATCGAGTTCTTCTTCCAGTTTCTTTATCGCGATACTTAAGGTAGGCTGGCTCACGAAACAGGCCTGAGCGGCCTTACCGAAATGATTCTTTTGCGATACCGCGACGATGTACCGAAGTTCGGTTAGAGTCATAATAGTTAAAATTTATTAATCAGATCGATAGATTTTGCATAAAACGATCTTGTTTGCAATCAATAATCGCTATGAAAAAAATTCTCCTCAAATTTTTAACGATCGAGTCGATTGAATCTGACCCGATTAATCTGGAACACGCCTTGCGGGTCGCCACCGCGGTTTTGCTGGTCGAGGTCACGCGCGCCGACTTCATCGTTCAGCCCGCCGAAAAGGCGCGCTTGCGAGAATTGCTGGAGCGGCAGTTCGGTCTGTCGACGGCGGAGCTCGATGCGTTGATGGAAGAAGCCGAAGCCGATGCCGACCGCCTGGTTTCGCTGCAGCATATTACGCGCCTGTTAAACGAGCACTATGACCACTCGATGAAACTGCGGGTGGTCGAAATGATGTGGCAACTGGTGTATGCCGATGGTGAAAAAGATCATTATGAAGAGCACCTGATACGCCAGGTAGCCGATCTGCTCTATATCTCACACAGTGAATTCATCCAGGCGCGGCACAAGGCTGAAATATAAGGGGGCGCTACCGCTGCGGTCTCGCAATTAGACATTAAATAGGCTTAAACCCCAACCGGTTGATACAGTGAGTGCGCCGGCAAACACCATAAAAAAAGGAGCATCCAGGACCTGGCCCAATTATCCCTGATGACTGTTTTCATCATTTTCCACCAACCCGGATAATAACTGCGGATCCTTTTTCAGCAGCTCGAGGCGTAACAATTCGATGTCCTCTCCCTCCGGGACCCGGGGGCGCGGAATATCGACCAGGTGGTCCAGCACAATTTCTCCAGGGCGAGAGGATATAAACAGTACCCTGTCGGCGAGATACAGCGCTTCACGCAAGTCATGGGTAACGAATAAAACGGTGCTCGAGCGGCGCCCGCAGACATCGATCAGTAAACGGCGCAACCGGTTCGCAACCGGGGTATCGAGCGACAGGAACGGCTCGTCCAGCAACAGCAAGGAGGGTTCGTTAATAATCGCACGCGCGAGCGCGACCCGACGACGCATCCCGCCGGAAAGCTGCCCCGGGTAGGCATCGACAAAATCTTCCAGTCCAATTTCGCGTAGCAATTCATCGACGTTTTCCCTGGCGGCAGAATCGTTCGTCACCAGATCGACGTTTTCGCGTACCCTTAACCAGGGCATGAGACGAGAGGACTGGAACATGTATCCTGGCGGTGGTCCGGCCGAGGGCGCACCGCCATCGATGCGGACCGAACCGGAAAAATCTTCGTCGAGGCCGCTAATCATGTTTAATAAACTGGTTTTTCCGCAGCCGGAGGGGCCGACAATGCAACAGAACTGACCCGGCTCAACGCTAAACCGAATATCCCTCAGAACGACCAGTTCCGATAGATCGTGATCTTGACGATAGGCTTTTCTCGAGACATCGACTTCGATCATATTCAGGGCCGCCATCCCATAAGACGTCGATCGAGCGGTGTGATCAACAGATATTCAATCGCCATCACGACAGCGATGAAGGCAAAGCTATAGGCCAGAATGCTGGTGATATCAAAAAACTGGAAATAGATGCCCAATTGGAAGCCTACGCCATTACTGCGTCCCAACAGTTCGACGACCAGCACTATCTTCCACACCAGTGCCAGGCCGGACCGTGCCGATGCGAGTAGATAAGGGTATAACTGCGGCAAGTAAACCTGAAACCAGCGCTTGCGCCACTCGAGTCGAAAGACTTTTGCAACTTGCAATAAATCCTGGTCGACCGCGCGCGCACCCTCGCGCATGTTAACGACTACGACCGGGAATTTATTGATTGCCACGGCCAGGATTGCGGCAAATTCTCCCAGCCCGAACCACAAATAACACAGAATGATCGTAACCAGGGCCGGCAGATTCAATGCCAGTATGAGCACTCCGTCAAGCGCGGCATCCCAGTTCCGGTTGCGGCCCATAACAATGCCGAGCGCGACGCCCAGCGCCATCGCGAAAACAAAGCTGATCAGCACGCGCGCCAGAGTCGCCAGCAGATGGAATACCAGCTCACCCCGGTCGATATGATCGATGACGCTCAACAGAACCTGGTAGGGACCCGGCAGAATCTGCCGATCGACGAATTCGGCGGCAAGCTGCCAAATAGCGATAAACAGAATCAGCGAGCCCACCCGTAACCACGGAATCGACCAGTTTCGAATGCTCGGTTTCATGCTGCCGGATGCCTCGACCTAGTAACGAAAGTCCGCCCAGAAAGTTCCGGGCGCGAGCGCGCTACTGTCACCGACCAGATCCCGGCCACCATATTTTGCCAGGGTAGCAAATAGTTGATTGGCGGCCGCAATATCCTTCTCGTTAAAGCTGGCCGGAATACCGGCCCGATAAGCGTCGCGCAGCGCCGTTTGAATTTCCTCGTTAGCGGCTCGGGTGAGCGGGCGTAACCTGTCCCACTCACTGTCGGAGTCGGCTAATATTTCTTTCGCGGCGCGTAGCGCCTTTAAGAAACCGTTAATCGTAGCAGGATTTGCGGCTGCCCATTTCTCGCTAAATACCCAGCCGATCAGGGGCGGTTTACGCGATACTCCGAGCGCCGGCAGCATGTCTTCGACGCTGATCAATTCGGTCATTCCCGCTGCCTTTAGCCTGGCCGAGTAATGCCAGAAATTCAGTGCCGCGGGGATATCCCCGCGCAGCATGATTTTATTCAGCAAAGGCGGCGCGGCATAGTTTGCTTCGACCAGTTGCTTGAGATCGACACCGATGGTCTTTTGCGCGTAGGCACGCAGCATCAGCCAGCTTTTATCTACCGGGCCGCCGGCGATCCCCAGCTTCCTGTCGCGCAGATCGTTTAAAGACCTGATCCCCGCGTCAGGGCGCACCATGAGGCCGCCTGCCGCCAGCGAATGCGGAACAAAGGTATAGTTCGCACCGTTGCTGCGCTGCCTCGATACCCAGATCCAGTCGCTGACGATAGCGTCTACCTCGCCGCCCTGCAAGGCGACGGCGCTGGCGTTTTTGCCGGAAAGCCTGGTGACGTCAAGCTTAATGCCATGGCGTTGCTCCAGGCCGTGAAATTGCAGGGTGTCGAGTTCCCAGTTGACGGTGCCGAAGGCGAGCACGCCGACCCGGATCACATGGCTATCGGCGCGCGCCAGTCCGATACAGGACAGGGCGAAGAACATTCCGGCCAGGAAAATTTTCAAACCAGGCTTGCGTATATCAAACATTTTGCGACGACCTCCGCGATCGTATGAAGCGGCTTCGACAGGCTGCGGACAGGGCATATCCTAGGCACCGCCCGCTGTCTTGCGGTGCATCATTCCGCGTGCCGGGTCGTAAGCATAGATGGCAGCGCCCAAAAAGACTGTCAATGCGATCAACGTATAAATACAGGCTTCGGCGTTGAAGCGCTGGTATAGCGCGAACCGCGTCAGCTCGACGACGTAGGTGAACGGATTTAGCGAACAGATATTAAATAACAGCTCGCTGCTTTCGCGCATTCGCCACAGCGGATACAACGCCGAAGACATGAAGAACATCGGGAAAATCACAAAATTCATTATCCCCGCAAAATTTTCCAGCTGTTTAATCAGCGACGATAACAGCATGGCGAAGGCTCCCAGCATCAAACCGCAGGCGAGCAGCGACGGCAGCAGATATACGTAGCCCATCGGCGTCATCGAGATTCCGAAGGCCGATGCAATCAATAGAAACGCGTAGACCTGGAGAATCGATATAAAAGTCCCCGCGAGCAGCTTGCAGACCAGAAGATACCAACGCGGCAGCGGGCTAACCAACAGCGTTCGCATACTGCCCATTTCGCGGTCATAAACCATGGACAGCGAACTTTGCATACCGTTAAACAGCTGAATCATGCCGATGAGTCCGGGCACGATATAAACCTCGTAGCTGATGTAGGTTTCATAGGGTGGAATAATGGATATCCCCAGGACCGAGCGAAAGCCCGCGGCAAATACCAACAACCAGACCAGGGGGCGTATCAAGGCCGCGATGAAACGTTCACGTTGATGAATAAAGCGCAGCGATTCGCGTAGCAGTATCCCTAACAGGCAGCGCCAGGCATGCAAAGGCTTCACGACTCCATGTCCCCGACAATTCGCTCGAAAGCGGCAGCGATATTTTCGGCGCCGGTCTGCGCTATCACCTGGGCGACGCTACCGTCGGCGCAGACGCGACCCTGGTGCAGAACGATGACACTATCCTCGTCGAAAATTTCATCGATCAGATGCGTCGACCAGAGTATCGCAATATTCTGCTCACGCGCCATTCGATGAACGTGTTCTACTATATCCCGCCGGCTGGGTGCATCCAGCCCCACCGTGGGTTCATCGAGTAACAGCATTTTGGGCTGGTGTAAAAGGGCCCGGGCAATTTCGACCCGGCGTCGATGGCCGCCGTTTAGCTGGCGGACTTTTTCGGCCTGTCGCTCCAGCATCCCGAGGCGGGTGAGCTCGGTTTCGATACGTTCGAGTGCGTGGCTTTTTTTCATGCCATGCAGGGCCGCGTGATAAAGCAGGTTTTGACGCACGTTCAGGTCGAGGTCGAGCGTGGGCTGTTGAAATACTATGCCCATTTGCGCGAGGGCCGGTAGCGGCGCGTCGCGAAGATTGGCGCCATTGACATGGATTTCGCCCAGGGCGCTAATGTAAAGCCGCGTGACCAGGGAAAAAAAAGTCGTTTTTCCCGCCCCGTTAGGCCCGAGCAATACCTTGAACTGCCCCTTGGCGACGCTAAAGCTGACATCGTCCAACGCGACCTTTTTGCCAAAGCGAAAGCCCAGTCCGGCAACTTCGAGCGCTAATCCATCTTGTGACATGTCACTTTCATTTTTAAGTTTCGGGGCAATGAAGTTTCGGGGGCAGGGGAAATGCCCTCCAATCAAGTGCGGATCATAGTATAAGGCCCTATCGATACGGTCAATCGAGGTACCATCGGCGATAGGGGCGTCCAGGGATATACAGCCGTATATCCCGGCGGCAGGTATGGCGCCCCCGGGATTTATTCGCCCTTAAGGTAACTGCAACCGCTTACGCCTAACCCGGGAAACGTTTGCGAACCGTAATACCGATATAGGCATTTTGCTCCGGCGCGGGTTCGAAATAACGGTCGCCAAATGCATTGATGCGAATATTGCTATTGTATTCCTCGTCAAACAGGTTATTCACGCCCGCAAACGACGCGACCTCCCAGTCGTCGTAAAACCCGTTGTACCCGATTCGAATATCCGACACGCTGCTCGAGCCCACCCGGGTTTCGTTGGCGCTGTCGGCAAAAAGTTCGCCGGTATAGGTCGTATTCAAGACCGCGTAAAATCCGGATTCGCCAAACCATGAAACATCGAAGTACAGCAGGTCCTCGGGAATGCCCGGTATATCGTTGCCATCGAACACGTCGCCGTCGTCGTTGGTAAACCTGTCGAATTCAAATTTGGAGTAGGTGTAGGCCATGGAAAACTTGACTTCATCGGCGAGTTGCCTGGAATAGGAGATTTCCAGCCCGTCGCGGGTGGACGAACCCGCATTTTCAAAAAACTCCCGGTCGGGCTGGCTGGCCAGTTCGAACGGGATCAATTCGTCATCGACTTCGATATGGAAAACAGCCGCTTCGAAACGATAATCGGCGGTCGCCACTTTTATACCGACTTCATAATTGGTCGATTCCTGTGGATTCAGTTCCTGGTTGAATCCACCGCCGCTGGGGTTGGCAAACTCGGTCGTGGTCGGGGTCTCGAATGCGGTCGAGATGGTGGCGTAAAGGTGGGTATTGTCGCCTTGCTTGACGCTGATCCCGGCCATAGGACTGACCTGGTCGAACGTGATCCTGCCAGAATCGTCGCCATCGGACAGAAAACCGTCGCTAACGTCGAACTCCACTTCGTCATAGCGAACGCCAAGCGTAAGTTCGACAAGATCGCTGAGCCGGGTCTCGTTCTGCAGGTAGGCGCCGATTGCCGTGACCTGTTCGTTCTGATCGAAGGTCTCGGCGCCGATAGTGCCCGAATTATTTTCAAACCGGCGGCGGTCGTCGTCCTGCAGATCGTAATCGAAACCCAGCAGCAGCCGGTTTTTCTTACCCCCGACAACATCCTCGATAATGTACTTGGCGCCGCCGCCGGTAAAATCCCGCTCCAGCGATACCGCGCCGCCGTCAACGAACGGGAGTTTGTTGCTAAAGTCCCTGGTCGTGTTGTAAATCCGGGCTTCGAGATCGCGTCCCTGGCTCAGGCTGGTTTTATACAACAGGCCGATCCGGGTTTGTTCCAGTGCCTCTCCGGCATCGAACTGGACGTTGCGATCGCGCGCCTGGCTGGGGTCGTTTTCGGCGTCTTCGGCGGTGATGCCGCCCGGGTCGTTGGCCTTCGGCTGGTCGGTATGATGGATCGTGGTCAACAGGCTGGAGGTATCAGAAAGACTGTACTCGAAGCGCCCGTTGAGCTGGGTGTTTTCAAATTCGCTGTGCTGCCGGTAGCCCTCGAGCGAGGTATCGGACAGATTCACCAGGTAGTTGAGCTTGCCGGCCTCGCCGCCCGTTTTCAACTGCAGGTTTTCAAAGTCGTATGCGCCCAGGGTGAGTCGCGTCTCGACGAAGGGGATGACCGGTCCGCGCTCGGACTCGATCAGAATCGCACCGCCGGAGGCATTACCGTAAAGCGACGACGCCGGCCCCCTGATGACGTTGATCTGACTTGCCGAACCGATGTCGACGCCATCTACGGAGCCCTGCCCGTCCGGCAGGGTTTCCGGAATCCCGTCAACGATAATCTTGATGCCGCGAATACCGAAGCTCGAACGCGCGCCGAAGCCCCTGATGGATGCGCGCAGGTCCTGGGCAAAATTATATCGATTGAGCATGAACAGGCGATTCGTCCAGGCCGAGTTGTTGTCGGCCGAGTTGAATTTCGTCCTGACCGATGGTGCTGACCGCGGCCGGTATTTCAGCGGGATTCTTATCGACCCGGGTCGCATTAACCGTGATGGGTTCCTGTGCCATAGACGTGGTCGCGGCGAGACATAGCATCAATGTAGTATTTTTTAACATTTGCATAGACAAATCGAAGACTCCGTTCAGCCCTAAGGGATTAATTTTGATTGAGATGCAACCTGATTTTGCTTTTATTTAAACACGAGATCTCGAAATATAACAAAAAATATTTTTTTCGGGCTGTAGGCCAGAACTCTACAGCCGGTCCGGTTACCGGAAAACCGGTAGCCTGTCGCAGCCGACGACCTTAGCTGCGAGCGCTTTTTTCAACCCGGGGAAGCGGCGAAAACCGCCAGCACAGGGCGACTAAGGCCAGGCATGCCGGCAGCCAGCGTAAATCCAGTGGTACGTATTTGGTACTTGAAAACCCGGCACGCTCTACCGCCGTGGTAATCGCCTGCACCGAATCGAGCTCGACGTAGTTCAGGTTAGCCTGTTGCGCCAGCCTGATCAAATGATCCTCGTGCAGTCGAGACAGTTCTTCGTGGCTCTGTCCCGACGACGGGTTCGGTTGCTGCACAACTTCATCCGCCTGCCAGTAGCCAACCAGCCTGCCGGCCGCGTCCGTCTTTGGAATAGGCACCGGCGTATCACCCCCGACACCGACGACCAGTCCGTCCAGGCCAAAGCCCCTGGTATCCGGCATACCCCGTTGGCCCTGACGCAAAGGCGGCGCCTCGTGACCGTCGCTAATAAACACGATGCTGACCCCGTCGCCGATGGCTTGCGCGGCACGCATCCCCTGGTGCAGCCCCTTGCCGATGCTACTCGCCTCGACCCAGCGCATGCGGCCGTCAATTTTATCGAGTGACGCCAGCAACCCGGCGTAGTGTGAGCACACTTCCAGCGGGGTGATCAACGTGATCACACGATGCCCCGCGAATACGCCCCAGCCCACGCGCGAACCGCAGGGCAGGCTTAGCAACAACGATCGCGCCGCCGCCTTGGACAGGCGCAAACGACTGACGAGCGCATGCTCGAGCGCGACATCCTCGACGTTCATGCTCTGTGAAATGTCGAAGGTAACCTGAATATCATGCACCGGTTGCGCAATATCCACCGGCGACATCCACACAGACGCCGACAACAGCAACAACGCGAACAGAACCGGCAGGTTGTGACGCTTAACAAGCCGATGCGGCGACAGGAATCTGATCATGGCAAGTCTTTGGCTTTAAAATCAGGCACGATAACCCTGACGCTCTTGATGGGTTTGCCCTTGTCTTCGGCCAATGCGGCCTCGTTTTCCGGCGCCAGCCGCAACGCAAGTTCGAGGTTGTAACGCGCATCCCAGTCGCCTGGAAAAACGCGCAGCAAATCCCGGTAACGTTGCTTGGCGAGTTCCAGCATCGGAGCGCGCTGGTTCGCCGCGATGTCATCTCGCATTCCCTGGCGCAAATAGGCGTTGGCAAGATTGAACTGTGCGGCGCCCGCGGTCGCGGCCGATATGCTTTCGCGAATCAATCCGTTGAAGCCCGCCTCGGCGGCCTCGAAACTGCCCGCTGCAGACAGGGCATTGGCCCAGGCCAGCCTGGTTTCGGGATAACGCTGGACCCGGTTCGAATGGAACGAATCGTCACTCGCGCTCAGCGCGGCCGGAATCTGACTTATGACACGGGATATGTTTTTGCCCGCACTCACCTGCAGCCAATAATTGATCGCCAGGGCGGTCAAACACAGCGCTGCCGCTGCAAATCCACTATGAACCGTTTTCCTTCTCAAGCCAGGCGCTCCAGTCTGCTGGCGCTGAGCCCCGCCAGAAAGATGCAGCAACTTAAAGCTGCGATGAAACAGGCGCGACTGTAATCGACACGCGGCACTCGCTCGTAGTAGCTTAGCGGCAGGTTTTGCAGTTGGTCTATTTCGACTATCGCGGCCGCCATCGATGCCGGGTCGTCCGCCTGGAATACGCGGTACTCGCTATCGAGATTCGCAAAAAACACATGCAGGGCTACTTCTTCGAGGCTGGCATCCGCGTCGGTACCCACAAGTTCGAGATTCGGGCTATTGGGGCTGCTTTGAATATAGATGAAATAAAGGCTGATTCGGTTGCGTTTGAGCCCGTTTTGAATCTGCTGGCGCAGGTCGTCGTCCAGTCGGGCGCCGCCATCCGATACCAGTAGAATGGCACGGCTACCGGTATAGCTGCGACCGTTGAATCCGTCGATCGCCGCCATCAACCCCAGCCCCATGTTGGTCTCGTTGGAACCGCGTCCGATATCGCTGGCATCTAGCCCTGCCTGCACCAGCGCCACGTCATCGGTAAACGGCGCGACGCGGATTGGCGCCGTATTGAACAGGGTCAGCGCAAAACGGTTCTGCGGGCGCTGCTCGAGCAGCCAGGAAAGCGCTTTGCGTGCCGCATCGTTTTTGGACTGACTGGGTTGAGCCTGCTCGCCCAGTTTGGGGGCATTGCGGCGGATCGTCGCGTCCATACTGGAGCTGCGGTCCATCAGTATCGATATTTCCGCGCCCCGGCCGATCCGCTCGATACGGGTTTCCGAACGTCCCGGCATGGCCAGTCCCAGTATGATGAAGCCGAGGGTCAGCATCGCTGTCAATTGCCAGGCCAGATGCACCACGCGGCCGCGTGAATCACGCGGCAACCATTCTATCCACGGGAAGGGAAGGCTATCGCGGCGGCGGC
>CAMYML010000188.1 GCA_947259305.1 uncultured Gammaproteobacteria bacterium | reverse complement strand
GGCCGAGCTCGATCGCAACCGCTGGGGACTGGTGCAGTCGGTGATGGACAAGATTACGCGCCAGCTGGTTGAACTGCGCAAGGACGATGCCGCCTATCGCCCGGTGTTCGAGCGTTTACTCAAACATGGCGTTGCCAGCCTAGGGTCCGAACAGTTGATCGCTACCCTCGGCAACGAAGACCTGGCGCGCTACCACGACGACTGGGACTCGCTGGTAAAGGCCTGCTGCGGTGACCGGGTGGCAGTCAGGCTATCCCCCGAAGCCTGTGTTTGCAGCGGCGGTCTCCGCCTGGTATCGAAACAGGGCGACGTCATGCTCGACAATACCTTCGAGGGCATCATTTCTCGGCGGCAAGACGAACTGCAGCAGCTGATTTTCGAACGCCTGTTTTCCACCGTAACGACCAAGGGCAGCGTATTCGATGGGTGAAGTAATCGAAGTCAACGGTCCGATCGTGACCATCCGCCAGCCGGGTATCCGCAACGGCGAACAGGTCAAGATCGGGCGCATGAACCTGATCGGCGAGGTGATCCATCTTCGCGAAAAAGACGCCCTGGTCCAGGTCTATGAATCGACCGAGTCGCTGCACCCGGGGGAGCAGGTCGAGGGGCTTGGCCACCCGCTGACGGTCGAGCTGGGGCCCGGGTTACTCGGCCAGATCTTCGATGGCGTGCAGCGCCCCCTCGACAAGATCATGCAGATGAGTGGTGAACACATCAGCCGCGGGCTGGAAATATCCGCGCTCGACCGCGAGCGCGTCTGGCACTACCTGCCTGATCCCGAAATAGTCGTCGGCAAGCGTTTGCGCGGTGGTGAGATTCTCGGCACCGTCATGGAAACCGAATCCATCGAGCATCGCGTGCTTGCGCCGCCGGACTGTAGCGGTGAAATCATCGAGCATGCACCCGAAGGCGACTACTGCATCGATGAAATTATTGTGCGCCTGCGGCTGGACGACGGCCCGATAGAAAGCCTCAAAATGTATCACCATTGGCCGGTGCGCCAGCCGCGTCCCTATCATTCACGCGCCAGTTCCGGGCTGCCGCTAATCACCGGTCAGCGGATTCTGGATACCTTTTTCCCGATGCTGAAAGGCGGCAAAGCGGCCGTTCCCGGTCCCTTCGGCGCTGGCAAGACGATCGTGCAACAGCAGATCGCGCGCTGGGCCAATGCCGACATCGTGCTTTACGTCGGTTGCGGTGAACGCGGTAACGAACTGGTTGAAATCCTGCAAACCTTTCCGAAATTGACCGATCCCTATACGGGACGTTCGCTGATGGAGCGCACCTTCCTGGTCGCCAACACGTCGAACATGCCGGTCGTTGCACGCGAGGCCAGCATTTACGTCGGTGTCACCATGGCGGAGTACTACCGTGACCAGGGTTACGACGTGGTCATGGTGGCAGACTCGACCAGCCGCTGGGCCGAGGCCTTGCGCGAGGTCGCGGGCAGGCTCGGACAAATGCCGGTGGAAGAGGGTTACCCGGCCTACCTGGCATCGCGCCTGGCGGCGTTTTACGAGCGCGCCGGCACCGTCAACACGCTTGCCGGTAACCACGGTTCGGTGAGCCTGATCGGCGCCGTATCGCCGCCCGGCGGGGATTTTTCGGAGCCGGTGACGAGCCACACCAAGGAAATCATCCGCACCTTCTGGGCGCTGTCGAAACCTCTGGCCGATGCGCGCCACTACCCGGCGGTATCCTGGCTCGAAAGCTTTACCGACTACGCGGAGCGGGCGGCCATCTGGTGGTCGGAAAACGTCAGTCAGCAGTGGGGTTTGCGCCGTCAGCAGGCGTTATCGCTGCTGGCGGAGGCCGATGAACTCGAGCGTATCGTCAACCTGGTCGGTCCGGAGGCGCTATCCTCGTCGCAACGCTGGGTGCTGGAGAGCTCGGGTCTGATCAAGGAGGCGGTGTTGCAACAAAACGCGCTGGATCCGGTCGACAGCTACTGTTCGCCAGAGAAGCAGTTTCAATTGCTGGATCTGGTGTTGCGGTATCACAAAAGCGGCGGCGAGCTGATCGGTCTCGGGGTGCCGGTCGAACAGTTGATCGAGCTTGAATTCGGCGTTGGGCTTAAACGCCTCAAGTCGACGGTCACGAACGAAGATTTGTCGCCGCTCGAAGATTATGCCCTGAAGATCCGGCAGTGCTTCGATGCGATGCGCGTGGAGTACAGCAATGACAGCGGGGCGGCATCATGAGCGAACTCGAATACCGAAAAGTCAGCTCGATCCACGGCGCCCTGATGTTCCTCAAGGGTGTGGAAGGCGTGGGCCTGGGCGATCGTGTCGCGATCCGCGACAAGGACGGGCGGCGACGCAACGGGCAGGTGATCCGGACTTCCAGGGAGGTCGTCCTGGTGCAGGTCTTCGAGGGTACCGATAGTCTCGACCTGGAAAACACCTGGGTGCGCTTTCTCGACCA
Source organism: uncultured Gammaproteobacteria bacterium (assembly GCA_947259305.1). Lineage (GTDB taxonomy): Bacteria > Pseudomonadota > Gammaproteobacteria. Next base: position 4,744 of record CAMYML010000188.1, on the reverse strand, counting down.
GCCTTTCGAACTGGCGCTGTCTCCCGATTTGCTGGGGCGTAACTTCAACGGCATCGGCGAACCGCGCGACGACCGACCGCCGATTATTTCCAGCCTGCGCCGCAACGTTAACGGCTCGCCGGTCAATCCGGCGGCGCGCGCCTATCCGCGTGAATTTATCCAGACCGGGATCTCGACCATCGACGGGCTAAACTCGCTGGTGCGTGGTCAAAAGCTGCCGGTTTTTTCCGGTTCGGGACTGCCGCATAACCGGCTTGCGGCGCAAATCGTGCGCCAGGCGAGGCTGCCCGGCGACAGCTCGAATTTTGTCATCGTGTTCGCGGCGATGGGCGTGTCGTTTTCCGACGCGCGTTTTTTCGAGCATGAATTTGAGTCCAGCGGCGTGTTACGCAATGTTGTCATGTTTATCAACCTGGCCAACGATCCGCCGATGGAGCGCCTGATTCTGCCGCGCACGGCGCTGACCGCGGCCGAATATCTCGCCTATGAACTCGATCATCACGTGCTGGTGGTGATTACCGATATGACCAATTACGCCGAGGCTCTGCGCGAAGTCGCGACCGAGAAGGGCGACGTACCGTCACGCAAGGGCTACCCGGGTTATCTTTACTCGGACCTGGCCGAGATTTACGAGCGTGCAGGCAGGCTGCGCGATCGCCACGGTTCGATCACGATGATTCCGATCCTGTCGATGCCGAGCGACGATATCACCCATCCGATTCCGGACCTGTCCGGCTACATCACGGAAGGCCAGATCGTGTTGAGCCGGGAGTTACACAGCAAGTCGGTGTATCCGCCGGTCAACGTGCCGCCGTCGTTGTCGCGCCTGATGAAGGACGGCATCGGCAAGGACGATACCCGCGAAGACCATCCGCGCGTGGCGAGTCAGCTGTACGCATCCTATACGCGCGCGCTGGAGGCGAGGAACCTGGCTTCGATCATCGGCTCGGAGGAGCTATCGGAACGTGACCGGCGCTACCTCGAATTCGCGGATCACTTCGAGTCCAGCTTCGTGCGCCAGGGCGCGGACGAAGAGCGCAACATTATCGAAACCCTGGACCTGGCCTGGGCGCTGTTATCCCTGCTGCCGCCAAGCGCGTTGAGCCGGGTGAGCGAGGAAGATTTACACAAGTATCACAGCTGGGATGGATCGTCCTAGATGCAGGACCGTCTGAACATCCCACCGACCAAGAGTTCGCTGCTGGATCTGAAGCGCAGGCTGGTTTTCCTCAACGAGGGTTACCGTCTGCTCGAGCGCAAGCGCGAACTGCTGACGCGCCTGGTTTACGAAAAGCTGGCCGAGTACCGGCAAATAAATACATCGACGCGAGCGGCGATGGCGACCGCGTATCGCTGGCTCAGCATTACGCAGATGCGCATGGGCAGTCACCGGATTCAGCAACTGGCGATCGGCATGCCGCAGGCGGTAAAAGCGAACGTGCTGCCGCGGCATAACATGAGCGTGCAGTACCCGTCGGTGGAGATACAAAAATTGCCATTGTTGCCGGTCGGTATCCTGGCGACCGACGCCAGTCTCGACGAAACCCGCTCCAGTTTCGCCGACATGATCGTCAGGACGGCAAAGCTGGCCGAAGTCGAAACCGCCCTGCGGCGCCTGCTGGAGGAGCAGCGCAAGACCCAGAAACGGGTCAACGCGCTCAAATACAATGTCATCCCGCGTTTCGAGCGAACCATCAGTTATGTCGAAGCAAGTCTCGAGGAAGAGGAGCGCAACACGCTATTTCAGCTCAAGGTGCTGACGCAAAGGGCATAACCCTGGCCGGTCGGCAATTCGGCACGGCCTGCAGCGCGCGGTTACGGCAACCCGCTTGTTTCGTTTACCGGGATCAATCGCCTGTTCTCAGTGATGAATCCTTCGACTGGTAAAGCAGGCCTTGCCGCACCAGCCATTTTTCGGCCTCGACCGCGATGAGTACTACCAAGGGCAAACTGAAGCAGACCGCCAGCTCTGCCATGGTCAGCGGGTTGGTGTGAAATATCAGGTTGAGAAAGGGCAGGTAGATGACCATCAGTTGCAGACCGACGGTAAACACAACGGCTCCCAGCAACGGCAGGTTCGACAGCAAACCCTGCGTAAACAGGGATTCCTTTTCCGAACGTATCGCCATCGCGTGGACCAGTTGACACAGCGTCAAAACGGTAAAAACGACGGTTTGCCAGTTGTCGGATCCGCCGTGAAATGCCCAGGCCTGCGCGCCCAGCGAAAGCGCGGCTATCAGCAAACCTACCCAAACGATATGTTGCCAGATGCCGCAGGCAAAGATGCTTTCGTCGGGGTCCCTCGGCGGTCGTTGCATAATGCCGCGTTCCTGGGGTTCGGCCGACAGCGCGAGCCCTGGCAGCCCGTCGGTGACCAGATTGATCCACAGTATCTGGATCGGGATCAAGGGCAGCGGCAAACCGATGAAGGGCGCCAGAAATATGGTCCAGACCTCGCCGGCATTGCTGGTCATCGTGTACTTGATGAATTTTCTGATGTTGTCGAAGATGCGTCGACCTTCGCGTATCGCCCTGACGATGGTGGCGAAATTATCGTCTTTCAGCACCATGTCGCTGGATTCCCGGGCAACGTCGGTGCCTTTCAGCCCCATGGCTACGCCGATATTCGATTGTTTCAACGCCGGTGCATCGTTGACCCCGTCACCGGTCATCGCGACATACTCGTGACACTGTTGCAAGGCGCTGACAATTTTTATTTTCTGCTCGGGCGAGACCCGCGCATAGACATGAATGTCCTGCACCCGAGCGATGAAATCGTCGAGCTCGATCTGTTCCAGTTCCTCCCCGGTGAGTGCGCCGTTATCGGTGCTGATGCCCAACTGACGGGCGATAGCGAGCGCGGTGCCCGGATGATCGCCGGTAATCATTACCGGCGTGATGCCGGCCGACCGGCAATCCTGGATCGACTGGAATACCTCGTCCCTTGGCGGGTCGGCCAGGCCCACCAGGCCCAGCAGCGTGAGCTCATTCTCGACGGCGTCGGTCGATAAATCGCCGGGCAGCCGATCGAAGCGCCGAATCGCGAGCGCCAGCATGCGGTAACCCTGTTGCGCCAGTTGGTCGGACTGTTGCAACAGCGCATCGATGTCGATCGCCTGCGAACCTGATGTCGTCAACTGATCGCGACATCGCGGCAGCAGGTTTTCGGGTGCGCCCTTGCAAAAAACGGTGACCTGGTCCTGCATCTGATTCAAGGTCGACATGATTCGGCGCTCGGCATTGAAAGGCAGTTCCGCCAGCCGCGGATAGCGCGCTTCCATCGTTGACTTTTCGAAACCCGCTTCCATCGCCCCGAGATACAGGGCCACCTCGGTGGGATCGCCGACAATCTGATTTTTTTCGTCGCGGATAACGTTGTTGCACAGGGCCATGCCCTGGCCGAGCAAATTCCATAATTCGTCATGGTTGCCGCTTTCGCTCAGGCTGGCGGCCTGTTTGCCGTCGGCGGCAATAACCGCCAGGCGCATCTCGTTGAGGGTCAGGGTGCCGGTTTTATCCGAACAGATGTAAGTCACCGAGCCCAGGGTTTCCACCGCTGAAAGCCTGCGCATCAGCGCGTTGTGGCGCCCCATTTTCCTGGCGCCGATGGCGAGCGATATCGAAATTACCGCGGGCAAAGCCTCGGGAATGGCGGCGACCGCGAGACTGATGGCGGTTAACAGCATTAACATGATGTCTTCACCGCGCCACAGGCCGCTGACAAAAACGATTGTCGCGATCACGAATATAACCAGCGCCAGGCGATGCCCGAAGTGAGTCAGCCGGTTCTGCAGCGGCGTCATAACGGTTTTTGATTCCCGCAACAGGGTAGCGATTTGGCCGAGCTCGGTATGCGCGCCGGTCGCAATGGTCAATCCCATGGCATGGCCGCGAGTCACGTTGGTGCCCCTGTACGCCATGTTGTATCGGTCAGCCGGCAAGGCGGCCGCATCGGCGATCGTATCCGTGCTCTTGGCTACGGCTAAAGATTCCCCGGTTAACGGCGCCTCGTCGATCTCGAGCTGCGTCGCTTCGAACAAGCGTAGATCGCCGGGCACGATATTTCCCGCCTCGAGGTAAACGATATCTCCCGGCACCAGGTCCTCGGTGTTTATCTGATGCAGGTGACCGCCGCGGCGGACATTGATTGCCGGTGAGGTCAGCTTGCGCAGCGCGTCGAGTGCGCGCTCTGCCCGATATTCCTGAACCGATCCGATCAGGGCGTTGAGCATGACGATGACCAGAATCACGATGCTGTCATAAAATTCCCCCATCATGCCGGCAAGCGCCGCGGCGAGTAACAGAATCACGATCAGGATGTTGCGAAACTGGGCCAGGAATTTTTTCAGGAACGAAGTCTTGGCAGAGCCTTCGATCAGATTTAGGCCGTAGGTAGCAGATCTAGTAACTGCTGCGTCGACCTCGAGGCCATGGCGCATGTCGACGCCCAATTCAGCCGCAAGTTGGCCACAACTGCGGGTATGCGGTGCCTCTGGGAGTGCCGTGGATGTCATGCGAGGATATTACCAAGCTTTGTCATGAAATCTATCGAGGTAAAAGCTGTTGTCCCGGCAGGTACCTGTGCCTGTGCGGACACCTGGCGGCATAAATCTTGTCATCCCGCGGCTCGACCCGATGCGTCGGGCCGGCGGTATCCAGAAACCCAATGAAATCAAGCTCTGGACCCCGCGGTCAAGCCGCGGGGTGACAATTAATACAATCAATGGATACTTAACCGGACAGT
>CAMYML010000187.1 GCA_947259305.1 uncultured Gammaproteobacteria bacterium | reverse complement strand
CCCATAAATGGATTATTACACTAAAGCCCGGAACAATTGTTGGAATGGTGACAGCTACTTCAGTCGGAGGTCTTGCTACAATCAATATATACGTTGCAAGCCAAAATATTTCTGAAGAAGTGGAAAAAAAACCTTGAGCATCGTCCGCAGCCTGTGCCGACTGCTCCGGGACAGCGATTATGGCCAGCATGCCCGTTACCAGTAGTGCGTGGATGCCCAGATGTCGTACTTTGCGCGTTGCTTGCATGTCATGTCCTCCAGCAGGATTGCGGATTTAAATTACCTGCAGTCCCGAGTCTGAAGCCGCGAATCGATTGTTTCAAGTCCGATCTCAAGCTGGCGGCATAAAAAATGGTTACGCAGATTCTGCACAGCTGGATCACGCCGGGGCCGCAAAAGTCAGCTAAAAAAACTTGCCCTGGCCCCTGGCGGAGTACTCTTTCAGAATGCATCGCCGGGGATACGCACCCAGCCTTCCATCAGCACGCGCGCACTGCGGCTCATGATAGCCTTGTCGACCGACCAGTCGCCGTTTGACTGACTCGCCTGCGCGCCGACGCGCAGCGTGCCGGAGGGATGGCCGAAGCGTATCGAGTTACGCTCGCCGCCGCCGGCCGCCAGGTTTACCAGCGTGCCCGGGATGGCCGCCGCGGTGGCGATGGCGACCGCGGCCGTGCCCATCATCGCGTGATGCAGCAAACCCATCGACAGGGCGCGCACGTTGAGGTCGATATCGGTCGCGGCGATTGCCTTGCCGCTGGACGCGGTGTAGTCGGCCGGTGGCGCCACGAAGGCCAGCTTGGGCGTGTGCTGGCGCGCGGCGGCCTGATCGATATCGTCGATCAAACCCATGCGTAGCGCACCCTGTGCGCGGATGGTTTCGAACATCGCGAGCGCTTTTGCGTCGCCGTTGATATCGCCCTGCAGCTCCGTGCCCTGGTAGCCGATTTCTTCGGCATCGAGAAAAATCGTCGGGATGCCCGCGTTGATCATGCTCGCCTTGAAGTTGCCGACACCCGGCACTTCGAGGTCATCGACCAGGTTGCCGGTCGGGAAGATGGCGCCCTCGCCATCGGCGGGATCGATGAATTGAACCTCGACCTCCGCGGCCGGGAAGGTGACGCCATCGAGTTCGAAATCGCCGGTTTCCTGCACTTCGCCGTCGGTTATCGGTACCCTGGCGATAATCGATTTTTGGATATTGGCTTGCCAGATACGCACCACGGCGGTACCGTTTTGCGGAATCCGCTCCGCGTCGACGAGACCGCTGCTGATCGCAAACGAACCGACGGCGGCCGTCAGATTGCCGCAGTTGCCGCTCCAGTCGACGAAGGGCTTGTCGATCGACACCTGTCCGAACAGGTAGTCGACATCATGATCCGGCTGGCTGCTGCGTGACAGGATGACGGTCTTGCTGGTGCTCGAGGTTGCGCCGCCCATGCCGTCGGTCTGCTTGCCGTAGGGGTCGGGGCTGCCGATGACCCGCAGCAACAGGGCATCACGCGCCGCGCCCGGCACGCGCGCCGCTTCCGGTAAATCGATCAAATTGAAAAATACACCCTTGCTGGTACCGCCGCGCATATAGGTGGCGGGGATCCTGATCTGTGGAACATGACTCATGGCTGTATATCCTGTTTCTTCTGCAGGGGCGGCTCTGAAAAAAATAAAATGTCATTCCCGCGTAAGCGGGAATCTCGGACCGACAGGAAAGCCGGCCTTAAAAGATTCCGATACGTCAGACCGCCGCGTAAGCGGGAATGACGATTTAATTCTGATGCCATTGAGATCTATCTCCTTTTACTCACTGGTTGACTGCCGTCGACTCGAGAAAGTCGTCGGCAAAGCGCTGCAACACGCCGCCCGCCGCGTAAATGGATACTTCCTCCGCGGTATCGAGACGGCAGGTCACGGGTACTTCGAGCCGTTCGCCGTTGCTGCGGTTGATGATTAACTTCAGGTCGACCCCCGGGGCTGGTTCTCCTTCCACATCGAAGGTTTCGCGCCCGTCGATGGCGAATGTATGGCGGTTGTCGCCGGGTTTGAATTCCAGCGGTAGCACGCCCATGCCAATCAGGTTGGTGCGATGTATGCGCTCGAAGCCCTCGGCGACGATCACTTCGACCCCGGCCAGACGGACGCCCTTGGCCGCCCAGTCGCGCGACGACCCCTGACCGTAATCGGAGCCGGCGACGATAATCAGCGGCTGCTTGCGCGCCATGTAGGTTTCGATGGCTTCCCACATGCGCGTGACCTTGCCTTCCGGTTCGATTCGCGCCAGCGATCCCTGCTTGACCTCACCGTTTTCCTGCACCATTTCATTGAACAGCTTGGGGTTGGCGAAGGTTGCGCGCTGCGCCGTCAGGTGATCGCCGCGATGGGTCGCGTAGGAATTGAAATCTGCTTCCGGCAAACCCATCTGCGCCAGGTATTCACCGGCGGCACTGCTCGCCATAATCGCGTTCGAAGGCGACAGGTGGTCGGTCGTGATATTGTCGCCGAGTACGGCCAGCGGTCGCATTCCGCGCATGCTGCGCGCACCCGCCAGCGCGCCCTCCCAGTAGGGCGGGCGACGAATGTAGGTGCTTTGTGGACGCCACTCGTACAGCGGGCTGACGTTACTAGCGCGCTTCACCGACAAATTGAACATGGGTTCGTAGACCTGACGGTAATGCTCTGGTTTGACGCTGCTGGCAACAATTGCATCGATTTCGTCGTCGTCCGGCCAAATGTCTTTCAACCTCACCGGGTTACCGTCTGCATCGGTTCCGAGCACGCCGTTTTCGATATCGAAACGAATCGTGCCGGCGATGGCGTAGGCTACCACCAGTGGCGGCGAGGCGAGAAACGCCTGCCTGGCGTAGGGATGGATCCGACCGTCGAAATTGCGGTTGCCGGAGAGCACGGCGGTGGCATAAAGGTCGCGTTCGATGACTTCTCGCTGAATCTCGGGATCGAGTGCGCCGCTCATACCGTTACAGGTGGTGCAGGCGAAACCGACGATGCCAAAGCCGAGTTTTTCCAGTTCAGGCAGCAGCCCGGCTTCCTCGAGATAGAGCTGCACCGTTTTCGAGCCGGGGGCGAGGGACGTCTTGACCCAGGGTTTACGCGAGAGTCCCCGGGCGTTGGCGTTGCGCGCGATCAAGCCGGCGGCAATGACATTGCGCGGGTTGCTGGTATTAGTGCAGCTGGTAATCGCGGCGATGATGCAGGCGCCGTCGGGCATCAGACCGGCCTCGTTTTCGACCTTGCCGCTGATTCCCTCGGCGGCCAGGTCGGTGGTCGCTACCCGTCGGTGCGGATTCGACGGCCCGGCAATATTGCGCCCGACCGCGGACAGGTCGAACTTCAACACGCGCTCGTACTCGGCATTTTGCAGACTGTCTGCCCACAGCCCCGCGGTTCTGGCATAGGTTTCGACCAGCTTGACCTGGGCTTCGTCGCGGCCGGTCAGCCGGAGATAATCGATGGTTTTCGAATCGATGTAAAACATCGCCGCGGTGGCGCCGAATTCCGGCGTCATGTTGGATATCGTTGCACGGTCGCCAAGGCTCAGGTCGAAAGCGCCTGCGCCGTAAAATTCGAGATAAGACGAAACCACCTTCTCCTGGCGCAGGAACTCGGTGATCGCGAGCACGATATCGGTCGCGGTGATACCGGGTTGCCGTTTGCCGGTGAGTTCGACGCCAATGATATCGGGCAGACGCATATACGAGGCACGACCGAGCATGACGCTTTCCGCTTCGAGGCCGCCGACGCCGATGGCAATGACGCCGAGCGCATCGACGTGCGGCGTGTGGCTGTCGGTACCGACCAGCGTGTCCGGGAAAGCGACGCCGTCGAGCGCGTGCACCACCGGCGACATTTTCTCCAGGTTGATCTGGTGCATGATGCCGTTGCCGGGTGGAATGACGTCGACGTTTTCGAACGCGGTGCTGGTCCAGTTGATGAAATGGAACCGGTCTTCGTTGCGGCGATCTTCGATGGCACGGTTTTTCTCGAATGCATCCGTTTCGAAGCCGGCATGTTCGACCGCCAGCGAATGGTCGACGATCAACTGCGTCGGCACTACCGGGTTGACCCTGGCGGGGTCGCCGCCCCTGGCCGCGATCGCGTCGCGTAATCCGGCCAGGTCGACGAGCGCGGTCTGGCCGAGAATGTCGTGGCAGACCACGCGCGCCGGAAACCACGGGAAGTCCAGCTCGCGTTTACCTTCGATGATCTGCTTCAGGGAATCGGTCAGCGCGGCTGGATCACAGCGGCGCACCAGGTTTTCCGCCAGCACGCGTGAAGTGTAGGGCAGCCTGTCGTACGCGCCTGGTTCGAGCGCGTCGATCGCGGCGCCTGCGTCGAAGTAGTCTAGTTCTGTACCTGCCAGTGGTTTGCGGTAATCGGTATTCATTGTCGGTTCCGGATATGTTTAACAGTTTAGTGGGGTCTGTGTCCTGCCGCGGATTTCATCTCGCCTGCTGCAACAGCTTTTTCTCGAGGCTGTTTTTGGTGTAGAGGATGTGGCGCCGCATGAGGATTTCTGCCAGCTCGGCATCGCGATTCGAGATCGCCTGCACGATGCTTTTGTGCTCGTCGAAGGCGGTGGTAACGCGCGGGCCGGCCATGCCGAGTTGCACGCGGTACATGCGAATCAGGTGATAAATGCCTTCGGTCAGCATGGCTATCAGGTGATCGTTTTTACTGCCCAGGATAATACGGTAGTGAAAATCCACGTCGCCGGCTTCCTGGTAATAGGTTTCGCCGGACTGTACGGTTTGCAAATAGGAATCCAGCAAGTTGTTCAGAGCGGCAATTTCCGCGTCACTCATGTTGACCGCGGCGAGCCGGGCAGCCATGCCTTCGAGCGATTCCCTGACCTGGTAAAGCGACACCAGTTTTTCGGGGTTGAGCGCCACTACGCGCGCGCCGACATTGGCCTTGCGTTCGACCAGGTGGCAGGTTTCCAGGCGGTTGATGGCTTCGCGCACGACCGCCCGGCTGACGGCGTAACGGGTCGCCAGTTCCGTTTCGCTCAGTTTCGAACCCGCTGACACTTCACCTTCGACAATATCTTTCCTGAGTTGGAAAAAGGTTTTGTCTGACGAGGTAACGGGCTGTTCGGTAACCAGGTTCATTGCTGTGGAAGTCTCAGCGGAGATATAAATTGTCGACAATATATGCCAAATAGAAGCTAATTTCAAGCTATATTGCCAATATTGTCGACAATAATGGCCAATCTCGTATCCGATCCGCCTTGCTCCCGGATTGATAACCGGCAGCGCACTGTGTCAGCTTTTTTTCGACGGGATTGCAAATTTTGTCTGTGTCGGCGTTACTGCCTGCGTTAAAATCCCGGGATTTGGCGATCGCAAATTGCTGATTCGCTTGATCTGGCCTGGTAGGGCTCCATGCAAAAGTTGTTTGGCAAAATTCCATTGTTTCTGCTGGTCGTAGCCTGTCTGACGCTAGGTCTGGCTCCGTTCACGCCGGAACCGCATGTATGGGAGAAGCTCAAGATGCTGGTTGCCGGTGCCCTGGTACGGCCCGTCGATATATTCGATTTATTGTTACATGGATCGCCGTGGTTGCTGCTTTTTATTAAACTGTATTTTGTATTCGTCGACAGGAAAAAGAACGGATAACTCTGGGCGCAACAGTGAACTTTTCTATCCCCGGATCATTGTTTTGCCTGGCCGCTTTATGGCTGTCAACGGCGTTCGGCGAAGAATCCCTGCTCGACGAGGGTGTGCGTGAATTCGAAGAGCTGCGCCTGCAGCAGCTGCAAACCGTGCAAAGCAGTGGCGGGCTAGCGCCTTTTACCACCGATGGCTGTAGTGGCAATTTATCTGAAAACTGGAAACTGCTGGCCACCAACCTGCCGGGATTCGAGCATAAGTTCGGCGACGCTCCGCCGTGGGAGGATTGCTGCGTGGCGCACGATAAGGAATATTGGCGCGGTAAAGCAGTCGACGGCTTCGGCCAGCGCCATGACGCCGACCAGCAATTAAGGCAGTGTGTCGTCGACACCGGCGCCAGGTTGGCGCCGGCCCTGAGTCGCAAGCACTCGGTCACGGATGAAACAGTCAAACAGACTTTTTCGGTTATTGCAGATTTGATGTACCAGGCGGTGCGCCTGGGGGGACAACCCTGTTCATTGCTACCCTGGCGCTGGGGTTACGGCTGGCCAAACTGCGCCTTTGCCAGGGCCTCCGATATCCCGGCCGATTATTCCGCTATCAAGGCTGACGAGCACCTGGTGTTTTTTAACACTGCCGCCTGGCTCGATCCGGAGCAGACGCATTGGCAGGTACCCATTCACGCGTGGATCTTCGAACCCCAGGATAGCGTGCTGCGGCTGGGAGTTTTTGCCGCGCTGCTCGAGACCGGCTACGAGTTGAAGGTGACCCCGGATACGGCCGCAGTATTTCATCGGCGCGGCAATCTCCTGCTGGCCGACAATGAGCGCGGCAAGCGGCTGGTCATCCGCTTCGCGGGTCAGGATTACGCATTACCCCGGTCAAAAGAGAATGGCCAGGTTCATGCCTTGTTGCAATTGCCGGTCGCGACCGTCGAGGCGGTTTCCGATCAGGGCCGGCTGCATTTTATTGCGGTGACCGGCCCGCGGGATCAACGCCGCTTCGAAGGTGAAGTGCAACTGGTGACGGGACCCGGCATCAGCGTGATCAGCGATATCGACGATACGATAAAAATCACCAACGTCACCGATCATCGGCAGCTGTTCGAGAATACCTTTTTTCACGATTTTCGTGCTGTAGAGGGTATGCCGGCGCTGTATCGGTCGCTGAGCGCGGGTGGCGCCAGCTTGCATTTCGTTTCGTCGAGCCCGTGGCAACTTTACGCGCCTCTGGTGGAATTTATCGAAGCCGCGGGATTTCCCTGGGCGACGCTGAACCTGACAGCGGTGCGTTTTCGCGACGAAACCCTGCTCAATTTTTTCAAAAAGGGGACCGCGACCAAGCCGGCGCAGATCGAGCCGATTCTGCAACGCTATGCCGACCGCAAATTTATTCTGATCGGCGACAGTGGTGAGCAGGATCCGGAGGTTTACGGCGACATAGCGCGGCGTTATCCGGCGCAGATCATCAAGCTCCTGATCCGCAATGCCGATGGCAGCGATGCCGGGGACAGGCGTTATAAAGCGGCATTCGAGGGCATCCCTGCGGATCGCTGGCAGCTGTTCGA
>CAMYML010000186.1 GCA_947259305.1 uncultured Gammaproteobacteria bacterium | reverse complement strand
GCAGCAGCCAGGATGTGCTGCCACAGCAGACCTACCAGCTATCCCATGCGACGCTGGGCGAGATGCAGATTTTTATCGTGCCGATCGGCCAGGATGAAACCGGGGTCCGCTACGAGGCCGTTTTTTCCTGATCGGCCCTTGCCTTTTCCGGCTCGCAGCGCATAAACCAGTAAACCCCCTTGTCCTCGATCTGCTCGAAGCCGAGACGATCGTAGAGGTGCATTGCCGGGTTATTTTTCTCGACATGGATGCCGACGGCGCGGCCGCTGGCGGCGGCCCGGTCGAGGATCGACTGCATGTAGTAAGCGCCGATACCCTGCTGCCGGTATTCCGGCATTAACGCGATATCGATCACGCGTAACTCGTCGGCCCGCTCATCGACGTACAAACGGCCTACCGGCTTGCCATCGAGCTCGATGACATCAAAACTCGCCGCGGCAAACTGCTCGTAATAGTAACTGCTTTGCGCGTTGAACTGCATTTGCAGGAATTCGAACTTCTGCTGCTCGCTCCAGTCCACCAGCGCCATTTCATCGGCGCGGGTGCTGGAATAGAGCTGGAACAGGAACTCGGCATCGGTGTCGCTAACAGGCCGCAGTACAAGCGAGGCGCTTGTAGCATCCGGGGGCATGGTTACAGTTGATGCTAGCTGCGGGAAGGAAAGGTTCCGACAAGCGCAATAATAAAATTGAGCGCCAGATAGGGTTGCATGTTGTTATGCGCCTGGCCACTACCCGCCGGGGAGATCGCCGCATCGGCTATCTGGCCCAGGCTGTCCGCAGGTCCATAGTGATTTAACGGGGTGGTATCCGCCAGCAGGTTGCCCGCGGGCGCGGGTGTATCCGCGGCGGCGCTGCTTGCCTGCAGGTTATGCGAGTGAGCTCCACCCTGGTTGCCGCTCAGTGCTACCGTTTCGGCGCCAACCTTTTGCCCCAGTCGATATCTGGTCAACCCGGGGCCTTGCCCCTGATGCACCGCGGCACGCCCCCTTAAATCGGGTAGCTGGGTCGTGGTGCGCCCGTCGCCGCCATAGGTGGTGCCGAGCAGGGAGAACAGCGCCGTATTCTGCGCTATGGGTAACAGGGTACCGTCACAAAATGCCCATCCTCTCGGGGCAAAGTTACCGGCAAATATTGTGACTTCTGCGATAAATGGCTCTGACATGTTTGCCCCCTAATTCCTCGATGGAAAGACACCAACCAGCGCAATAATGTAATTGATGCTCTGGAAGGGCATGATGTTGTCGTGTGACTGGCCGCCCCCGGAAGTACTGGTTGCCGGAATCATGGTGACATCGGCAACCCCTGACGCGTTGTAGCTGTTTTGTACCGTGGAATTCGCCAGCACGTTACCCTGCGCAATGCTCTGATTGGCATCCTGCTGGTTGGCGACCATGGTGTGCGTGTGCGGCGGCATTTGCGCGCCGCTGACCGTGGCGGATTCGGCACCGCCTCTCTCGCCTATCGATTGAGACGAAATCCCGGGCCCGTTGCCGTAATGTATCGCCAGTCGGCTACGCAGGTCCGGCAACGCGAAAGTGGTGCGACCGTCGCCACCGTAGATGGTGCCCAACAGTGCAAACAGGGCGTTATTCTGGGAGATCGCGAGTAATTGTCCGTCACAGAGCGAATAGCCGCGGGGCGCGAAATTGCCGGCGAACATCTTGATTTGACCTACATATGGTTCAGACATATTGGCGCCTCCTGACTAGTTTCTTGACGGGAACAGACCCGTTATCGCGATGATATAGTTCACCGCAAGGTAGGGTTGCATGTTGTTATGCCCCTGCCCCGCACCGGCATTCGAAATGGTAGCTGGATGCATGTTCACGCTATCTGCGGCAGCGGGCGGTGTCGCGTAAAACGGCGCGCTAAACAGCGCCTGGCCCGCGAGCGCGCTACCATTCGGGTCACCTACCGAGGCCTGAAACCCCGAAGCCTGCAGGCTGTGGTCGTGTGCCGGTACCTGGTTAATATTCAGCACCTGGTTTTCGGCACCGGATTTTTGCCCGAGCGCGTGATCGGTGCTACCGGAAGTGTTGGAGTTGCCCTTGTGAATCGGAACCCGGCCGCGTAAATCCGGCAAAGCAAAGTTGGTGCGGCCATCACCGCCGTAGGTTGTGCCCAGCAGGGAGAACAGGGACTGGTTCTGGTTTATCGGCAAAATCTGGCCATCGCATTGTGCCCACCCGCGCGGATTGAAATTGAATCCGCCAATTGTGATCTGTGCAAGAAATGGTTCAGACACGGCATCCTCCCTCATGATTTTGTTTCGTCGGGTCCCAGATGCGACCCTTAAATAACCGGGCCCCGTAACGCCCGATCAACGATTTGAACCCGAGGTTACACCCGCTGAATTCAAATTTCTATACTCAAATGAGGTAAATTGCGCCCTAATTTGCCAAATAGTTGGTTATTACCCAAATGGGGTAAATTGCCCCCAATTGACCCCAAATGGCTTGCATTACGTAAAGCGATAAAGGTAAGCTCGGTTTTCTTATCTGTCGCAGACGTAGGTGAAAACCATGATGGAACGTAGAGATTTTATCCAGGCCTGCGCTGTCGTGCTCGGCAGCAGCATCTTACCGATCGGCTGTGGACAGAGCGGCGGCGGTGACGATGGTGCCCAAACCGACAATTACGAGATGCCGGACCTCAGCAGAAGCAGATGGGACGCCATTCCGGACACAAACTTCTCCGTGTCTCACAAAACCTTCGGCGCCATAGACATGCAGATGACCGCGATCGATGACGAACAGTTTGACCCTGTTACCGATCAGTTTTCGATCGTACTGACAGGCCCCGACACACCATTATTCGAAGAGGGTGTATACCGGGTTTACAATTCATCGCTGGGTCACATCGAGCTCTTCCTGCAACCGGGCGAAAGCTCGGCGGGTTCACAGAACTACCGCACGATGTTTAGCTTACTGGCGTAAACCACCGCTTCGAGCTGTGATCGGTGGCTTCATCGCCGAAATTGCGCAGGCTGATCCGCTAAGCTGACGTTATCTCTGACAATTCCCCTGGCCGAGCATTTCTGGCCTGCTTGCCAAGCGGCGAGAAATCGATATATAGATATTCTGCACGCATGCGCTAAAATAGCGCTCAAACCTAGAATTTACTTGAAGATTATTGCCTAACATATGGCTGAACTGACAAAAATTGTTATTCCGGTAGCCGGGCTCGGAACCCGGGTTTTACCCGCGAGCAAGGTCATTCCGAAGGAAATGCTGACCGTGGTCGACAAACCGGTGATCCAGTACGTGATCGAGGAAGCGGTCGCTGCCGGTTTCAAGGAGATTATCCTGGTCACGCGCCCGATTAAAAAGTCGATCGAAGCGCATTTCGAACCGCACTCGGAACTGGAAGAAGCGCTGCTGGCGAAGGGCAAAACAGGGCAACTGGCCCTGGTGCGCGATATTCTGCCTGACGACGTCACTATTTCGACCGCGTTCCAGGACGAGCCGCGCGGGCTCGGCCACGCGGTGCTGTGCGCGGAGCCCCTGGTTGGCGATGACGATTTCGCGGTAAGCCTGCCTGACGTCTTGATCTTCAATCCCGACGGCGATCACGCGCACGACCTCAGAAATATCGCCAACGCGTTCAAACAAAACCACGCCGCGCAGATCATGGTCGAAGCAGTGCCAGACGACCAGGTCAGCAGCTACGGCATCGTCGACTGCGGCGGCGCCGAGTTTCACCCCGGCGAAAGCCATAACGTGATCGCGATGGTGGAGAAGCCGCCCGTGGGCTCCGCCCCGTCGAACCAGTCGATCATCGGGCGCTACATCCTGCCGGCGCGCACCATGGCCCTGTTAAGGCAAACCCAACCCGGCGCCGGGGGTGAAATCCAGCTCACCGACGCGATCAATGCGCTGATCGCCGAAATGCCGGTCCAGGCAAACAGCATGCGCGGGCAAACCTGCGATTGCGGCAGCAAGCTCGGTTACCTGATCGCCAACATCAGGTACGGGCTCGAGCATCCCGAAATCGGCGCCGCGCTCGCCGCCTGGCTGAAGCAGCAGGAGTTCTGATTCGATGTCACTGATCGATAAAACGTCCTGGCAGGAACTGCGCAAGCACGCGGTCGAGACCGGCAATTCGCATCTGAGTCAGTTACTCGCCGAGGACAGCAATCGCTTCGACCATTTCAGCCTGCACCAGGGCAGTTTACTTCTCGATTATTCCAAGCAACGGATCACCGGCAAAACCGTCGAGCTGCTTTGCAGCCTTGCGCGCGAATGCGATTTGAATGCCTGGATAGAAAAGCTGTTCAGCGGCGATGCGATCAATGCCTCCGAAAACCGTGCGGCACTGCATACCGCGCTGCGGCTGCCCGCGGACAGTTCGCTGTCGTTAAATGGCGAAGACATCGTGCAGGGTATTCACGAAACCCTGGGGCGCATGCAGCAGATCGTCGAGCGCATTCACGCCGGGCAGTGGCGCGGCTATTCCGGGCGGCCGATAAAAACCATCGTCAATATCGGTGTCGGCGGATCGGATCTCGGTCCCTTCATGGCGAGCAAGGCGCTTTCGGACTGGGGTATGCCGGCGGCGCATAAGCTCGAAATCTACTTTGTCTCGACCATGGACGGCAGCCAGCTGGTGGATCATCTCGACGACATGAACCCGGCCACTACGCTGTTCATCATCTCGTCGAAGTCTTTTACCACGATCGACACCTTATCCAACGCCAACACGGCGCTGCAATGGCTGCGCCAGGCCAGCGGCGCCGAGGATGAAGTGCTGTACCGCCGGCATTTCATCGGCATCTCGGCCGCAGCCGACAAGATGGCCGCCTGGGGCATTGCGCCCAATAGCCGGCTGCAGCTGTGGGACTGGATCGGCGGGCGCTACTCGATGTGGTCGGCGATCGGGCTGCCGATTGCGCTCGAAATCGGCATGCCGAACTTCCGGCGCATGCTCGACGGCGCGCACGCGATGGACCTGCACTTTCGTAGCGAGCGCTTCGAGCAGAACCTGCCGGTGATGCTGGCGATGATCGGCATCTGGAATATCAATTTTCTCAATATTCGCGCGCATGCGATCCTGCCCTACGATGGACGCCTGAGTCACCTGCCGAGCTACCTCGAGCAGCTGGAAATGGAAAGCAACGGCAAGAGCGTTTCGCGCGATGGCGAGGCGATCGATTACAACACCTGTCCGATCCTGTGGGGCGAAATCGGGCCCAATGCACAACACGCGTTTTACCAGTTGTTGCACCAGGGCACCGAGTCGGTGATGTGTGATTTTGTCGTGCCGGCGCTGCGTTACCAGGATAACGGCAATCCCGATTTACAAAACCAGCAAACGCTGACGCTCGCCAATTGTCTCGCGCAGTCGCGTATTCTCGCACTCGGCGACAGCGTCATCGACAGCGATGAAACAGCGCCTGTGTTCAAGCGCTACCGCGGCAATCAGCCGAGCACGACGCTACTGATGGATGAACTGAATCCTTACAGTTTCGGGCAATTGATCGCACTTTACGAACACAAGGTGTTCGTGCAGTCGGTGATCTGGAACATCAACCCGTTCGACCAGTGGGGCGTCGAACTCGGCAAGCAAATGGCAACCACGCTGATCGATCCGCTGACTCGTCACGACCGCGCAACCCGATTCGATCCATCGACCAACGGCCTGCTCGGCTGGATTCTCGATCAACAGGAGCGCGATACATGAAGATCGCGATCTGGGGTAACGAACTGACGGCCTGGGCGACTGCCGGCGCGCTCGCCAGGACCGGCAACGATATCTATCTGGTCAGCCACAGCCAGATCAAGGACCCGATCACGCTGATGGGCAGTAGCATCCGCAACGAGCCCGGGTTGCGCGACCTGGTGACCGACGAGTTCGCGCACAAGCGCATGCGCTTTGCCCAGACGCGCACCGCGATCGGGATTCAGACGCATATTCTGAGCATGAATCCGAGCGAATTCGATGCGGCCCACGAAATTGTCAGCAAGATCGCAGCCAAGACAGAAGGCCCCGTGCTGATCATCAACCAGAGTCATTTCGGCGTCGGCTCCACCGATAAACTGCAGGCGTTGTTGAATCGGCGCAAGAAACAGATCGTCGTCTACTTCGCCGAAAATATTTCCGAGGGCGAGGCGCTCGATCGTATCCGCAACCCCGGGTCGATGATCATCGGCTGCGACGACGAAGCCGCGAAGCTGACCATCGAGGCGCTGTTCAGGCCTTTCAGCGCCCAGCTCGAAAACCTGTTCGTGATGAGTCCGAAGGAGGCCGAATTCACCAAGCTTTCGATCATCGGCATGCTCGCGCTGCGCATCGGGTATATCAATGAACTCGCCAGCCTGGCGGAACAGCTCGGCGTCGATATCGACGTCATCCGCCGCGGCATGGGCGCCGACCCGCGCATCGGTCGGCATCACCTGGCGCCCGGCTGCGGCTTCGGCGGCAATACCTTCCCGCAAACCCTCGACAGCCTGGCGCAACTGCTGTCGAAACAAAATGAATCGACCTTGATGCGTGCCGTGTTGATGGAAAACGAAAAACAGAAGGAATTGCCGTTTCGCAAACTCTGGCAACACTACAAGGCCGATCTGCACGAGCGCAAGATTGCGATCTGGGGCGCTTCGTTCAAACCCGGCTCGGCCTCGCTCGATTCCGCGCCGAGCCTGCGGGTGATCGACGCCATCGTCGCGCAGCAGGCCGAGGTGCGTATCCACGACCCCGAGGCGCTCGAGAACGTGCACCATCTTTATCACGACAATCCGTACGTCAAAACCATCAGCGGCAAGTACGACGCGCTGAAGAATGTCGACGCCCTGCTGTTGCTGACCGAATGGCCCGAATACTGGTCGCCCGATTTCGAGCTGATGCAAAAGCAGATGAAGGCGCCCGTTATCGTCGATGGCCGCAACGTCTACAACCGCGAACAGATCGAATCGCTGGGCTTTACCTACTACGGGATTGGGCGCTAGAACGAATCCAGGGGTGGGACCATCCGCCCCTTTCAGCCATTCCTGCGAATTGTCCAGTCATTCCGAAGCGTCGGACCGTCGCGAAAGCCTGTGCGGCCCGGTGGGAATCTCCTAAGGTTTCAAAATTCACAAGATCCCCGCTTGCGCGGGGATGACTCCGCCCTTTGCCATCCGTGTCCCCTTTTGTCATACCACGGCTCGACCGACCAGCTTGTCATCCGTGGCTTCCTGCTGAGGTACTGCGAC
>CAMYML010000185.1 GCA_947259305.1 uncultured Gammaproteobacteria bacterium | reverse complement strand
CTGCTTTTTGCCATCGGCAAAGACCCGGGTCCATTCGAGGATGCGGATCGACTTGCGCAGGCCGGTGGCATAAAAGGGGTCGTTTTCTACCAGCGCCTGCACCTGCCCGGCGTCGTCGGCGTCGACGATCCAGATGCCACCCGCAGGATCCGCGCTCACGGCATCCTTGAGCGGGCCGGCGGCATCGATGCGCTTGCTGTTATCGCTCAAAAACTGCAAATGATCGGCCATGAACTGCGGGCGCATATGCGCAAATTCCTCGTTATCTTCAAACAAAACTGCGTATTTCATGCTTGTCTCCTGCTAATTGCCTGATATCGGGGCGGCTAATCCTGATCGAACTCGACCTGCTCGAGCACCCAGGTCTCGCGCCGGCCGGCGGCGTAAAACTCCCGCGTCGCGGGATGATCCAGCAAGGCATCGACATAGGCTTGCGAAGCGGAATCGAGGGCTACGTTGTAGGTGCGGAAACGGCTCGCCACCGGGGCAAAAAAAGCATCCACCGCGCTTAGCCTGTCGCCACACAGGTATGCTCCCGCCCCGCCCCAGTTCGCGGCAAACCAGGCCCACAGTTGTTCGATACGATCGATGTCAGCCCGCGTTTCAGCGTCCGCCCCGACCGTTTTGTAAGTGCGCCTGAGGTTCATCGGCATGGTCGAGCGCAGCGCGACATAACTGGAATGCATCTCGGCGCACAGGCAGCGGGCGGCGGCGCGGGCACGCATATCGAGTGGCCAGATTCCTGCCGCAGGATGCTGCTCATGCAAGAACTCGGCGATCGCGAGACTGTCCCAGAGCGTGATCCGGTCATCGCCCTCGCCCGCCAGCAGCGTCGGCACCGTAGTCGCTGGAAAATGGTCGGCGATGAACTGCGCCCATGCTGGCACGTAGAGCGGCACCACCTCGTGTTCAAACTCGATATCGAATGCCCGCAACAGCAGCCAGCCGCGCAGCGACCAGCTCGAGTAGGCCTGGTTACCCATAATCAGTTTGTAATGCATAATACCGACATAACAGCGAAGAGATGCCCGATGATAAAGCAGCGCCGAATATTTTTTAAGTGCGGATGTTCCAGATAAACAGGCCGATAACCGCCAGGCGAGGAACTTTGCCGCAATGAGCTTTAAACAGGACATGCTGAAATTGCCCAACCTGATCAGCGCGATCCGTATCCTGATCGCGCCGCTGATGTTCGTGTTTGCCTTTCGGCAAATGGAGACCTGGTTCCTGGGCGCACTGATATTTTCCGGCTTGACCGACGTGCTGGATGGATTCCTCGCGCGCAAGCTCGACCTGATTACGCCGCTCGGGGCGCACCTCGATAGCTGGGGCGATTTCACGATTTTCGGCACCATGGCGATATGCGCCTGGATTCTGTGGCCTGAAATCACGCAACGCGAGCTGCTTTACTATGCACTGATCGTGTTCAGCTTCCTGTTGCCTACGCTGGTCGGCCTGGTCAAGTTCGGCAAACTGACCGGTTATCACACCTGGAGCGTTAAAATCGCGGTCTTCGTCACCTTCGTCGGCTATATCGCGCTCTACGCCGAACTCGCAGCCTGGCCCTTTATGCTAGCCGCGGTGCTTGCCGTAATCGCCGGCATCGAAGAAATCCTGATCACCTTTGCCTTGCGCGAGGAGCGCACCGACGTGCGTTCGATCTTTGCCGCCCTGCGCCACCGAGGCTGAGGTCAGGCTGCCAGCCAGGACCGCTGCCAGGGTCTCGCGTAAGATTATTCCTACATAATTCCAGGAATTGTCTTATTTCGTTTAACCGCGCTTCCTGCGATATTTCCACCCGGACTTATGGAGAAGCCGATATGAACCTGTCCTCGCTCTACGAAATCACCTCGAATGACAAGCTGCTGACCAGTCTCGGGCTGGCCGTCGCCGAGGCCAAGATGATCCGATCACTGTTAAAGGCGCGCGAATCGTCGTTGAAAACTGATCGGAATAGCAACCAGGTCGAACGCCTGACCCACCTGAACCGCGAAATCGATTACCTCGAAGCGAAGCTGATCGAAATCAAATCGAAAACGAATCGATCGCTGGATTAAATCAGCCGGAACGAATAGCCGGAGACCCGGTTTTAGCGCCAGATTTTACTAAACCGAAACCGGGCCGCCATAAATTAAAATTTCTGCCGGGAAATGTTTATTTTTTCACTGGCAGAGCACCCCGCCGAAGCATTATAGTGTCCTCCGTCAGCGGCCACTCGCCGCGAGCCATATTTTGGAGGTAAACTCCAAAAACGGAGGCGAAACAAGGACAAGAAGCGCTCCGCTCAGACTTGTTGTCAGCCGTAATATCAACGCTGAAGCATTGCGCGATTAAAATCCCCGACTGCAGGCTTCGGAATGACCATGAGGATGGGCCATGAATACCCTGTTCATCGTAATCGTCCTGGCGATTTTGCTGATTGCTATTGTGTTGCGTGCAGCGACTCGACCCGGTAAAGCCGTCAGGCCAAAACGTTCACAGCTAACGACATCATCTGCTGGCCGCAAGGATAGATCGACCACGCAGTGGCGCGCGGTCAAAATCTCGCCCGGGTTGATATCCTGTGGCGCGGCTGGAAAACTGGCCGGTAAAGTCTTTCTGTCATCAGAATCTCCCCGCTTGCCGCTGGACGGTTGCAGCGAACAGAACTGTCGCTGCAAGTACGTGCACCTCGATGACCGGCGCGACGGCGGCGATCGCCGCATCGAGCTTGGCGAGTTGGGCGCCTTCTTGCCGGTCAACCAGGTCGAAAGACGCCGCATGGGCGGACGGCGGCGGGAGGATCTGGCCGCCTAGATTAGCCAGGCGCCAGGGACAATCGCCTCTCAATCGCTTTTGAGAAAACCAGGTAGGCATAAAAAACCCCGCGCGGTGGCGGGGCTTTTTGTGCAACTGCTGTTTACAGTTATGCTGTTTTTCTGCGTTTACTGAAACCAACCAGTCCGATCAACGCGCTGCCGAAGAGCCAGACCGCGGCGGGAATCGGTATAGCAGGCGGTGCTTCGTTAATACCTATGCCAATCCTGTAACTGCCGTCATTGTCATCATAGGCACCAGGCAGGCCAACAAAACCAAAGCCGTCCGGAATGCCCAGAAACATTCGGGTTGCACCAGTGGGCGCCTCGAAAGACTGGAAATCCCCAGAGCCCGTTACACCATCACCGATGTAGAATATCTGTGCCAGATCGGGTGCAAGGGATAAAAAATCAACGCCCATTCCACCCGCCGAAAAATCGAGTGTCGTTGGTGGTGGGCCGCTGTTCGGAATGCTGTTGTCGAGAAAGACACCAACCAGTGGGCCCTGCGGACCTATATAGCCGCTGATACCATCCAGCGGAGCGAGGTTGCTGCCGTCGACACCGTTACCGCCGGGTCCAAAAAAAGGCGCGCCAAAACCGTTAAAAAAACTGATGCCACCGACCGCGGGATCCGCGACCTGCACGATATCTCCGCCCGTTACGCTGATGAACGGCGGCAAGGTTTCCTGGATTTCTTCCGGCGTAGGAGGACCGTGACGAATCAAACGAGTCCCGGGTCCTGGCCAGGGATCGGCAGCCGGTGGGATAACCACATCGGTCCGCCCTGCCAGAAATATAGCGTCACTACCATCCACGGTTATCGTCAAGGTGACTGCCCTGGCACTATCCGCTGGTAAAAACATCGTGGCGACCAGGATGCATACCCCGGTTGTTGCGAATTTTGTTGCGTTTGAAAAACAGCCTGGAACGAGCGCCCCGAGTGACTTAAGTATTTTGTCGATTTTCCTCATCGAACTAATCTCCTTCTAGCGAATCGATACCCGATTCATTTCTCGAATTGAACTTCCCCACACAACTATATCAATCCATTGCCGACTTCGAATCACCCAAATAAGGTAAATACCTCAATTTATTCAAGGATAAGAGCGTTCTGGAAAACAGGATCCCTTTTTAAGCCTCACTTTACCCGGCGCAGGGTCCGATCTTAGAATTCTCCCCGGCTAGCGTTGGACGGTTGCACGGAAACTGAATGCCGTTCAAAAAACCCGGTATTACATACTGATAGCAATTTTCCCCCGATGAAGCCCTGCGCCGAAGTAGTGCAACGCTTCAGGTACTTCACTCAGAGAATAGGTTCTGTCGATTACGGCAACGAGTTGGCCGGCCTCGATCAATTCTTTCAATTCGGCCAGGCCCTTGTTCGGCCCCGCCGCCACCAGGCGCAATTTCCTGCGCTCGCCGATGAGCGGCGCGATCAGGCTCAGCAACCAGAGCTGAAAGACCCTTGCCATCGAACCGCCAATCATGGCAAACGTGCCTGCAGGCGTTAACGCGCGCAGATTGTCGAACATCGAGCGATAGCACTGGCAATCGAGAATCAGATCGTATCGCTGCCCGGTTTTGCTGAAGTCCACCTGGGTATAGTCGATCACGTGATCCGCGCCCAGCGCTCGAATGACATCCGACTTATGCGCGCTATCCACCCCCGTTACCTCGGCGCCCGCAAGCTTCGCCAGCTGTATCGCAAAGCTACCCACGCCGCCGCCCGCGCCATTGATCAACACCTTCTGCCCTGGCTCCAGTTGTCCGGCCTGGCGAATTCCCTGCAGGGCCAGAACCCCTGCCTGGGGCACGGCGGCGGCCTCCGCGAAAGTGGCGTTCGCGGGTTTATATTCCAGTGAAGTTTCAGGCGCACAGGCATACTCCGCGAAACCGCCCCAGCTATCCCAGAGATCCCCGAACACCTCGTCTCCCGGCTGAAATCGCGTTACCCGCTGGCCGACTTTCTCGACCGTGCCCGCGATATCGGCGCCGAGTGACTGCTTCCCCGGTTTCGGTTTCAGCAGCCCGAACATGAGCCGGTTTACAAACGGAGTACCACGCAAAAACTCCCAATCCCAGGAATTGACAGACGCAGCGTGGACCCGCAGCAGTACCTCGTCGTCCCGCGGCACCGGTGTCGGAATCTCCTTCAGCTCGAGGTCATCCGGTGATCCATACCGCGTAAATACAATCGCTTTCATCAGCATCCTCCATGGTCGCCTATGATAACGCCAGTCGTGAGTCGGCAGACAAACTATTTAGACCGTCTGATGGCCAGTTTTGCCGCGGCGGGAGCGATAGTTTGGCGGCTCGCAGGCAGGCTGCACGGGTCTCTGCGCGAAACTGTGTCGAATGCCTCGACACAGTTTCGCGCACCGGACTCCGATGTTAAAGTGCCGGGCAATTTTCTGGAGGGAGCATACGTGCGCTTACTGATTCTTACACTAGGGATGTGTTGCGCCCTGCAGGTGCAGGCGGCGGAGATCAACGTGCGCGTGCAAAACGCGCCGGCAGACGGGGTGCTCGTGTTGCAGGTTTATGACAACGCGAATGCGTTTGGCGATTTTCGCAACCCGGTCAGGGAAGTTCGTTACCCGGTTCGGGCGGACGGCAGTTACGTCATTCGCGACGTGCCGGCCGGCACTATCGCTATCCTGGCTTACGCAGACATCAACGATAACCGGGCGCTCGACAAGAGTTTTATCGGCATCCCCAAAGAGCCGCTGGGCCTGTCGAACGGCTACCGGCCAAAAGGGCCACCCAGTTTTCAGCGCGCGAGCTTCTCGATCGAGGCAGACGAGATACTAAACCTCGATATCGAACTTTATAAGGTGCTCGGCAAGTCCGGACAGTGGGGTGCCGGCGTCGGCGCCATCGGGCGCGGCAGCCCGTACGTGGACTCGGATAGCAGCGTGCTGCGGGTCATCCCCGCGATCACCTACTTCGGCGAACGCCTGCAGTGGGTCGGCCCCGCGTTGCGCTACGGGCTCGCGGGCAGCGGTAATTTACGCCTGGCCCTGATCGCATCCTATCGCATCGGCGTCTACGAAGAGGACGACAGCCCCCTGCTCGAAGGTCTCGGCGACCGCGACGACACGCTGCTAGCGGGGCTCGGGCTGGTTTACGACGGGCCGGGCGGTACCGAACTCGGCTTTCGCTACGAATACGATGTGCTCGATCGAATCGGCGGCGGTACGGCGAGGCTAAGACTCTCGCGGGGTTTTCAAAGCGGCAATCTGCGCCTGGTCCCGGTGTTTGGCGTCAACTGGCTGAGCCGGGATCTCGGTAACCACGACTTCGGTGTGCCGGAGTCTGCAGCACGACCCGGCAGGCCAGCCTATTCCGTCGGCAACAGCATCAGCCTCGAGGCCGGATTGGGCGGCTTTGTCGAGCTGACGGAGAACTGGCGCATCGCGTTCAGCCTCGCCGCGGAATTTCTGGACGACGAAGTCACCGACAGCCCCATCGTCGACGACGATCATGTAATCAAAGGCTTTACGGCCGTCACCTACACGTTCTGAAGATCTGCCTGCGATGAACTGGTATGCGAGCAGCTCGAGATATTTCAGGTTTTCAGTTTCGGCCCCTGCGGAGCGATAGCTTTTCAGGTTTTTTTATCTTGTAATTAGCGCTTACAATACTGCCGGTACAAATTTTAAGCAGTCAAATTGACCTTTATATTATTGAAGAAAAGCCTGAGACGGAATAGCCTGAGTATTAGTCTACCCGGGCGTTTCCGAGAGACGAAGAACCTGATAATGTTTAGATTTGGCGGGAAGAGGTTTATGAAAAGACTGGTGCGGGATCGAACGACGATAAAATACTTCGCCGTATTAATACTGGCTTTCTCGAGTACGGCATTCGCCGATGCCTACGTTGATGCAAGCAAGCCATTTATCGAGATAAAGGATGTCAATCAACAGGCGGAAGCCTGGGCGGTTTGTGCTGCTGCTTACGACATCATGGCAACCATTCAGAAAGCGGAAGCGCCGGCGAGGGCAAAACAACTGGACGACCTCGGCAACGGGGCGCAACTGGCGGTCGGGATGACGCTGGTAATAGACGACCTGGAACCGGATATATCTCTCGAACGATTTACGGCGCTTTGGGAAAATTCTCAAGCTGCCATGAACGAGCGACCCCAGGCGCAGCTAGCAGCCATAATCGCCGATGCGGCAAAGCTGGGAAGCGAAAGGGAGGCAGAGTTTGGTCGAAAAATTAATGCCACCGTTGTGGCTTGCATTAACAATCTTGCAGCCCAGCGAATGTACATAGACTCGTGGCAAGAATTGGTCAAGAGTGGACTATTGCAGCTACCGCAAGTGGAATAGGGATCAGAGCGATCCTCTGTCGCGATCGTCTTCGTAGATAACCTCGTGCCGATCGCCCCGCGACGCGATGTGATGCAGGCATCCGGAACCTCTGAATTAAGGTGACAGTCCAGAATGGCACTTACTTAAGGGCGTCATACCCGCGTAAGCGGCGGTCCGACTTATCGGTATCTTGATACTACTGAAAGCAGCTGTTACAAGATTCCCGCTTGCGCGGGAATGACCATGCTTTGTCAAGTAAGTGCCATTGGTGACAGTCCACTT
>CAMYML010000184.1 GCA_947259305.1 uncultured Gammaproteobacteria bacterium | reverse complement strand
ACCAGTAATCCGCATCGCCCTGAATCACCCGGGTTTGTTCCGCTTTGCAGGCTTCTTCGCCGAGCATCTGCACCTGGGGAAAGCGCTCGGCCAGTACGCTGGTTAAAGCCTGCTGCATCGCCAGGTCGGCCTCGGTCACGATAGACCCGTCTGACTTGTAATTCGCGGTTGAGCAGGCGTAGTAGGTGGCGAGGCTATGTGCGGCGGCCGCGCGAATAATTTCCTGAATCGCTAGCAGATCGTCGAAGTTGTATCTATGCTCGGGCAATGAGTGTTCCGGCTGCGGGAATTTAAATTTGAATCGAGTCCTGCTAAGAAGTATAAACGACAGCAGTCAAATTGCCTTAACAAATACTATGATAAGACCGTGAGCAAACCTTTCTTTCTGACCCGTCAAACTGCAAACCTGATGGAAGATTTCACGCGTGAGCTAAACCAGGGCTCGGCGTTGTTTCTACTCTATGGCGAAATCGGGGTTGGCAAGACGCGGCTGCTGCAGGAATTGGGCCAGTCCCGGTTGTCCGAGCGCGCGATCTTCTGGCTCGACCTGGATTCGGAAGACGGCAGTGACGAAACCCGTCTGGATCGCAGCGCCGAGGTCGAGGCGCTGTTTGCCGCGGCGGGTAACGGCGACATTATCATCGCCGACCACTTCGAAATGGCGCTCAAGAAAACCCGCCATCAGTTGTTTCTGAGCTGGTCTACCGACGGTATCGACAAGCAGCTCAACCTGATCATTGCCAGCAGCACCGAGGGTTTCGACGAACTGCGTCAACTCTCGCAGCAGTACCAGACGCGGATGCAGAGTTTCCAGCTGATGCCCTTCGGCGCCGACGAAGTGCAGGCTTTCCTGGGATTTTACCTGTTTCCGGATCATCCGCCCGGCAAGTTGTCGATGCCCTCAGCGCTGTCTAAACAGATTGCCGCGACGCAGGGAATCGTGGGTCGGGTGATCGAAATCGTCGACCGTGAGGGTTCCCAGATACAATCAACCAAACCGGCGCCAACCGAATCGACTCGTCGGGGCGGCAGGATGGTCATTGCGATGTTATTCCTGTTTGTGCTCGCCCTCGGCGCTGGTTGGTACCTGCTGCGTCAATCCGCAACCAGCGAAATTCCGACACTCGCCATGAACGAACCCGATAACATCGGCGCCCAGGGGGCTGTCCCCGAAGCCGAGGTCGCGCTCGAGGCGCAGAGTGCGACGACGGCTGACGCTGACAGCGGCTCCACGGTCACGCCAGCGGTGATCGTCGCGGACGCAACCGCGGTCGATCCGGAACCGGCGCAGGCGAGTGAATCCACGGCCGATGCGGAATCTTCCGCGGCGCAAGTCGCCAGATCCGAAAATTCGACTGAATCTCCGGTTCCGGCTGCAATCGAGCCGCTAGCGCAAGCGCAGCCGGCGGCGGCCGAGGCGGCGCAGGAACCGGGCTTGCCCGAGGCCGAGCCGGGAACCGCGTCGGATAGCGAAGCGGTGATCGTCGAGCAGCCGGAGCCCGCACCGGCTGCTGGCGCCGACACCGTGATCGAACCGCCGGCGCCGCCGCGCAACAGTCAGGAACGCTTCGACCTCGAACTCAGGCAATCGCTGGACTGGATCCAGCAGCGCGATGATAGCGTCGGCACGATCCAGATACTGCTGCTCAGCTACGCCAGCTTCGATCCCGATAATTACTATAATTACGTCGCCGATCTGGCACGAAAGCAGGTCGATACCGAGCGCCTGCATGTTTTCAAAACCTATCTCGGTAAGCGGGAAGTCTATAGCGTGGTATACGGCGAATTTGCCAGTCGCAGGTTAGCGCAGTCCGCGATCGACAGTCTGCCCGCCGTGCTCAGGGATGCCGCGCCACTGGCACGCAGCGTGGGCGGTTTGTGGCAGGAAATACGACGACTCGAGTCGAATAATTAGCTATATTGCCGAAAACCCGGGGAGATCAGCTTGCATCTACACTACGACTTGATTGTTATCGGCAGCGGGCCGGCCGGTAAACGCGCCGCGATCCAGGCCGCCAAGATCGGTAAGAGTGTATTGCTGGTCGAAAAAAACGAAATTGTCGGCGGTGTCACCGTGCATACCGGCACCATCCCCAGTAAAACCCTGCGCGAAACCGTATTGTTCCTCTCCGGCTGGCGCCAGCGCGGCATTTACGGACGCAGCTACAAGGTCAAGGACAACATCAGCGCGGACGATCTCAAGCAGCGGCTGACCTCGACGCTTGGCCATGAAATCGAGATCATCCAGCACCAGTTGATGCGCAACGGTGTCGAAATCGAGTACGGGCACGCGCGTTTCCTCGACGAACATTCGATCAGCGTCGAACAGCATGATGGCAGTGTCAACCAGTTCACCGCCGATCATTTTGTCATTTGCGTCGGCACCCGCACGCGGCGGCCGCATGACGTGCCCTTCGACGGCGATGCGATCATCGACAGCGATGAAATACTCGAACTGAAGCGTATCCCGAAAAAGCTGCTGGTGGTCGGCGGCGGCGTCATCGGCATCGAGTATGCGACTATTTTCAAGGCGCTCGATATCGAGGTTACGGTGCTCGAAACCAACGACTTTTTACTGGGATTCGTCGATCGCGAAATCGTCGACGAATTGATTCATCACCTGCGCGATTGCAACGTTCAGGTGCGGTTGAACGATCAAATCAGCACCATCAACAAGTTCGACGACGGCAAGGTCGTGATCAAGTTCAAGAGTGGTAAAAGCATGGCCGTCGATACCGTGTTGTTTGCCGCCGGACGCCAGGGTGTCACCGATGACCTGGCGCTGGACAAGGTCGGCATCGAAGCCGATAATCGTGGCCGCATTCCGGTCAACGACGATTACCAGACGGTGAAACCGCATATTTATGCCGCCGGCGACGTCGTTGGTTTCCCGAGCCTGGCCTCGACCTCGATGGAACAGGGCCGCCACGCGGCCTGTCACGCCTTCGGCACGGATGTCGCCAGCCAGCCGGAACTGTTTCCCTACGGCATCTACGCGGTGCCTGAAATCAGCATGGTCGGCCTGACCGAGCAGGAATGCAGCGAACGCAGCATTGCTTACGAAGTCGGCATCGCGCGTTTTCGCGAAACCGCGCGCGGGCAGATCATGGGGCTGCGTGAAGGTATGTTGAAAATGCTGTTCTCGATCGAAACCCAGAAACTGCTCGGCGTGCATATCATCGGCGAGGGTGCGACCGAACTGGTGCATATCGGGCAGGCGGTTATTTCGCTGGGCGGCACACTGGATTATTTCGTGCAAACGGTATTCAACTACCCGACGCTGGCCGAGGCCTACAAGATCGCGGCGCTCGACGCCTATAACCGCATGACATTCTAACCTGGCTGCGAGGGGGACAGAGCCGAAGGTCTGTCCCGGCTTTCGCGGTATGTTCCTGCCGTTGACCAGTACTAATTCCAGTCATCCCGCGGCTCGACCTGATGCGTCGGACCGCAACTTTGTCATACCGCGGCTCGACCGCGGTATCCAGTCTCGGGGTGTATTCAGTAAAAACTGGATCCCGCGGTCGAGCCGCGGGATGACAGCATTTCGGTCGAGCCGGGGGATGACAGGTCTACGCTCGAGTAGCGGGATGTTGTGGAGCCGAGGTAGGACAGGCAGGGATTATCGGCGTGGTGTCAGGTTAAGATCCCCGTATGCGCGACGCTCCGACGACGCATCGAGATGACTGACCTGCAGTGTTTAACACTGTTCCCAAGGGAGGCCGTTGAAGCGCCAGCCGCCGACGGTGCTGCGGTGGTGGTGCTCATCGAGTTCGCCCTCGAAACCATGCGCGATGTTGTAAACATGCTTGAAACCATGCTCGATCAGCAGGTTGCCGGCTTCCTCGGAGCGATTGCCGCTGCGGCAGATTAACACAACCGGCACGCTGTCGTGCGCCGAGGAGGCGATGACGCCGCCGAGAATCAGCTTGCGCACTTCGCGCTCGAAATCGGGATTGATGACGAAGTCGGGCTCGTCGATCCACGGAATATTGACCGCGCCGGCCGGGTGACCGATAAACAGATATTCCATATCTGAACGCACGTCGATAAAGGCGGTGCTCGGCTCCTTCTGCATCAACGCGTAGGCTTCGGTTGCGCTGATATGTTGTACTTTACTTTCAGACATTTCTCTAACTATTTGATTGTTCGAAAAAATTTACGAGTAACAGCCCCTAAATATGCTATAGAGTGAGCACAGAATCGAGCATTATTTTAGATTATTTCCAATAAAAGGGAGGATTTTCCCGAAAATCAGCTAAATCATGCGCCATCCGTCCAGAATTGTGGGGATTTCATCGCTTAGTCGGCGATTATCAAATTAGATCTCAGCAGACGCGGGCGAGGCTGTTTATACTTAATTTCATTATTGTTCAATCGGTTAATGCATGCACAAAGGTTCTGAAGATCATAGTATCGGGCGCTGGTTGCGTTGCGTTCTGCTACTGGTTTTCACCCTGTTTGCGGCCGAGGTGAATGCGGCCACGGTGATCGATTCGGCGACGGTTGACGGTGGCGCTTCTACTACCGTTGCGACAGGCGCCACGATCTCGTTATCCGTGACAGTAACAACATCGGGCGGTGGCGCCAGCAACGACTGGTTAGCGACCGGCTGGTTGATCGCCAACGCGAGTGGCCCGCTAACCTGTTTCAATCACGCGGACTACACCGCCTCCGGAACCTATACCGAAACGTTTGATATCACGGCCCCGGCGACCGCTGGAACCTTCAATGTCTACCTGGTGGCCTACCGCAAGAATGACTGCACCGGAGGCAGCAGCAGCGAGTTCGTGCTCGCCAGTGCCGTTATAACGACGGCTGGTAGCCTGGTCTGCGAAACCTTTCGCGATGAATTCTCGAGCCCGGCTTACAATAACCAGAATGGCAGCTTCAGCTGGGCGACCGACTGGAACGAGGTCGCCGATGACGGTTTGCCGACAGGCGGCAATATAGACATCAGTGCAAATTCGTTACGCTTCCGTGGCGGACTCGTGCCCGTGACACCGCTTAACGGACGCTACATAGAACGCGAAGCCGATCTGACGGGATTTACCAGCGCCACGCTCACCTTCGACTATCGCGAATCCGGAAACTGGGAAGCCAATGACGAATTCGACGTACATGCCTCTGCCGATGGCGGCGTGAACTGGACCTTACTCCAGCGATTCAACGACGATCAGGGTGGCAGCTTTCAGCCATTTTCGGTCGACCTGACCCCCTATATCGCGAGCAACACTCGAATTGCCTTTGTTATCAGGGCCGACAACGCCGGTGAAAGGTTCTTCGTCGATAATGTTCAGATCGAGGGCTGTACGCCCGCGCAGGCACTCGATCATTTCGCGATTACGCCCGCGACGACAAACGCCAGCACCTGCCTGCCGAACGCGATTACTATTGTCGCCGAAGACGCGTCGAACAATCCGCTCACGGGCTACGCGGCCACCGTCAATATCAGTACCAGTTCGGGCAATGGCAACTGGAGCGTCAATGACGCCGATAATGTCACCAATCCGAATCCGGATAACGACGATAACGGCGCGGTCGATTACAGCTTCGTGGCGTCAGACGCCGGTGAGATTGTTCTCGACCTGAGCAATTCCCAGGCCGATACCCTGACCGTCAGCGTGTCCGATGCATTTGCCGGCGTGACTTCGACCAGCGTAACGATCAATTTTTCGGATAACGTGTTCGTTTTCACCGAAGATTCGGTGCAGGTTGCGGGGCGTCCGCAGTCGATGCGTATCGAGATGTGGACCAACGACGGCAGTAATTGTTTCAACGACACCAGCTACAACTATGCTCCGCAGGCCCTGGACGCCAGCATCGATCGCGCCGGCGTGTTGCCGGGCGCGAACGATCCGAGCATCGCCGCGGTTACCATTCCGGATGGCCCGGCTAGCGGCGGCATCTCGCTCGATTTTTCCGCCGTTCCGGGGCAGGCGAACTTCAACCTGGACAGCGATGACGTCGGGCAGTACCGGCTGACCATTACCGATAACACTAACATTCACAGTGTCGGCGTGATTGTCGGCACCAGCAGCATTTTAACGGTGAAGCCATTCGGTATCGCAGTAACCGATATCGAAGCCGCTCCGGGTCCGACGCCTAATCCGGGCGGCACCGCGCCCGCCGATCCGGTGTTTACCGTGGCCGGCGGCAATTTCGCGGCCACCGTATCCGGAGTATTGTGGGCCGCCGCGGATGATACCAATAATGACGGCGTGCTCGACGCGGGCGTCTATGCCGGTAACGCGGTTGCCCCCAGCTATGCCTGGGATACGACGCTCGGCGTATCGCTCGCAGCGGCGAGCTTCACACCAGATCCGGGCATCCCGGGCGCGATCAACAACGGCCTGATACTGCTAGCAGAATTCAGTGGCGGCGTTTTCAATGTCACCGACCTGCAGTACACCGAGGTCGGCAGCTTTACGTTGCAAACCACGGCCGATAATTACCTCGGCGAGGCCAGTGCCGATATCGTCGGCGACGATATCGTAGTCGGGCGATTCATCCCGGCTGCCTTTGACGTAACTATTCCGCCCACGCCCAACGGCCAGTTCGACGATACCTGCGGGGTTTTCACCTATATTGGGCAGGATTTCACCTACAGCACGGCGCCGACCGTTGTGATCAGTGCGTTAAATGCCCTCGGCGCCATCACCGCCCAGTACCGTGACGGATTCGTCAAGTTGGGCGCCGGCAGTATCGGTGTCGACGCCAGCCAGGACGATACTACCAACGGCACCGATGCCAACCCGTTACTGGTGAGCTATACCTCGGCGCCAATGACCTTCACGGCGAATAACGACGGTACCGTCGACTATACCTTTGGCGCCGATGTTTATCGCTACGGCCCCGATTTGCCGCTGACGACGTTCAGCAAGTTCGATGAAAGCCAGGTTGCACCTTTTCCCGCCGATATCAATCCCGAGATTCAAAGCATTATGGACGGGGAGGTGACGACGAACTTTGCGCCCGGTACCCATCGACTCGATCCGACCGCTAACAACCTGCAATTTGGCCGTTTGCGCATGAATAACGTGCATGGTTCTGAGTTGAATTCGCTGACAATGCCGGTGTTTACCGAGTACTGGACCGGGGCTGGGTGGACAAAAAGTACCACGGACACCTGCACATCGATTGCCGATGCCGACCTGGTCTCGGTGGCGAATCCCCTCGGATTGTCGACGCCGACCGTCTTTTACACACCTTTTGCTTCGGCCGGCGATGTCGACTACATCTACCCTGCGCCTGGCGCCGGTAACGTCGGTTATATCGATACCACGACTGATCTGAACTCGGCCAACCACCTGTGGCTGCGTTTCGACTGGGATGTCGACGGCGTTTTCGACAACGATCCGGGCGCGCGCGCCACCTTCGGCATTTTCGAAGGCGATCCGATACAAATCTATATCCAGCAG
>CAMYML010000183.1 GCA_947259305.1 uncultured Gammaproteobacteria bacterium | reverse complement strand
CCGTTACCTTGTCATTTCTGGTATTGCGGGTGAAGGAACCGGAAATGCCGCGTCCGTTCAAAGTGGCCAATGGCAAACTGGTCGGTTATTGCGCGTTGATCCTGTCGCTTGGCATTACCGCGCTCTACCTGCCTGGCAGCCCGTCAGCGCTGGTCTGGCCTTACGAGTGGGCCATCGTTCTGGTATGGACTGTTCTCGGGTTAATATTCTATCTTTGGGCGCGTTCGATTCATGGTTCGGAATACAGGCAAATCATGAAACAGGAGTTGAAAACCGGTCATTCGGATATCCCCTGAGCCTTGCCGCGTCGCTCACGGCGCGGACTCTCGCCAGTATCATCCTGATCGTGGATTTTTGTGACTTTTTCGAAAGCTATCGCGTCATTATTCAGTGTATGCGGTGGCTGGTGTGGCAACCATATCTTTGCCGCTACTGTCGATAGTTATGCCAACAGGCTGCTGCGCTGGAATACGGCCATCCTGTTGTAACTGGCGATGGGATTACCGGTGCTGCTGCTGATTCATTAACCGAAAATACCCGGGAAATATTGCCGGTGCATGGACCAAAGGTCAGTATTCGGGTTATCTTTGACGGGCCGTATCTAGCCTGGATAACAGGCAGCTTTACTCAATTCAGGAGCAACCTAAATCGATGCAAGTAATGGACCAATCCCCGGTTAACAAGATTCAGCTGACCCCTGAAGAACTTCGAAATATCGACGCCTACTGGCGCGCCTGCAACTATCTTGCCGCCGGTATGATTTATCTTCTGGACAACCCCCTGCTGCGCGAACCCCTGAAGTCGGAGCACATCAAGAACCGTCTGCTTGGTCACTGGGGCGCGAGCCCGGGGCTTGCGTTCATGTATGTACACATGAACCGGCTGATCAACAAGTACGATCTGAATTCGATTTTTCTGGCGGGTCCCGGGCACGGCGCGCCGGGGGTGCTGGCCCCGGTTTACCTGGAAGGCACTTATACGGAAGTCTACCCGGACAAGAGCGAGGACGAGGACGGGTTGCGGCGTTTCTTCAAACAGTTTTCCTTTCCGGGTGGTATCGGCAGTCACTGCACCCCGGAAACCCCCGGCTCGATCCACGAGGGTGGGGAGCTCGGCTACAGTATTTCCCACGCATTCGGCGCCGCCTTCGATAACCCGGATTTGATCGTCACCGTCGCCGTCGGCGATGGCGAGGCCGAGACCGGGCCCCTGGCCACGGCCTGGCATTCCAACAAGTTTCTCAACCCCGCCCGCGATGGCGCGGTATTGCCGATCCTGCACCTGAACGGTTACAAGATCAACAATCCGACGATCCTGTCGCGGATTTCTCATGATGAACTGGAATCCCTGTTTCGCGGTTATGGCTGGACCCCTTATTTTGTCGAGGGTGATGACCCGCAAACCATGCATCAACTGATGGCGGCTACGATGGAGCAGTGCATACACGATATTCACAGTGTCCAGGCGCAGGCGCGCGCGGGTGGGGAAGTCTGCCGTGCGCGCTGGCCCATGATCGTGCTGCGCTCACCCAAAGGCTGGACTGGCCCCAAAGAGGTTGATGGTCACAAGGTGGAAGGATTCTGGCGCGCACACCAGGTGCCCCTTTCTGGCTTGCACGAAAACCCGCAACACCTGCAGCAGCTGGAAAGCTGGTTACGCGGTTACCGGCCCGAAGAGCTGTTCGACGGCAAAGGCCGCCTGCTGCCCGAGCTGAGGGCCCTGGCACCCAGGGGCTCACGCCGCATGAGTGCGAACCCGCATGCCAATGGTGGCCTGCTGCGGCGCGATCTGCGCATGCCCGACTTTCGCGACTACGCGATCGAGGTTGCAGCTCCGGGACAAACCAGCGCGATGAACACCAGGCCGCTGGGGGCCATGCTTGCCGACGTCATGTCCATGAACGACAATAATTTTCGCGTCTTCGGCCCGGACGAAAACAGTTCCAACAAACTCGACGCAATTTACGCGGTCAGCAAGAAACTGTGGTTGGCAGACTACCTGCCGGAAGATGACGACGGCGGCGAGCTAAGCCCTGATGGCCGCGTGCTGGAAATGCTGTCGGAACATACCCTGGAGGGCTGGTACGAAGGTTATGTTCTCACCGGCAGGCACGGTTTTTTTGCGACCTACGAAGCCTTCGTGCATGTGATCGATTCGATGTATAACCAGCATGCCAAGTGGCTCGCAATCTGCGAGGATTTAGCCTGGCGATCACCCGTCGCTTCGATCAATTTGCTGATCACCTCTACTGTCTGGCGACAGGACCATAATGGCTTCACCCACCAGGATCCGGGCTTTCTCGATGTGGTGGTCAACAAGAGCCCGCAAGTGACGCGCATATATCTTCCGCCGGACGTCAATTGCCTGCTCTCGACTGCCGATCATTGCCTGCGCAGCCACAATGATATTAACGTTATCGTCTGTGACAAACAGATGCATGTGCAGTATCTCGACATGGAGTCCGCCATCAAGCATTGCACCCGTGGCCTGGGGATATGGGAATGGGCGAGTAACGATCGAGGCCAGGCACCGGATGTGGTGATGGCAGGTTGCGGGGATATTCCGACCAAGGAGGCGCTGGCCGCCACCGCGCTGCTACGCGAACATTTTCCCGACCTCAGGGTTCGCTTCATCAATGTCGTCGATCTGTTCCGCATGACTTCGGCGGAAGAACATCCGCATGGACTGTCTGACAGTGATTTCGACAGCCTGTTTACCACCGACAAGCCGATCATCTTCAACTTTCACGGTTATCCCTGGCTCATTCATCGCCTGGCATACCGCCGAACCAACCATAAAAACCTGCACGTGCGCGGGTACAAGGAACGCGGCAATATCAATACCCCGCTGGAACTCGCGATCGAGAACGAGATCGATCGCTTTAGCCTGGTAATCGATGTTATCAACCGTGTACCAGGGCTGCGGACCGAGGCGGCTCACGTCAAGCAGACCATGCGCGACCGGCAAATCGATTGTCGCCAGTATGCCCACGAATACGGCATCGACAAGCCGGAAGAACGTGACTGGGTGTGGCCGTATTGAAGACTAAAACATCATGACCCTTAAATCCCACAATTTTGCGAGGGCCCGATAATGCCGCTATTACTCCGGGAACCCGGCCAGGTCGAGGTGCCCGCAAACCAACCCGGTTACGCGGAGAATAATTAATGGAAATAACGCCATTGAGCTGGCTGGTCTGGATCGGAATTCTGTTTTGTATCAGCCAGTCGGCAATGTTTTCGGGTCTCAATCTCGCGTTGCTCGGAATCAGTCGACTGCGGCTCGAAGTGGAGGCGGATTCAGGCAACCCCAGGGCATTGAAAATACTTGCCTTGCGTAAGGACGTTAATTTTTTATTGACGACGGTTCTGTGGGGAAACGTCGGCATCAACGTGCTGCTCACGCTGCTGTCTAATTCGGTGATGACCGGCCTGGTCGCTTTTTTGTTTTCGACCGTTCTCATAACCTTTGCCGGTGAGATTGCTCCCCAGGCTTACTTTTCGCGGCATGCCATGCGCATGGGCTCGTTGCTCGCGCCCGTGTTGCGTTTCTACCAGCTGCTGTTGTATCCCGTGGCCAAACCCAGCGCATGGGTGCTGGATCGTTGGCTCGGCAAGGAGGGGATTAGCTATTTTCGCGAGCAGGATCTGCACGCGGTAATTCGTAAACATATCGACTCAACGCATTCCGATGTCGGCATGCTTGAGGGTACCGGGGCAATTAACTTTTTAAAGCTGGATGATATTGCCGTCTCCGAGATGGGGGAGGTGATCGATGCGGAAAGTGTCATGATGCTGCCAATAGAGCATGACCTGCCCGTTTTCCCCAAATTCGAGCGCAGGGTCGATGACGCCTTCTTAAAGAAAATTAGCCATTCCGGTAAGAAATGGGTGATTATCGTCAATGCGGAGAATCAGCCCCGCATGGCATTGAACAGCAATACATTTTTACGCGACGCCCTGTTTTCGGAAACCGCGCCTGAACCTGTCCACTATTGCCACCGGCCCATCGTAGTCGCGGACGAGGATACCCAGCTCGGCAAAGTGTTAACGGGGTTCAAGGTTGCGGCCAGGCATGCGACGGATGACGTGATTGAAAACGATCTCATTCTTTTCTGGAGCGCAGAACAAAGAGTGATCACCGGTACCGATATCCTGGGCCGGTTGTTACGCGATATAGCGGAACGTGAAATTTGAGCACTAAAATTAATGCCGCCGATTTATGAGTTACAGGCGGTGCTCCGTTTAGTGTGGTGGCGGCAGTACAAACACAAGTTGGCGAGGACGTAATGGCGAAACTGACATTTTTTGGAGCAACGCAAGGGGTCACGGGATCTGCCTATCTGTTAGAAACCAAATCCAGCAGCGTGTTGCTCGAGTGCGGTTTATTCCAGGGCAGGCGCGAAGAGGAAAAGGCGAACCAGGAGGCTTTTCCATTCAAGGCCCGGGCTCTGGATGCAGTGGTGCTGTCACATGCCCACCTGGATCATTCGGGGCGATTGCCAAAACTGGTTGCCGATGGCTATGGCGGCCCGGTATTTATGACCCACCCCACCGCTGAGCTGCTCGAAGTGATGCTCAAGGATGCGGCCTCCCTGCAGCAGCGGGATGTCGAATGGGAGAATAAACAGCGGCGCAGGGCCGGCAAGGCAGAGATCGAGCCCCTGTATTCCATGGAAGATGTCGATACGACGCTGTCTTTGTGCGAGCCTGGCGATTACGGGCAGCGCCGCGCAATCGCCGAAGGCATCGATGTTCGCTTCCGGGATGCAGGCCATATACTAGGCTCCTCCATCGTGGAAATATTTGTCACCGAGGACGATGCCGAAAAGAAGCTGGTCTTTTCAGGCGACCTCGGCAATAGTTATGCCGCATTGCTGCAGGACCCCGAGGTCGTGCAAGAAGCCGATGTTTTGTTGCTGGAGTCCACCTACGGTGATCGCAATCATCGACCCATGGATCAAACCCTGGAAGAGTTCGAAAATATCGTCGAGGAAGCTTCCGCGAACGGTGGCAATATCCTGATTCCGGCCTTTGCCGTGGGCCGTACCCAGGAAATCATATTTCGCCTGGGCGAGTTGTATCAAAAGGAAAAGTTGAGGCATCAGGCGGTCTACCTCGATAGTCCCATGGCTATTGCCGTTACCGAAATCTATCACCGCTATCAGCATTTCTACAACAGCGAGGACGCCCGGGCGATGCGTTCGGGCGCGTCGAGCAGTTTACATCGTTTCCTGCCGATTCTGCGCTACACGACGACGACCGCTGAATCGATGGCGCTCAACAAGATAGCGGCAGGCGCCATCATCATTGCCGGTAGCGGCATGTGTACCGGCGGCCGCATACGTCATCACTTCAAGCAGAATCTCTGGCGCCACAATGCGCACGTGATTTTCGTTGGCTTTCAGGCGCAAGGAACGCCCGGACGGGCGCTGGTGGACGGAGCCAAAACATTTCGCCTGGGCGCAGAGAAAATTGCGGTTAAAGCCAGGATCCACACGCTCGGCGGTTTCTCGGCTCACGCCAGCCAGTCGCAATTACTCGACTGGATAAACAACTTCGAAAAACCGCATCCCCGCCTGTACCTGATACACGGTGAGGCTGAAACCAAGATAACCCTGCAGCGGCACCTTGAGCAGGCGGGATGGTCAGCCGAGATACCCGATAAAGGCGAAACCATTTCTTTTTAAAACTCGAGTCAAGCAGTACGGAGCGAAATTTAATGACCCGACCAGCGAAACCTGCAGACATTTTTCCGAGCGCAAGTGACGACGCCGAGGCCGCGAGGCTGGCGCCTGAAACGGCCCAGACCAGGTCGCCATCCTACCGGCTTGCCTACATGGACAATGATTTCATGCTGCTCGATGAGCTACGACCGGTGCGCTTGCAACTGGAATTGCTCAAGCCCGACCTGGTGCAACAGGCTCATGGTATTGAGTCGACGGTGGTCATCTTCGGCAGTTCCCGTATCCCCGATGCCGAGACTTCCGCTAAGCGTTTGCAGGAAGCACTGGAACAAGCCAGTGCAGAGCCGGATGACGGCGCGTTGGCGCGCAAGGTAAAAACAGCCAAACGCGTTCTGAGCAATGCAAGCTATTACCGCGAGGCGCGGCGCCTGGCGCAATTGATCACAGAAGATGCGCAGCAACTGGGCGCTTGCGAACTGGTCGTCGCCACCGGCGGCGGCCCGGGAATCATGGAAGCTGCGAACCGCGGCGCCATGGATGCGGGCGGGAAGAGCGTAGGCCTCAATATTGTCTTGCCTTTCGAACAGCAACCGAACTCCTACATCACGCCTGAACTCAGTTTCCAGTTTCATTATTTTGCGATCCGGAAAATGCATTTTCTGAAACGCGCCAGAGCATTGGTTGCCTGTCCAGGTGGCTTCGGTACTTTGGACGAATTGTTTGAGACGCTCACCCTGATACAGACGCGAAAAATCAAACCCTTGCCGGTTCTTTTACTCGGCAAGGCGTACTGGCGCCGGATCATTAATTTCGAGGCCCTGGTGGAAGAAGGCATGATCGATGAACAGGATTTATCGCTTTTTAAATTCGTGGACACCGCCGAGGAAGCCTGGCAAATAATCAGGGATAGCTTATCGGCCGACCCCTCGAGCTGCAGTCAAGCTTAACAACGTGAAGCTTATGCCTCGTGCCAGGGAGTATCAAACTTTGAACTACCTGCATTGCAGCTTGCACCGAACCCAGGCACAGGTAAACCTGGCACCCCTGATTGAGAATTACGCTATCCCAGCAGAGTGTATTCATATCGAAGAGGGCCTGCCCTGGGGAGTGATTTTTAATCTCACCAGGAAAC
The DNA here is from genome assembly GCA_947259305.1 of uncultured Gammaproteobacteria bacterium. Lineage (GTDB taxonomy): Bacteria > Pseudomonadota > Gammaproteobacteria. Next base: position 660 of record CAMYML010000183.1, on the reverse strand, counting down.
TCCGGGCACAATGCCTGGTGGTAGGCTCCATGGGGCCTAAGGGTATCGCCGGGAAGCTGGTTGGCAATACCGCCGAGAAGATAATTCGTATTGCCAATACCGATCTGCTGGTGGTCAGTCCTGAAGTAGAGGTCGCTTAGAGGCAACGCTATGGCCCTGTTAAAATTACTATTGGTGGAACTACCAAATCATGGCTTCCGCGTAATAGATAATTTGGACCGGGTTAATAGTATCCGTCATCGGATAACCAGGGAGTGAAAATGAAACAAGACATGCAATCACCGGATAAGAAACTGGGCTCGGAGAGCTGGCATGCCAATAGTTCCGAATCGGTACTGGAATTGCTTGCGACATCCCCGGGCGGCCTGTCAACCGCAGAAGCCAGCCAAAGGCTGGTTCAATACGGGCCCAACCGCCTTGCCGAAGCCAAAACGCGTGGCCCGTTGTTACGCTTTCTCTACCAGTTTCATAATGTACTGATTTATGTCCTGATAGGTGCCGGCGCCGTCACGGCAATGCTCCAGCACTGGGTAGATGCCGGTGTTATTTTCGGTGTCGTGCTGATCAACGCAATGATCGGGTATGTGCAGGAGGGTAAAGCGGAAAACGCGTTACGCGCAATTCGACATATGCTTTCTGCGAACGCCATGGTGATCCGCG
>CAMYML010000182.1 GCA_947259305.1 uncultured Gammaproteobacteria bacterium | reverse complement strand
TCGGTAAATTCCGGCACGTCGGTCAGCTTGCTCCAGGGCCACTTCAGGCAGGGCCCGAACTGCGCCATGAAGTGACGCATGCCGGCCTCGCCGCCGGCGATGCGGTAGGTCTCGAAGATGCCCATCTGCGCCCAGCGCAGGCCAAAGCCGTAGCGGATCGCATCGTCGATTTCCGCCGCGGTGGCGATGCCGTCGCTCACCAGCCAGAGGCACTCGCGCCACACCGATTCGAGCAGGCGGTCGGCGATGAAGGCCTCGATCTCCTTGCGCACGTGCAAGGGGTGCATGCCGATCGACGCATAGAACGCCTTGGCGGATTCGATGGTCTCGGGCGCGGTCTTGTCGCCGCCGACCAGCTCGACCAAGGGCAGCAGGTAGACCGGGTTGAAGGGGTGGGCGACGATCAGCCGTTCGGGGTGTTTCATCTCGGCCTGCAACTGGCTCGGCAGCAGGCCGGAGGTCGAGGAGGTGATGATGGCGCCTGGTGCAAGTCCCAGATCTTGTCGTATAAGGTTTTTCCAGCCATTTTGTTAACCCGCGTAAAAACTTGTGTGATTCTACGCGCAGACTTAGAATAACTCTAATTCATTATTTTCATTAAATTGATTCCAATTAGGAATAGAGATGCAAATTAACCAGATCAACGCGTTTCTTGCGGTCGCCGAACTCGAGTCGTTTTCACGGGCCGCGGAAAGGCTGCATATTACCCAGCCGGCGGTTAGCAAGCGCATTCGTCAACTGGAGAACAATATAAGAGTCGAGTTATTCGATCGCATCGGTAAACGCAGCATTCTGACGCCAAACGGCAAGGCATTCAAAGCGCACGCCGAGCGCATCCTGCAGGAACTGGAGAGCTACCGCTCGAGCCTGAGCCGACAACAGCTGACGCCCTCGGGCAGCCTTAGCTTCGCCACCAGCCACCACATCGGGCTGCATCGTCTGCCGCAGGTATTGCGCGATTTCAAAATCCGCTACCCCCAGGTCGATCTCGACCTGCATTTCATGGATTCGGAAGATGCCTGCGTCGCGATCGCCAATAACGAACTCGAGCTCGCCATCGTGACGCTGCCCGAAGATACCGACGACAAGCTCGAATGCGAGGCGATCTGGATCGATGACCTGGTCGTCGTCATGGCCGCCGATCATGAGCTCGCGGCATTGCAGGAAATCGATCCGGCCCAGTTACTGCAGCACGCCGCAATATTACCTTCGCTCGGGACTTTCACCCGCAAGATCATCAACAACCTGTTCGCCGCCAGTCAGAACCAGCTCGACATCATCCTCGAAACCAACTATCTGGAGACGATAAAGGTTATGGTTTCGGCCAACCTGGGATGGAGTATTTTGCCGCAAAACATGGTGGACTCGAGTTTGACCAGCCACTACCTCAACGGCCTCGACGTGCATCGTCCGCTGGGCATCGTCACGCGTAGAAATCGCACCCTGTCACTTAGCTCAAGCGCCATGCTCGAGCTGCTGCGAAATGAGCGGGACGCAAGCCGTCAGGACTAACCCGAAACGCTCGTGGGCGATACTGCATTCGCCCTGGTTTATTGCTATAGTCATAGCGACTAAATTCAAGGAGATCTCGATGCGTTCGATTATGAAATCCCTCATTCTCATCGCGGCAGTTGCCTACAGCGGCAGTGGTGCTGCCGCGGAAGTAACCCGGGCATTGTTCACTATCGGCATCGATAATCGCGAGCCCGTAATCATGGTGGATAGCATCGACAGCGGTTCCTATACGTCGATTTCATTTTTTACCGAGTTACAGGATTTAACCAGCCATAACGTGACCCATCAATGGACTTTCAACGATCAGGTCATGTTTGAAAAAACCTTCGAAGTCAAGGGGCCGCGCTGGCGCGTCTGGACCAGCAAAACACTGATTCCTTCCTGGACCGGGTCCTGGACGGTAAACGTACTGGATGAGGATCGCTCGGTGCTGACCAGTAAATCCTTCGAATACCAGTAATTGACCTGCGGTTCAAGCAAGGCCCTGCGCGCAGCGGCTTCGGCAGGAAAATCCCCAATCGGGACTACTGGCTGGCGCCGGAAAGAGTGGCACAGACCCGGGCTTTTTTTCGCCGGCAAATGTTTATCATCGGAATCGTGCATATGATGTTATCGATGTTTGCCATACAGCTCGCGATCCTGGCCAACTTCGAGCCGGAACCCCAGTTGCATTCGAGCATAAGCTGGGCCCTGATCCTGTATTTCATTTTCCTCGGCGCCTGGCTGGTTCATTTTTATCTGCATTTCCGAAAGCCATGAGAACTCGGAAACTCGTACACATGGTTTCCTGCCATGCCGAAGGTGAAGTCGGCAATGTCATCGTCGGCGGGGTCAGTCCCCCGCCCGGCGAAACCCTGTGGGACCAGGCCAGCTGGATTGCAAAAGACCAGGGCTTGAGGAATTTCCTGCTTAACGAACCCCGGGGTGGCGTGTTTAAACATATCAACCTGCTGCTGCCGGCAAAAAATCCCGCCGCAGCATACGGATTCATTATCATGGAACCCGAGCATACCCCGCCGATGTCGGGATCGAACTCGATCTGTGTCGCCACGGTTTTGCTCGACAGTGGTCTGCTGCCGATGCAGGAACCGGTTACCGAGTTTGTGCTCGAAGCCCCGGGTGGCCTGGTGCCGGTCAAGGCTTACTGCGAAAACGGCAAGGCCCAGAGTATCGAAGTGCACAACGTTGCTTCCTTCGCCGAACGGTTGGCGGTATCGCTGGAAGTGCCTGGAGTCGGCACCCTGACCGTGGACACCGCCTATGGCGGGGATAGCTTCGTACTGGTCGATGCCAGCGCGCTCGGTTTTGCAATAACGCCCGATGAAGCCGGCGACCTGGCGCGCCTGGGCGTAAAGATCACCCACGCCGCCAATGAGCAGCTTGGCTTCATCCATCCGCAAAACCCGGACTGGGCCCATATTTCCTTTTGCGAGTTTACCCTGCCGCTGACTGAAGAAAACGGGGTCAGGGTCAGTAGAAACACCGTGGCAATAGACCCGGGGAAACTCGATCGCTCGCCCACCGGCACCGGTTGCTCGGCGCGCATGGCGGTACTCCAGGCCAGGGGAGAAATGCAGGTTGGGGATCGTATGATCGGCGAATCGATCATCGACTCCCGTTTCGATTGCAGCATCGTCAGGCAAACAACCCTGGGCGACAAGAGCGCGATCATTCCTTCGATTCGAGGACGCGCCTGGATAACCGGCACGCATCAGATCATGCTTGACCCGGACGACCCCTGGCCCGACGGGTATCGCCTCAGCGACACCTGGCCGTTAAAATCCTGAATCGGGCACGGGTACAGGCCCGCCGGATCTGCTATAAAGATCAACCTGGCAGCTGGCGAATTGATATCCATCAAATAACCAGGGCAGTGGAAACCGATATAATTCGCGGGCAGTTCGGCGCTCGATACCTTAAATCTTCAGAGGCAGGCGGAAAACAGTGGACAAAAACGTAAGCAGCCGCAGCACGATGGACAAAGCACTCAGAATCAATCTGGATGAAAAGAAATATGGCACCATCGTCGAAATCGGCGCCGGCCAGGAAGTCGCGCGCCAGTTTTTCAAGTCCGGGGCAGCCGCGGGCACCATCGCCAAAACCATGTCCGCCTATGACATGAAGTTTTCCGATGCGATTTATGGCGTCCAGGAAGACGGCCGTTATGTCAGCCGGTCCCGGGTGCAGGCGATGCTGGAAAAAGAATTCGAACTGGTGATCGATCGGGTAGGCACCTCGCGCTCGGTCGCATCGCGTTATTTTGCCTACGGCGCAACCGTGGCGGCCAAAAGTTTCAAACTTGACAACGAGTGTCATGCCTGGTGTGGCATTCGCGTGCAGATGTATCCGGCCGCCGCGCCCTCCGATATCATCGTGCATGTGCGCATGCGCGACGACAACGCGGAAAGACAACAGCAGGCGCTGGGTATTTTTGGCGTCAATCTGATATACGCCGCTTACTATTATTTCGAAAACGCGAATACGATTATCGATTCGCTCACCGACAACCTCGAGCATGGCCGTATCGAAGTCGACTCGATCGAGTTTTATGGCCCCTATTTCGAGGAAGTCGATAACCGCGCGATCAACCTGCACCTGATCCGCAGCTGGAAGACGCGCGCCGTCATGTTCAGAGACGACGGCTTGGTCGTGACCCCGGCTGAAATGCTGTACAAGAAAAACGTACTGACCATCCGGGGCACCTTCAGGCCGGTAACCCGCCTCAACGTCGACATGATCGAGCAGGGCCTGAAATTCTTTTGCGAGACGCAGGGGGTTACCGCTAAAAACTGCATCGCGCTGGCGGAAATCTCGCTCAAAGATGTTTATGGCAACGACCTCGGAGTCCCGGAGAAGGATCTGATTGAGAGCGTGCGCCTGCTTAACTCGCTAGGCTACAGCGTGATGATTACCGACTACACGCGGTATTTCTCGCTGCGCGCTTATTTCAGGCAATTCACCAAATTACAGATCGGCATCGTAGTCGGCATCATGAACATCCGGCAGATTTTCGATGAGAGCAGCTACCGCGGCGTGGAAGGCGGCATCCTGGAAGGATTCGGCAAGCTGTTCCCCGACCATACGCGGCTGCTGGTTTACCCCGAGATCGACAAGGCCGGCGAGTTCCGGGATTACACCAACGTCGATCTACCGGAAAATCTGCAGTATCTGTACCGCCACCTGGTCGAGAATAACTTCATCTTCGGCATCGAATCCAGCGACCACGAATTATTCAAGATTTTTTCCCGCAATGTACTCAAGCAGCTACAAAACGGCAGAGGCGCCTGGGAGCAATGCGTACCGCCAGGGGTGGCCGAGGCCATTATCGAAAACAGGTTGTTTGGTTACCGCGACTAAATCTGGCCCCGCGCCGCTGCTGCCTGCACGCAGTCTTCTCGAAAACGGGTCAGGCGATAATCGCCTTGTTATGCAGATCGGCAAGCTTCGCCGCGTCCAGCTGCAGGACGCTCTGCAGCACCGCATCGGTATCCTGTCCCAGCGTCGGCGACGCGCGCTCATACTCGATTTCGCTGTGCGATAACCTGATTGGATTGGCGACGCTCGCGACCTTGCCCGCCAGCGGATGCGCCAGTTCGAGCTGCAGCCCGCGAGAGTTCACCTGGGGATCGTCGAAGACCTGGGCAATGTTATTGATCGGGCCGCAGGGAATACCTCTTTCATTTAAAGCCTCGAGCCAGCCTGCACTCGATTTCTGGCGCATGATGTCGACCACCTGCGGCACTAGATCGTCGCGATACTTGACCCGGTTACTGTTCTTGCGAAAGCGCTCGTCCGTGGCCAGATCAGCCCTGCCCGCGAACTCGCAGAAACGTTCAAACTGGGCGTCGTTCCCGATCGCAAGAATGATGTAACCATCGCTGGTCTGAAACGCCTGGTAGGGCACGATATTGGGATGCGCGTTGCCGAGCCTTTGCGGGTTGATTCCGCTGGCGAGGTAGTTCATCGCCTGGTTGGCCAGAGTCGCGACCTGCACGTCGAGCAGTGCCAGGTCGATATATTGCCCCTGCCCCGTCGCGCGCTGATGAATCAGCGCCGCCTGGACTGCGTTGGCGGCATACAATCCGGTCAGCACGTCCGCCAGCGCCACGCCGATTTTCATCGGCTGGCCGTCAGCTTCCCCGGTCACGCTCATCATGCCGCCCATCGCCTGGATCATGAAATCGTAACCGGCGCGAGACGCATAGGGCCCGGTCTGGCCGAAACCGGTTATCGAACAATAGACCAGCCGCGGATTGATGGCACTCAGGCCTGAGTAATCGAGGCCATACTTTTGCAGGCCACCGACCTTGAAGTTCTCGATCAGGACATCGCAATGCGTAGCCAGCTGCCGTATCAGTTGCTGTCCCTCGTCGCGGGACATATCGATGCAGACCGAATGCTTACCGCGATTGGCGCTATGAAAATAGGCTGATTCGGTGGTTGGATTACCGTCGGCGTCCGGCATATAGGGTGGGCCCCAGCCTCGCGTGTCGTCACCGCCGCCGGGCCGTTCGACCTTGATCACTTCGGCGCCGAGGTCGGCCAGCATCTGGCTGGCCCAGGGCCCGGCCAGGATCCGGCTCAGGTCCAGCACGCGGATACCAACCAGCGGCCCCGCCATATCAGCCGATCAATCCATTGAGCGATCCAGGAAAATAAACCAGCGATTTCTTTACCAGTGCAAGGCCGGTCCGAGACATCGAATTTCGCGCGCGGCGCTTCTGCGTATTAAAAATACGTGGTGCACCGAGCCCGAAACTGGCGCCACAATTGCGAAACAAGCGCATTTTTAGAAAAAGGCCTGGATGCCGGTTTGCGCGCGCCCCAGTATCAGGGCATGAATGTCGTGCGTACCCTCGTAGGTATTCACGGCTTCGAGGTTCATCACATGCCGGATCACGTGGTACTCGTCGGAGACCCCGTTGCCGCCATGCATGTCGCGTGCGACCCGCGCAATATCGAGCGACTTGCCACAGTTGTTGCGTTTCATCAATGACACCAGTTCCACCGGGCATTGGTCGGCATCCATCAACCTGCCCATTTGCAGGCAACCCTGCAATCCGAGCGTGATTTCGGTCTGCATATCGGCGAGTTTCTTTTGCACCAGCTGGGTTGCGGCCAGCGGACGACCGAACTGCTTCCGGTCGAGCGTGTACTGACGCGCGGCGTGCCAGCAAAATTCGGCGGCGCCCATCGATCCCCAGGCGATTCCGTAACGGGCTCGATTGAGGCAGCCAAACGGACCTTTCAAACCTTCCGCCCCGGGCAACAGGTTTTCCGCGGGAACGAAGACGTCCTGCATCACGATTTCACCGGTAACCGATGCGCGCAACGAAAACTTGCCTTCGATCGTGGGCGTGGATAAGCCCTCCATGCCGCGTTCCAGAATGAAGCCGCGAATCACGCCATCGAGCTTGGCCCAGACCAGCATCACGTCGGCGATCGGTGAATTGGTGATCCACATCTTCGCGCCCTTGAGGCGATAGCCGCCATCAGCCGCGGTCGCGCGGGTCGTCATGCTCGCGGGATCGGAGCCGGCGTCAGGTTCGGTCAGGCCGAAACAGCCCACCAGTTCGCCCGTCGCCAGCCGCGGCAGGTACTTCTGGCGCTGGTCTTCGTTGCCGTAGACGTAAATCGGATGCATCACCAGCGACGACTGCACGCTCATCGCCGAGCGATAACCGCTGTCGACGCGCTCGACTTCTCGCGCCACCAGGCCATAGGAGACGTAGTTGGCGCCGGCACAGCCGTAGTCTTCGGGGATGGTCGCGCCGAGCAATCCAAGCTCACCGAATTCGTTCATGATCTCGCGGTCGAAACTTTCTTCGCGGTTAGCCATCTGTACCCGCGTCATAAGCCGATCCTGGCAGTAGTCGCGTGCCGCGTCGCGAATCATGCGCTCCTCCTCGCTCAGTTGCTGCTCGAGAAACATCGGGTCCTGACAGTCGAAAGAAACTCGTTTTGTCTGCGTCATTGCTTTAGTTACCTG
>CAMYML010000181.1 GCA_947259305.1 uncultured Gammaproteobacteria bacterium | reverse complement strand
CATTATTAACCTTTCCGCCGACCTGATCGTCCGCGGCATACGCAAGAGTTAGGAAAAACCATGGCGAGCACAGGAATTATCGAAAACCAGTTCATCGAAACCGAGCTTAACGTCAGCGCCAGGCGGACCGAAAACCTGTTTCGCATCCTGTTCATGCTCATGGCCGGACTGCTGATATTACCGGTGCTGATCATTTTGACGACGCTGATCGTTAAAGGGAGCCCTATCATTTCTTACGATTTTCTATTCACCTTTCCCACGGACGGCATGACCGCAGGCGGTATCTTCCCTGCCCTGCTGGGAACCGTCTGGATAGTTGGCGTGGCGCTGGTGATTTCGGTCCCGGTCGGCGTCGCAGCGGCCATCTACCTGAGTGAATACGCGGCCGATAACTGGTTCACGCGCACCATCAACCTCGCGATCATCAACCTGGCGGGGGTCCCTTCCATCGTTCACGCGCTGTTCGGCGTGGGCGCCTTCGTCATCTTTTTCGGATTCGGTACCAGCATCCTGGCGGCGAGTATGACGCTCGCTGTCATGACCCTGCCGGTTGTCATCGTCGCAACCCGTGAATCGCTGCAGGCGGTACCGCATGCATTCAGGGAAGCCTGCTGGAACATGGGCGCCACGCGCTGGCAAACCATTCGCCGCGTGGTGCTGCCCAATTCGGTCAGCGGCATTCTGACCGGCGTCATTCTCGAGGTATCGCGTACTACCGGCGAGACCGCGCCGATCATGTTTACCGGCGCCGCGTTTTTCATCCCGGTTCTGCCGCAGAGCGTGTTCGATCAAACCATGGCCCTGTCGCTGCATCTGTTCGTGGTTGCAACCCAGGTGCCTAATGTTCCCGACGCCTTGCCTTATGGCGTCGCACTGGTGCTGATCTCGATGGTATTGCTGATGAACAGCGCCTCGATTGCATTGCGCATGCATCTGCGCGGGAAAAAGAAATGGTAAGCACGGCAGAAGACATGACAAACGTTGCCAGCACCCGGGACTCGGCAGTCAAGCTCGAGGTACGTGACGTCGCTATCCGCTACGGTTCGGACACGGCGATATCGGGAATTACCCTGGATGTAAAGGAAAATGAAATTTTCGGCATCATCGGCCCCGCCAACGCCGGCAAGACCTCCTTCCTGAAAGCCTTGAACCGCATGAATGACTTCAACAGCGAAATGTCGGTCGAGGGTGAAATCCTGTTCGATGGCACCAACATTCGCGACGTGCGCAATGTATATGCGCTGCGTAATCGGATCGGCGTCGTTTTTCCCCTGCCGGTAGGACTGCCGTTGACTATTTATGAAAACGTGGCCTTTGTGCCGCGCCTGCGCGGCATCCGTGAGAAGGCTGAACTCGACGTCATCGTCGAACGTTGCCTGACCCGCTCGGCCTTGTGGGACGAGGTCAAGGATCGCCTGGATTCTCTTGGCAGCCTGTTATCCGGTGGCCAGCAGCAACGCCTGACGATCGCGAGGGCACTGTCACAGGAACCGGAACTGCTGATGCTGGACGAGTTCTCGATCGCGGTGGACCCGGTGACCACAATGCGCATCGAGGATGTACTGAAGGAACTTAAACCCGAAATGAGCATTATCCTGGTCACCAACCTGGTGCAGCAGGCACGACGCCTGGCCGATCGCACCGCGTTCTTTCTCGATGGGGAATGCGTCGAGATTGGCGATACCGAAGCGCTGTTTACCGGCCAGGTGAAAGATTCGCGCACGACCGATTATATTGAAGGCCGCTTCGGCTAAGGGCGATGAGTATGGATATGAATGCAACCGAGATAAAAATGCAAACAGAAACAGAATCTCGCACAGAACTGGCCATCAATACTGCGGCACTGAACCTCTGGTACGGTACATTTCAGGCGTTGTTCGATGTCAACCTCGAGATCAAGAAAGGCCGGGTTACCTCGATGATTGGCCCTTCGGGCTGCGGTAAATCTACTTTTCTGCGCAGCGTCAACCGGATCAACGAACGCCTTGGCTATGTTCGTATCGATGGTTCCATCGATGTGTTTGGGAATAACATTTATGACCCCGAAGTGGAGCTGGTGCAGGTCAGAAAACAGGTCGGCATGGTGTTTCAGCGCCCTAACCCGTTGCCGACGTCGATCCGCGAGAATATCCTGTTCGGGCACAAGCTGCACAACCGGGACAAAAAATACAGCCGCGACGACGAAGACGAGATCGTGGAGGATTCGTTACGCCAGGTATTGCTGTGGGACAAGGTCAAGGATCACCTGAAGCGCAAGGCAACCGAATTGTCACTGGAAGAACAGCAAAAATTATGTATCGCCCGCTTGTTGCCGGTTAAACCCAGCATACTGTTAATGGACGAACCCTGTTCGGCGCTCGACCCCAAGGGAACCGCCGCGGTCGAGGAATTAATCTGGGAACTGCGCGGTAAATATTCTATCCTGATCGTCACCCACAACATGGCCCAGGCCCGCCGCGCCAGCGAGGAGTGTATCTTCATGCTGATGGGAAAGGTTATTGAACACACCGATACTGCCGATATGTTTGTTACTCCGCAGCACCAGGAAACCGCAGATTATATAGAAGGACGCTACGGCTAAGCCCGCTGTTTTTCTCGAAAACTCGATGGCCTGAATGGCGACAGCGAACAATCCGATAATAGTGGGAGAGGTTCTGCTCGCTAGAAACGCCAGAATATTTTTTACTTGCTGGATTGATTCGTCATTAAATCGCAGCATTTCTTTATTTGCATATCATTCATTCACGCCTAAAATAGCAGTATTGTTGTGTCACCTACCCAGCCACGCCACGCGGGAGTCACTTGGCTAAAACACTTGTAGAAGATCTTGAGGAAACCCGGATTCCGTTTCTGAGGGGTATTCTGATTCACAGCCTGCAGGACGCGGGCCTGGAATTTGACCAGGCCTCCCACATCGCGTCTGAAATTCGCAACGAACTCTCCGATACCGATTTAATTTCCACCGAGGACCTCAATCAAATGGTACTCGAGCGACTGACATCGCTTGGAAAAGAGGGCGTTATATTCCGTTACGAGAATCGTAATAACCCCGTGACGGTCCAGGTCGAGCAGCAATGTGGACGCATGAATCCTTTTTCGCGACTTAAATTTCGGCACAGCCTCGAAATCATAGGGCTGAAATCCCGCGAATCGGAAGACGTGGTACAGATGCTGCAGGAGCATCTGACAAACAAGTCTATCAAGACGATTAAATCCAGAAACCTGGCGATGCTGATTTACCGCTATCTGCGTCAATCCAGCAAGCTCGGGCCTGCGGTCGCACATCGCTGGCTGGTCTGGCACGATTTTATCAATAGTGGCCGGCCGTTAATTTTTCTGATTGGCGGTACCGCCGGTTGCGGCAAGAGTTCTACCGCAAATACGCGGGCCAGTCGGCTCGAAATCGTGCGCACCCAGTCCACGGACATGCTGCGCGAGGTCATGCGCACCATGATTCCTGAACAGCTGATGCCAGTTTTACACCAGTCATCGTTTACCGCCTGGAAAGGAGTGCCCGGCACCAGGCACACCAAGGGCCATGTAGCCGAGGAGTTACTGGTGCAGGGTTACCGCAGCCAGGCCGATTTACTCGCGCTTGCAATCGAAGCCGTTGCCGATCGCGCGATACGTGAGCGGGTATCGCTGGTGCTGGAAGGGGTACACATCCATCCCGCCTTCATGGAAAAAATGCAGGCGGAGACCGATACCGTGGTGATCCCAGTGATGCTGGGATTACTGAAACGCAAACACCTTATGCAACGGATTAAAGCGCGCAGCAATAACGTGCCGGATCGGGGTGCCGAGCATTACCTGCAATATTTCGAGGAGATCTGGCGTTTACAATCCTACCTGCTTTCGGAGGCTGACCGGGCGAATATCCAAATTGTCGTGAATGAAAACCGGGACAAGGTTTTTTCTGAAATCATGCGTTCCACGATTGCTACCCTGACCGAGAATTTTGACAGTACGCCGGAAAAAGTTTTCGGTGCCAAAGCCTTCGTCGATGACAAAGACTGAACAGGAGATCAGCCTTACCCAAACCTGGCTCTAAAGATAACTGACAATCAGGATTCGCTATGGGTAATACGCGTCAAGGGTATCTCGATAGCGCCATCGCACACAAACCCGGACGGCTTACCGAGTTCGTCGTAGCGCACACAGTCGCTACCCTCGAACAGGAAATCGCCGATATAGCGAAATGAAATCTTGTGTTCCAGGTGTACGGCATAATCCAGACCGAGAAAATGGCTGACGATCCCCCGAATCACACCGGCATGCGTCACGATCAGGACTGTCTTGCCGGGATGCGCCTGCGCCAGGGTTGACAAATATTCGACGCTGCGCTTTTGCATTTGCCGGAAACTCTCCCCGCTTGGATAAACCAGGTCGGGATTTTTCTTGTGCTGCGGGAAAAACCGGCTGACCCACATCTTTTTCATTTTTTGCAGCTTGCCGTAATTTATCTCCTTCAAATCCGGCGTGTCGTGAACATCGGCAATGCCCAGGTTCCTGGCATGAATCAGTGCGGTTTGTCGCGAACGCTCCAGGTCGCTTGAATGAACGCTATCGAACCGAATTTCATGCTCGCGCAAACGGGCGTCGATAAAGTCGATATCGGATTTCCAGTCACGACTACGCGGCGAATCGAACCAGCCCATGATGCGGCCGCCTTCGTTATAACGAGTTTTATAATGCCTGGTTACGATCGCGCGCATGTTCTCAGGATATACAGAGTCGGGAATAATGGAAGCTGGATTATGTCTGGCTGCTGCGGCGACGGCTTGACCGGTATCAAGTGGGATACCTTGACTTCAGACCCTGGTAAACGTCGTCGCGGAACCCGGGGCTGTTGCTGTCGAGCCGGGAGAGTAATTCGGCCAGGTGCTCGTTGTCCTCGCGACCATCCCATGTCTTGATGTAACTGCCGTCCTTGTAGCCGTGGTCCTGGCGAAAGAAATTGAGCACGTTCTTGCCGACATAAGTACGGTACAGCCGATCGAAATCCATTTCGATCAGCGCCAGGACGTTGGCGAAATCGGAAAAGTGCATCGATTTGTTGGCAATCGTGGTTTGCGCCATGGTTTCGATCGCGGCGCGTATATCATCGTCCTGCCGGGGAGCCGACAGTTCAGCGACGATGCGCGCGGCAACGGCCTCGTTGTCCTCGTCCTGCAGCAGGTAGTCGCTCATGGCGAAATGCATGATATCGACCAGCTCAAGTTGTACCTGCTCGAGGTCGGGCTGCTGATGTTTCCACCACTTCCAGCCGTAGTGATCCAGCATTTCCGCGCATTCGGTCCAGATCGCGCGATACCAGGCGTTACCGGCCTGGCGCCAGTCGGGATTGACGCGGGCATTCATCGCGTCCTGCATGTCGAGCATTATCAGTAGTTGGGCTTTCATCGTGATTTACTGCGGAAAAAACTGAGTTTACCGGAGCCGGCGGACGGCCGCCATAGACGCGTCAAAGACTGACTAGATACCGTATAACCAGGGCAATATAAAGCTCAATAGCGCCCACATGATCACAACCAGTGGCAGGCCCACACGCACAAAATCGGCGAATCGGTAGTTGCCGGCGTTCATCACCAGCAGGTTGGTCTGGTAGGCCATCGGCGTTGCGAAACTCATGTTCGCGCCGAAAATCACCGCCAGCACGAAGGGTTCGGCGGGTTGCCCCAGCTGGTGCGCGATGCCGATCGCGATCGGCGTGCCAATGACCGCGGCGGCGTTATTCGAGACGACGTTGGTCAGTATCGCCATCATCGCCAGCAGCCCGCTCAGAATCAGCGCGGGAGAGGCGCCCGCGGTGAACGCGACATAGGCGCTCGCAATCATGTCCGCACCGCCGGTTTCGACCATCGCGGTGCCCATCGCCAGGCTGGTCACAATCAGCAGAATTACCGATGCGCTGAGGGCGCGGGTGGCATCGAACCATTTGATGCAGCCGGTCAACAGCATCAGCATGACGCCGCACAGGGCGCTAACCGCTATCGGCAGTAAACCGAACGCGGCCATCAGGATGATCCATAACATGATAGTCATCGCCAGCGGTGCGCGCGACGAGATCGGCAGGGCCGCCTTGGCGTCGAGCACTAGCAGGTTGCGGCTCGACTTGAGGCGTTTGATATTGCTGACCGAACCCTGCACCAGCAGCACGTCACCCGAATGCAGGCGCGTTTCCTCGGTGTGCTCGCTACCCTGCTTGCTGGCCCATTTATTGGAACGAAATAGCGCCAGTACCATCAGCTGGTAGCGTTCGCGGAAACGAATGTTGGCCAGCGTACGGCCATCGAGCGTCGATCCCGGCACCACCACGACTTCGGCAATTTGCTGCGTGGTGTCGCGCAAGGGATGCTCCTCATCGACGCGTTCATCGCCGGAAAACAGGCTGGCGCCGAGCACGGTTTCCAGCTCCTTGAGGCGGTCAGGGGTGCTCTTGACGATGATCCTGTCGCCGCTGCGTAGCACCATGTCGGGAATTGCAACCAGGCGATTGTTTTTCTTGCCGCGCAGAATGTGCACTACTTCGAGATTGCCGCCACTCAGGGCTATCGCCTCGGACATCTTTTTCTGGTTGATTATGCTGTCATCGTGGATTCGCAGTTGCGCGGTAAACATTCGCGGCGAGGTCGTCGGCAGGCGCGCTTCCCGTTGCGGCAGCAGCTTCGGCGCCACCAGCCACAGGTATATCACGCCGACACTGCCGGCGATGATTGCCGGAAACACGAAATCGAACATACCGAGTTCACGCAGGCCAAGGTCGGCGGCAACCGCAACCACCAGCAGATTGGTCGAGGTGCCGATACTGGTCCCCATACCGCCGATCGACGTGGCCAGTCCCATTGGCATCAACAGGTCGGACGCAGGCGTTCCGGTTTTCAGCGAAACGCTGATCAGTATCGGTAACAGCAGTATCACCACCGGTGTATTGTTGATAAACGCGCTTAACATGGCGGCAATCACCAGCGTAATGAGAAAGGTCAGCAGCGGTCGGTGAGACCACCAGCGCGCCAGCTGGCGTCCGATCGGTTCCAGCGCGCCGGTACGCACCAGCGCCTGGCCGGCGATCATCAGCGCGCACACCGCCACCAGCGCCTGGTGGCCAAAGCCGAGAAACAGGTCGCTCGCGCGTACTTGCCCGTAACTGCTATTGAACGGGAAAATTTCGAACAGCAGCGTCAGCAGTACCAGGATTAGCAGGCTCGAGCTGGCCAGCGGCACGCGGTCGCTGGCAAACAGAATCAATGCCAGCACCACCAGCGCCATCACCACATAGGCATGAAACCCGGGATTAATTACAACTGTATCCATGAGGCCCTAGTGTAGCACTCTCGAGGAATTCAACCGATTTTCCAGCCCCGTCTAATTTCGCGTTAGAGAAAAAATTTATGACGTGCGGAAATCTCTACTTTGACCCAAATTTATCAATACTTCCCGGCCGATGGAGGCTTTCCGGCGGCAACCGGTTTGAGACGGGATAATGCTTCCCGGGGCGGCCGCGGTATATTTTTGCGGGGAAAAATTTACCGCGCCCACTGCGA
>CAMYML010000180.1 GCA_947259305.1 uncultured Gammaproteobacteria bacterium | reverse complement strand
ATAGCACTGGGTGATTTTTTGCAAACAGGTATAAAATGGTGAGCTTATGTTAAGCCAAGCGCAAAAATCCGAATTCTGGGAAAACGGGGTGACCGTGGTCGAATCGGCCTACTCGGCTGCCGACCTGGAACCCTTGCGGCAGCAGCATCAGCACTGGATCGATGAATCCCGGCAACACGCGGGACCGTTTGGTGAAGTGCTCGACGGCCGTCCGCGCTTCGATGTCGAGCCGGGGCATGGAAAGGAGAGTCCGGCGCTGCGACGCGTCGCATCGCCGGAAGAAGTGTCGCAGGCGTATCTGGATATTCTGCAGGGCGGGCCCTTGATCGAAGCCGTGGCCGACCTGCTCGGCGCCGACCTGCGCTTCCATCACGCCAAGCTCAACAGCAAGCTGCCCGGCAGCGGCACTACCGTCAAATGGCATCAGGACTTCACCTTCGATCCGCACAGTAACGACGACTGTATTACCGCAATGCTGTTTCTCGACGATATTACCCACGAGATCGGGCCCGCGCGGGTAGTGCCTGGGTCACATCGCGGGCCGCTCTATTCGTTATGGCATAAGGATGTGTTCACCGGGGCGGTTGCGCATGAGGTGGCGGCGCGCTGCGAGACCGAAGCAATCGAGTGCCTGGGGCCGGAAGGCAGTCTGTGCCTGATGCATACGCGTGCGCTGCACGCGTCATCGGAAAATCTCACCGCTGGGCCGCGCACGCTTTATATCGCGACCCTGACCGCCGCGGACGCGATACCGCTGGTGCCCTGCGCGGTTCCCAGCAGCTACTCCGGCAGCATTTTGCATGGCCGGGACCCGGGTCGAATTCGCTCGATCGCTTTTGCTATGGAAAACCCGGAGATTCCCGCCGGGGCCTCGTTTTTCAACCAGCAGGCCGGCGGCGGTTAGCCCTGCATGCAGTTTACGGGCTAGTGCGCCAGGAACAGCGGCACCTGTGACTGCTTGAGCAGGTCTCGGGTGACTCCGCCCAGAATTATTTCGCGCAGTCGCGCGTGCCCGTAGGCGCCCATCACGATCAAATCGGCGTTCATTTCTGCAGCCTGTCCGAGGATTGCGTCGCTGGCGCTAATGTCCATATCGCTAATGCCACTGGATACCGACTCGATGCGATGGGATTCGAGAAAACGGGCGAGTTCGTCGGCATGCGGATGACCGCGTGCGATTTCGGCATCGCTATCGTTGGGCTCGGAGGATAATACGACCACGGCTTCGGCAGATTTCAATAATGGCATGGCTTCACGCAGCGCGCGCGCCGATTCGCGGCTCGCGTTCCAGGTCAGCAAAATGCGTTTGCCCGGCAGTGCGAGTTTGCCGCTATGCGGCACCACCATGCAGGCGCAGGCGCCTTCGAATAGCAAGGCATCCGCCAGTCCGTAGCTCGCGTTGTCGGGATCATCCGGCTGGTCCTGCCCCAGCATTAACAGATCCGAATACTTGCTGTGCTCGCGCAATATCGGAATAACCTGGCCTTCGACGACATGGGCATCCATCCTGACACCAGCCTCGTCGGCCATTTTCTGATATCCGGACAGGGTCTCCCTGGCGCGAGCCAGTGCCTTTTCGGTGACGTCGGTAATCAGATCGACGCTGATCTGGGCTTCGACATAGGATGGCACCACGTAGTCCGGAACGACAAAAAGCCCGGTAATCAGCGCATCGTGTTTTTTGGCCAGCGCGAAAGTAATGTCGAGGCGATTCTGACAACCGCCGCTATGATCCAGGTGTAACAGTAGGTTTTTGAAATCCACGGTTATTCTCCAATTGGAAATATTGAGTCCATGATGCGCGAAATTGTGCTCCAAGGCATTGATATGGGTCAATGCTCGATCCGGTCGTCAAACTATGATCCACGGGTGCGCAGCACCTGTGTCAAGCGGTGAAAATCGCCTCGAATGAACTTAAGCGATGGGTTTTCGCGCTGCCAGAGGTTTGACGAAAAAAAAAGCGGCATACCGAGGTATGCCGCCCGCAAGCCATACTCGTAAGCTTATTAGCTGACTTTGATGTCTATCGATTTCGGTTTGGCTTCCTCTGCCTTGGGAATGCTGAGTTCCAGCACGCCATCCTTGTAAGACGCATCTACCTTGTCGGCCTTGACCGCGTCGGGCAGGGTAAAGCTGCGCGCGAAAGTACCGTGAAAACGCTCGGTGCGATGACGCTTGGTGCCTTTTCCGGTTTCGGTCTCGGTCTGCTTTTCGCCGCGAATGCTGAGTATGCCGTTTTCCAGCTTGACATCGATATCCTTCTTCTCGACGCCGGGCAAATCAGCCTTGATTACGTATTTGTCTTCCTCTTCCTCGATATCGACCGACGGTGCCCAGTCGGCAAAACTCAACTCGGTATCTAGCTGCTTGCCGAGATTGCTGGCGCCGCTCTTACTGTAACGTTCCAACATGTTTTCGAATTCCTGAAATGGATTCCAAAGTTGCTTATTCATTAGCTTCTCCTGTTTAGAGTCGTTAACAAATTAAGTTTAATCTGGCCCGGTTTCCAGTTATTGACGCGGATCAAAATCCTCGCGAAATGCAGTTTGTATCAGCTATCTTGCTCCATCACCCAGCGAATTGCGCGCTGGTTGAGTTCATGCGCGGAGCCTAGCCCGAGCTTCTTCTTGATATGCGCCTGGTGGGTTTCGATGGTCTTGACGCTCAGGTTCAATTGCTCGGCCATCTGGCCGGTAGCGACGCCCTGGCCGATCAACTCGAACACCTGCAGTTCCCGGTTGGAAAGGCTGTCGATATCGCGTTTCTCGCCGTTGGCGTCGACCAAGCCGCTCAGCAAGCGATCGGTCATGTGTTGGCTCAGGTAAACCTTGCCACTGAGTACGTGACGAATCGCCCGAATGATACTTTCCTGGGCCTCCTGCTTGTTGATGTATCCACGTGCGCCGGCCGCCAGTACGCGTTCGGCGTAAAGGGTTTCATCGTGCATCGATGCCACCAGCATCAGGATTTTTTTATCGTGCGTCCTGATATGTTCAATCAGGTCGAGGCCGCTGCCGCCGGCTAGCGACAGGTCGATGATTGCGAGGTCGGGTTTGCTGGCTTCGACCTGATTCAACGCCTCCGACATGTCGCTCGCCTCCCCGCATACTTCCAGATCCGGGCAGTCACCGATTAACTGCGCAAAACCGCTACGCACCAGCGGATGATCGTCGACTATCAGGATTCGGGTCATGGGCTGAATTTCTGGTTATTTTCGATAGGGAAAAAACATTTTATCTCTGTGCCTTGCGCAGAGGAATAATTGATTTGGAGTTCAGCATCGATCAGGCCACAGCGATGCTGCATGATACGTAGCCCCAGTCCGGTCGAATTTTCAGGTGTCACGTCCAGTCCCTTGCCATTGTCGCGGATCAGCAGGCATCCGCGTGTGCCTTCGACGCCCACTCCGACTTCGATTTTACTGGCAGCGGCATGTTTGATCGCGTTGTTAAGCGCTTCCTGAACAATCCGGTAAAGATGCATGGCGCTGGTGTTATCGGAAATTTTAACGCGGTCCTGGATATTTAGCAGGATAGAAATATCACTTTGCGAACGTATATCTGCGATCAGGTTTTGCACTGAATTCATGAATCCCTCGGCATCGATATCAACCGGCATCAGGCCGCGTGACAGGGCACGCACCTGCGAAATGGCTTCGCGCAGTCCGTCCGCCAGCCTGGTGGCCAGTTCATACTCGGGCTTGCTCGCCTTGTTGACCAGGCTGGTCGCCAGTAATCCCAGGCCGGTCAGTTGCTGGCCCAGCCCATCGTGCAGTTCCTGGCCGATACGGCGCTGCTCGCTGACTGGAATCTCGAGGATCTCCCGCTGCAATTGCTGCTGTTCGCTCATATCCATAATCACCCCGGCAAACAGGCGGCTATGGCTGGTGTTGATGTCACCGATAGACAGATAAATCGGAAAACGCGAGCCGTCCTTGCGTATCCCCATCAACTGCCGGCCATTACCGATAATTTTAGGAATCCCGGTTTGCAGATAGTTTTTCATGTATTTGTCGTGCGCCACACTATGTTCCTGCGGCATCAGGCGTTTCACGGTTTGCCCGACTAATTCGCCATGTTTGTAGCCGAATAGCCGTTCTAGCGCCGGATTGACGAACTGGATAATGCCGTCGGTACTCGCCAGCACAATCCCTTCACGCGAGGTCTCGGCCAGGATCTGGAAGGTCTCCGCCTGCTGGTCGATGGCCTGCTCGATCGGTCTCGAGATGCGAAAGAAAATCCGGCTGGCGAAGAAGATAACCAGCAGCGCCACGCTGATGGCGATAAACCCGGTTCGGATAAAGGGCTGGCGGATTTCTCTGGTGTCGATCTTGCCCACCAGGCCGAGATCGAGTGTCGATATCGGCTCGTAAGCTGCCAGTACCTCGGTCCCGCGATAGTCGAGGCCGGTCAGAATTCCCGATTGTCCTGACAGTGCGCGCCGCATCGGCTCGGCCCATTTGCCGGCGAAGGGAATCGGCCGCGGGGTTTCTGACTGTAAATGTTGACGGCTAAGGATAAATACAATCTGATCGCCCTGGCGTTGCGCGAGGACAAATTCCCCGCTTTTGCCAAAACCTTCGAATTCTCGATGCGCGGAGGCGACCTTTTGCAGCGTGGAATCGTGCGCTTTGCGGGGATCGTTGTCGGCGTTATCGAGGCTGTCAAACTGGGCAATTGCCTCGATCAGGCGCGCCTGGCTTTTAACGGTTTCCACCAGCCGCAGGCGGTGCTGTTCGATCGCGGTGTGGTAAAGGCTGACGATCGAAATCGCGCTGACCATCAGGGCGGCGGCGGCCATCATCAGAAAAAGCTGGTTAAAGGGCTGGCGTTGAATCAAGAGAAACGGGTCTGGGTTCGGTAATTTGCGGCTATGTTATCTGGAAAGCCCCTATATGCCCATCAGGAAAACCCCGATGGCGGCCATCGGATTATAAGTGCATGATGCAATACAGGAGTTAACTGATTAGAAAGGGGAAGTCATGAAAATAGCGTCAACCAGTCACATCGATCATCATTGCAATGTCTGCGAGCCGCGTGGTGGTTGTCTCGGGATGCAGTTACTCGATGATCCCGGCGTCAGCAAGCATCTGAAGCAGGCCAAGCGGATCAGTCGCAAGGGCGAGCATGTTTTTCGAGAAGGAGAGGATGCCGATGCATTCTACGTCGTGCGCAGTGGTTCGATAAAGAGTTACCTGGTGACCGAAGACGGCGAGGAGCAGGTTCTCGGGTTCTACCTGCCTGGCGATGTCTTTGGTCTCGATTCCACTGAATTGCAGCAACGGATGTCTTCCGCGACCACGCTGGAAACTACTTCCCTGTGCCGCTTCCCCCACGTTTATCTGGCAGACAAGGCACAAGGCTCAAACCTGTTGCGGATTACCGCCGAGCAGATGCAGCGTGACCATAACCTGGTACTGATGCTGGCGCGAAAGGATGCCGATGGCCGCATTGCCAGCTTTCTCGATGACCTGGCCTGTCGTTACTGGTCGCGCGGTTACTCCGCTTCGGCCTTCCTGTTATCCATGTCGCGCCAGGATATCGGATGTTATCTCGGGCTTGCGGTCGAAACCGTAAGCCGGACCCTGACGCGTTTCCAGGAATGTGGTGTATTGCAGGTAAATCGGCGGGAAGTCGAAATTCTCGATCACGATACGCTGCGTAAAATCGCTGGTATTCGCCTCGACAGCGCTTCGGATTGTAGCAAAGCCTCCGGACTCAATTCGGCCTGATGATGGCGCTGAAGTTGGGTTAGTCCGGTATATCCGCTGTAAAGTCCGAACGCAATTACCATGATCCCCGCTGATGTGCGCAGCAACGGGGATTTTACCCAATTGCGAAAATAGTTCAGGGCATTGCCCGCGATCAGCAGCGCCGGCAGGGTGCCGATGCCGAAACCCAGCATCAGTTTTGCGCCCGCAAACGCATCCCCGGTAGTCAGTGACCAGGCGACAACCGAATACACCAGTCCGCAGGGCAACCATCCCCAGAGCAGGCCGAGCAACAACGCCTGCAATGGATTCTGAATCGGAAACAGGCGTTGCCCCAGCGGCTGGATATGCCGCCATAGCCTGAAACCCATTTTTTCGAGCACGACCAGGCCGCGCCACCAGTTGGCGAGATACAGCCCGAGCGCAATCATGAAGGCTGCGGCGAGCAGCTTCCCGGCGACCGGGCTGACCCCGAGCCGGGCCAGCCCGGCGCCCAGGGTGCCCGCCAGCAAACCCACCAGTACATAGCTGATGATGCGCCCGGTGTTGTAGCCGAGATGATAGATAAACAGGGATCTGGGTCGTTGGTTGATGTTTTCGCTGACGCCCACGTTCAATGCGGCGACGATGCCGCCACACATGCCGATACAGTGACTGGAACCCAGCAGCCCAACGACTATCGCGGCGCCAAAGCTAAGATCCATCGGTGTCGAGTTTACTCGGGCGTATAATTTGGCAGCAATTCGGCGGCGGCCTGCTGCGGGTGCTGCAGTGAGCCCGTGAGCCGCCAGTCGGGCGTTTGCAGGTAAAGGTTCCACCTGCCCTCGCCCTGGAGCTCGAGCTTACCCGTCAGCAGGTGGCTATCGATCCTGTTCAGCTGCAGATTTTGATCGAGCCCCGGTTTGGTCGCGTGAATCAGGCTCAATTCGATTTTGTCGCCCGGGACGAACTGAATCCCGGGTGCGAAGCGGATTTCGACACTGCCATCTCCGCCGAGCCTGGCGCCGGCCGCCAGCCCCAGCTCATGAGCAAACTTGTCGCGCGCCAGGGCGCGGTTGATTTGCTTGCCTTTCTTATAGTAGTCATCGACGACCAGCCCCGAGTACGACTGGATGGCCAGGGTAATCATGACGACACCCATGATTACCGCCGAAAATGGAATGGCGATCAGTAGCCAGACCATGGGTTCCTGTTTCCAGCTTCGCCGTTCGCCTTGCATTGTGTCCATCAGTTTTTCCCCGGGCCGACGAAGCGCGCCTCTTCGGTGGTCAGTAAATGGTTGGCATCGGTGGCCTGCAGGTGGAACTTGACCGTCACACTGCGATCTTCAATATTGAATTCATCCGCCTGGATGCGCGCGATAAACTGCTCGACCGTACCCGCCCCGACCTCGATTTCAGACACGTCGAGCACCAGTTTCATAGCGTCGATGCCGTCGGCCGTCAGTATATACCGATGCGGCCTGGAATCCATGTTCAGTATTTTCAGCTGGTAGACGTTTTCGATCAGGCCATCCCGGGTTTCGCGGTACAGCGTATTGCGATCGCGGATGACATCGAGCTCCAGTGGAATGCGTTGCAGCAGGCTGGTTAGCAGGGTGCCGCAGAGAATCAGCAGGATGGCGGCATAAACCATTACGCGCGGGCGCAATATGTGCTGCGGGTTGCCGAGCGCGGCGTTTTCGGTGGTGTAACGAATCAGGCCGCGCGGGTAATTCATCTTGTCCATGATTTCATCGCAGCCGTCGATGCAGGCCGAGCAGGCGATACATTCGTACTGCAGGCCATCGCGGATATCGATGCCGGTCGGGCAAACCTGCACGCAGACGTTACAGTCGATGCAATCA
>CAMYML010000179.1 GCA_947259305.1 uncultured Gammaproteobacteria bacterium | reverse complement strand
CGTTGACGTCACCCTTGCCGTCGACCTCGAGGCTCGCGTCGAGGTCGCTGAGCTTGAAATCGTATTGCTGCTGATTGCCGCTGAAATCGACCTGGTAGTCGCCAATATTGAGCGTAGCTTCGTCACTCTGCATGCCGAGATCGCGCCAGATCAGCTTGCCGCTCATCGCCGCCGGCTTGCCCGCTACAATCGCCATGTCGTTGACAATCAGCTCCAATCGCCCCTCCGGCTGCACGATCATATTCGGTATAAAAGCGGCGAGTTCGGTTGCCGGGTACTCGACCCGGGCCTGGCTGACCTCGGTGTCGCCGTTTAACAGGTCATAGGCGACCTCGGTAACGCCCTGGGCGTAATCGACCTGGTAACAGAGCTTCAACAACGGTATGCAGGAAGGCTTGAATCGGTAGCTGACGTCGCGTAACGGAAACTGGTTGACGTTGACTTCCCGCGCCTTGCCGTGAACGAGCGTACCGCTGACACCGGCGAGCCTGACCGTGCCGGGCAGCTTGATATGCGGCAGCACCTGTCGGATCGGCAGGTTGACCAGCAGCGCAATCGCCAGGCACAGCAAAAAGAACAGCAGATACTTCCAGGATTTTTTCATTTAGCGCCGCACGAGCACCAGGCTGCTATCGACGATCCCGGGGTTTTCGGCCGCCGAAATACGGATATCCTTGATATCGAGCCCGTTCGCATTGACCTGCGCGATGAAACTGACGAGGCGATTGAAATCGACCGCGCTGTAACGCATTCTGACTTCGTCGCTGCCGATCGGCGACATTTGCGACAGTTGCCCGGAGAGGCCCTGGCGGCGTACCGCCTGGTCGATGAAATTTGCCAGGGTACCGCTGATTTGCGGAGCATTTGCGCCCAGCTCACCCACCGGCATGCCCGCCACCGCCGAGTTCATCCAGGCGAGGTCGGCGCGTTGCTGCGCGATCTGCTCGCGCACCGTCGAGACTCGTTCCTGGTAAGGCTCGATGACAAAGGCATGTACCCCGAGCCCGAGCACGACCGCCAGCGCGATCCCAACGATCAGTTTTTCGCGTAAGGTGTAGCGTTCGAGCAGGCTAAGCACCCTCGCCTCCTTCCAGCACCAGGCGCGCAGAGCTTAGTTCGGGCTTGATGTTCAGGTTCTCCAGCTTTGCACTGACGCCAAGCTTTTTGACGCTCTCGAGCAAGGCCTCGATATCGGTGAGCTGCTTGCTGCTGATATCGAAACTGAGCCGGTTGCCCTGGAACCCGATACGGGATATCTCGATGCCCGGGTAAGCCGCGCGCGCACGCGTAAACCCGAGCATCAGCTGCAGGAAACCCCGCTCCTGCTGGCTCACCTGCATTTGCTTCATGCGCTCGATCAGCAGTTTTTTCAGATTTTCATCGGGATCGGTGTCTGCGGGCAGATAGGGTTGCAGCAATACGTACTGTTGTATCTTGATGTCGGCGAGTTCCCGCTCCAGCTCATGCAACGCGACGGCCTTGTTGTAACCACCGATTACGAGCAACGCCGCCAACAGTAGCGCGATCCACTTCCAGGCCCTGGCGAGACCGCGCCATTTCGACGCGAGCTGAAATTCACGCTGCTGCAGATCGATCAGCGGCGCATCGACAAACCCCGGTTTGACCGAATTGAGCGCCTGGCGCTCCAGTTGATAGCCTTCGAGTTCGGGCGTTGGCTGCAGTTCATCGGCGTAATAACGAATGTGTTCGATATCGATGTCGCGCTTGATCAGTTCCAACATCGCCGGCAGCGCCTGCGCGTGGCATTTGAGCCCGCGGTAATTACCATAGCGCAGCAGGCAGCCATCGTGACCCTCGATCAGCACGACGCCCTCGCCCGGCCACGGGCACAGGAACAGTTCCGGAATCACCTGGATAAGGCGTAAACCATGCCCCTGCGCCAGCGCCATGCAGCGCCCCATTATGGCTCGCGATACGACCGCGATGGAAATCGGGTTCTCCGCGGTATTGCCGAGCGCGAAGTGTTGCGACTCGATGTCCTGCGCGAGCTGGTCTTCGACCTGGTATTCGATTGCGCCGAGCACCTGTCGGCCCGCCTTTTCCGGCAGCTCGACCTGGGCCAGGTAAACGCACTGTTGCGGGATGACAATGATAACCGGGTGCGGATTTTGCGCGGCGACGCTGGCCAGATCGCTCTCGGCGGCCTGCCGCCAGTCGAGCTCGGCGCTGCCGGCTGACTCGTCATAGTTCGCCCAGCGGAAATCCGCGAGTTGATCGTCTATAAACTGAATCAACAGGCGCATGCTAAAACTGCCCCAGGGTGCGGTTGAGCACGATGGTGTTGCCCTTGTCGTCGCGATAGAGCAGAGAGGTCAGCTTGAACACCTGCTCGCCCTGCACCACCTGCCCGTGCGCGCGGAAAAACTTCGTGTCCACCGACAAGCCTTCCTCCTCGAGCGGAATCTGCAGGCGTTCGATAAAATCGGCGATGCTGTCATAGGGATTATCATCGCGCTCTTCGATAAACTTGCTCACTTCACCCTCGGAGCCGAGACTCTGAAATATAACTTCGGACATGGTATTAACGTTTAGTGTAGTCGGTGTCGGCAAAGCCGTGATATATGGTTTCAGTTTGTCGTATATTTCCGGAGTGACGTTATGCACCAGCAGCAGTTCACTGATGTCGGCCATTTCACGGTTGGCGACGCGGTAGGATTCATAGTTTTCCTCCATGCCGTCCGGGTAGCGAATGTCGAAGTCCTCGTCGATCCAGTCCATCAGCGCCGGGATAAAGTTGCCCTCGACGCCGAGATTATCGCATAAACGTTCGAATCTTTTTAATGCAACCTCGGAAATTACCAGCGAGTTGAGATTGAACTTGGCTTGCTCGTCTTCGAGGTAGCCGTTGAGGTAACCGCCCTCGATCGGCAGCCCGGGAATGCCGCTGGCCCAGGATTCATCGAGACTGTCGACCGTGGAATCCTGACGGTCTTCGCGCAGGTAAATGCGCGCCCAGTCTTCGAGCCCGACCGCGTACAGGTTGGCGCGGTCCATCCGGTAGATATGCCCGGTTTTGCGGATAGTGAATTTTTCTTCGTAAATGATGCTGACTGCAATCGTGGTCGCGATGACGACGATCATCAGCGCCATCAGCAGCGCCAGGCCGCGTTGTTTGCGCCGGCTAGATAACACCGCTGGGCACCTCCAGCAAACGCGTGATTTCACCCATGTCAGGCAGCTCGAGCTTGATCGCGAGCAGGATCGGATCGCCGTCGTTGTAGCTTGAGTCGACCGGCCAGGTTCGGACCAGTTTGCCGAGCGGGTTTTGAAACGCCACTTCCATCGACTCGACATTGTCGAGCAGGACGACCTGGATGGGTTTCTCGCCGATACCCTGGTCGAGCGAGCGCCAGTGCCGGCGCAGCAGCTGGTTGTCATCGACCAGGTACTGCACCCGTTGCAAGCTGCTGCGTGGCTGGCCTAACAGGTTATCCCAGCCGCTGCGGGTAAAAGTGATGGAATCGTCGGCGATGACGATGTTCGATTCCTCGTCGCCATACTGGTTGCGGATGCGCCGCGGCGAAACCTGGGTCCAGTCACGATTGAAATAAACCACCGCGAACTGCAGATCGGACAGGCGATCGTTGGCTTCGGCCACGGCCTGCCCGGTGCGCGTCATCTGCCCGAGCCCGCCAAAGGCGATCACCCCCATCAGCGCAAAGATCGACACCGCGATCACCATCTCGAACAGCGTGAATCCTTTGCACTTGTTCATTCTGCTCTCCAACCGTCGTTCCGGCCAAAGCCTGCGCGGCGCAGTCGCAACCATGCACCCCCACTGTCATCCCGCGGCTCGACCGCGGGACCCAGAGTCGAAGCCGAGTTGCTGGATACCGCGGTCAAGCCGCGGTATGACAAAATTACGCCGCAGGACGCCAGTCTTTCTCGACTAGACGCCATTTTTTCATCGCTGGACACCAGTCTTTCGTCCCGGGATGAAAGAATGAGACACAATGTACGAAGGCCAGAAGTCATAACTTCGCAATAAACCCCGTCAGGCTGGCCTTGATGCCATCCTCACCCTTGAGCAACACATCGACATCGATGCGGCGCAACGACGGATCGTCCGTCGCGGAAACTTTCATCTGCCAGATCCACACGGCATTGGCCATCTCGACCTGCCCCGACCTGGTCGAAGTATTGTTCCAGGTACGCCTGGCGCGATACTCCGCGATCTGGTTTTGCGCAACCCAGCTGGCAATCGTCTTCTGCTTCAACAGCGAAGATTTCCAACCCGATTCGCTGGTGGTGTTGATCACCGCGCCGATGCCGAGCGTGATCACCAGCAGCGCGATCATGACTTCCAGCAGGGTGAAACCCAACATCGAGTTCTTCCCGCGCCAGCGGGAACCTTGCGATGGCGGCACGGCAGGAGATCCCCGCTTGCGCGGGGATGACTCTATGTTGCTGAAATCTCGCATCTCTTTGTCATACCGCGGCTTGACCCGATGCGTCGGACCGGCGGGATCCAGAGTCGAAGGTAGGTTGCTGGATCCCGCGGTCGAGCCGCGGGATGACAATGGGGCACGGGATGCCAGGTTATCGCCGCTGAACGACAAGGGGGCACGGGATGACAGTCTGGGTGACAGATGTGTTGAGTTGCGAGTTTTCACGTCTGCGGCTCCGGTCCGGTCATCAACACGCCTCCAAGCAGGTTACCCTGCAACACGATACCCGAGCGCGAGGCTTTATCGCTGATGCGCCACTCGAACGGCGTCATTTCACCGCTGGAAAGGATCAGAATGTGCGGCTCAGGCGGGTTTTTCTCTGATATGTCGACAATCAGGTCTTCGATCAGCAGAACCGAGCTCTGCGATTCGGTCATTTTGATCTTCTTGAAAAACGAGTCGGGTGCCGGGAGCCAATTGCCTTCATTGAATTCGAGCACGAAAAACCCCTTGTCCTGCACCGAGATCGCATAGTTGCGACTTTCGAATACCGCCTCCTGGTTCAGCAGGTGGAACAGCTTGCCGAGGTCCTTGCCGATCCGCTTCAGATCGCGGGTTTCGTCATTCAAACCCGGCGCCAGCTGCACCACTGAAATCGTGATCGCGATAATGGCGACAACGATCAGCAATTCAAAGAGCGTGAATCCTCTCTGCCGCAGGTCGTGTCGCCATTCGAACTTACGAATCGAGATTCCAGTTGCCGATATCGGCCGCATCAGCTTCGCCTCCGACTGCCGCGTCAGCGCCCAGCGAGAATACATCGAATTCGCCGTTCGTTCCCGGGTATTGATAGCGGTATTCGTTGCCCCAGGGGTCCTTGTTGAGCTTCTTGATATAACCGCCGTCGCGCCAGTTCTTGGTACCCTCGCCCGAGGGTTTGGTCACCAGCGCACCGAGGCCCTGGCTGCTGGAAGGATAGACAAAATTATCCAGCTTGTAGAGCTCGAGCGAGGATTCGAGCACGCGGATATCGCTTTTCGCCTTGCTGATGCGGGCATCGTCGACGCGGCCCGCCACCTTGGGTGCGATGTAGGCGGCAAGGATCGCGATGATCGCGACCACGACGATGATCTCGAGTAGGGTAAAACCCCGGTTTGTGCGTACTTTTTTCATGTCAGTTAGAGTGTTCGGTTGGGCCATGGTTCATTGTATACGTAGTCCATACCAGCGCAATTGCTATTGCCAGCAACAGGCCGTACAGGTGGGCATCGACGATGACTCGCGCGCCGATGAGTTCGCCGGTGTCGAAATCGAACGGCGCGAACTGTTCGATCAGGACCTTGATCACGATCGCGGCGATTACCAGCACCGCAATCAGGCGATCGCGCGCGTACAGAGAGAGAGCGCCGAGCACGTAAAGACCATACAACAGGCCTGAATGGCCGGCGTAATCGCTGATTTCAGGGTTATACAGCGTCACCAGGATCGAGACTCCAAGGCCCATGCACAGCGACGTGATCAGCCAGCGTTTTATCGACCATCCCGGCGTGGTCAGGCTGACGCAGATCACCAGGCCCAGGCCATTCAGCAGCAGGTGCATCCAGCCGACGTGTACCCAGTGCGCGCTGATGAGTCGCCAGATTTCGCCGCTGCTCATCCAGTCACGCTCGAAGCGGAAATACTCGGGGCCGATCGCCTGCAGCAGGACCATCAACGGAATGGTGACGCCCACATAGCGCCAGTCCGGTGACTGCAGGATGCGCTGCCACACGGCTACACCAGCTCGTTCATGTCGAAGATCGGGATCAGGATCGCGACCACGATAAACAGCACCACGAGACCCATCAGCAGGATCATCGCCGGTTCGAACAAGCCGATAAACATGGCGGTCACGCCGCCAAACTCGGTTTCCTCGGCGCGCGCCGAGCGTTCCAGCATGTCGCCGAGCTTGCCGCTGGCCTCGCCGTTTTGCACCAGTTGAACGACCAGCGGGCTGAAATAAGTCGTGTTCTCGAGCGAAACCGAAATATGCTCGCCCTCGCGCACCCGGTCCGCCGCTTTCAGCACCGCCGCCTTGATCGGATGATTATTGATGACCTCGGTCGAGATATGCATCGCATCGAGCGCGGTAACCCCGCTCGTCACCAGGATGCTCATGGTGCGGGTAAAACGCGCGGTATTCGACAGGCGCACCAGGTAAGAAACAAACGGCAGCTTCAGATAGAAACGGTCGCGCATCACGCGGAACGCGGGCAGCTTGACGAGCTGGGCGTAAATCGCCACCAACAGCAGTATGCCGATAAGCAACTCGACGCCGTGGTTCTTGAAGAAATCGGAGATTGCGATCAGCCAGACGGTCATCAACGGCAGTTCCGTGTCGAAGCCTTCGAACACCTGCACGATTTTGGGCACGACAAAGGTCAGCAAGGCCCCCACCAGCGCAAACGCGACCACGCTGAGCAAAATCGGGTAAATCAGCGCCTGCCCGGTGCGGCGCTGCAAGTCCTGCTTCGCCTCGATGTGATCGGCGAGGCGTTCCATGACGACATCGAGCAGGCCTGACTGCTCGCCGGCGTGCACCGAGGCGCAATACATCGAATCGAAGATACGAGGAAATTCTTTGAGGGCTTCGGACAGTGCGAAACCCTCGAGCACGCGTGCGCGTACCGCCAGCAAAACGTGCTTGGCCGACTGTTTGGGGGTTTGCCGCGAAACCGCGTGGTAGGCCGATTCGACCGGCTGCCCGGCGCTGATCAACGTCGCCAGCTGGCGCGTGATCAACGACAGCGTCGCCACGTTCAACTTGTCGCGCTTGGCCTTGCCGACCCCGCCCGTTTCGCGCGCCGTGACCTCGCCGATCTCAAGCGGCATCAGGCTCATGCCACGCAACTGCTGCCGCGCCTGGCGCGCGGGATCCGCCTCGATCAACCCCTTCTGGGTCTTGCCGTCGCCATCCAGGGCCTGATATTCAAACGCCGCCATGCCCTGTTAACTCGCTCCTACTGTCATCCCGCGGTTTAACCGCGGGATCCAGTGAAGCGGTATGTCGGACTGGATACCGCGGTCAAGCCGCGGTATGACAGGCATTTGAGTCATTACCGCACAAACTTGCGTGGCCCAGCGAAGAATCCAGCAAGACTCAGTATCTGTCTGGA
>CAMYML010000178.1 GCA_947259305.1 uncultured Gammaproteobacteria bacterium | reverse complement strand
AACAGGTTGGGCGATCCCCCGGTATAGAGATCCTGCAGGCCGCCAAATTCAAAAAGGCCGCGATTCGGCAGGTCGCTAAACGTCAGCGATTGAGGTAAGCCATCAAAGTTTGCCACCACCATGACATTGTCGTGCAGCAGAAAAGGATTGCTGCGTAAAAACACAAACAGGTGCGGGTTGTTCGTCTCCAGCAATTCACGGTTGTTGAAATCGGCAAAGGCAGGCGTGCTCTTGCGCACGGCAATCATTTTCTGCAGGCCTTCGAAGATCCGTTGCTGTACGCTTCCGTGCTGTTTGCGCAGGGCCACGTTTTCCCAGTCGATTGCGGGCCGGTGCATCCAGCGATTATCCCCGGCCTTGTCCAGGTTTTCGAGGTAAGTACCGTCATTCAAGGTTCCGATTTCATCGCCGTAATAGAGCAAGGGAATGCCGCCGAATGACATGATCATACCGTGCAACAAAAGAATGATATCGATGCTTTGCTGGGTTGCCGTTTCGTCACCGCTTTCCAGCGCGGCTTCGAGTCCGGCGAGCGACGCCAGGGATCCCGAAATGCGTGCATCTCCCGTTTTTTCGTTGCGCCCGAAGGGGCGACCGCGCGCCGGCGAGTCGTCCCATTCGCCGGTGAAATAATCCAGCAAAAAGCGGCGATGCTGATAGGGCTGGTAGCCGCACTTGATAATATCCGCGTCGTCGAAGCCGAGCCCGATATCGTCGTGGCAGCGAACGTAGTTGAGCCAGGTCGCGCGTTCAAGTTTGTGGGGCAAGCTGTGGATCCCCTGGTTCAGCAGCCGGGCGTTCTTGGTGGCGACGGCGTCCCACATCAAGGCCATGAAAGTGGCGTTATAGGCGATTTCGCATTCCTTGGCGATGATGGCGTCCTCGCCGAAATACTTGGTGAGCTCTGCCGGCGCCACGATCGCCTCGGCGATAAACAGCACACCCGGCGCCGTGACCTGGCAGCAATCTTTCATCAACTGCAGGATGAGGTGCGCCTCGCGTTCATTCTGGCAGGTGGTGCCGATCTTCTTCCACAGGAACGCCACCGCATCGAGGCGCACGATATCGGCGCCCTGGTTGGCCCAGAACAGGATAATGTCCAGCATTTCAATAAACACCGCGGGATTGCTGTAATTCAGATCCCACTGGTACTGATTGAAGACGGTCATGACCCATTTGTTCAAGGTTTCGTCGAAGGTAAAATTTCCCGGAGCGTTTTCCGGAAAGACCTCGGGCATGGTTTCCTCGAACATATCCGGGATGACGCGATCGTCGAAAATGTAGTAATAGTCCCGGTATTTCTTCTCACCCTGACGCGCCCACTGCGCCCACTCGTGCTCGTCGGATGTGTGGTTGACCACTACGTCCAGGGCAAGCAACATTTTCCGCCGCCGCATGCTCTCGGAGAGGGACTTGATATCCTGCAACGTGCCGGCCCGTTCATCCACATCACGAAAATCACTGACCGCGTAGCCGCCATCACTGGCGCCCTTGGGGCATTTCAGGACAGGCATGACGTGCACCAGGTTGACGCCGAGTTCCTGTAAATATCCAAGCTTCTTCTTCAGGCCCTGTAAATTGCCCGCAAAGCCTTCGGTATAGAGCGCCATGCCGACCCATTCCATGTCGAGGAACCAGTCATGATTACTCTCTCTGGCAACATCCAGTTCCTTGAGATGGGAGCTGCGCCGAAGGTATTGGCCGGCCATGACTTCCACCAGGCGCAGCACCTGGCTGTCGAAGTCGTCGCGTTTGCCATACAAATGATGAAACAGAGAATAAATCGCGTAGAAATTCGCCCCCAGCCGCGTATAGAAATGGCGCAGGTCGCGCTTTCGAATATCGGGCTTGAGCTCATCCAGGATCCGGTTGAGCAGGGAGTGTGATACCTGTTCGTACATTATTCAGTTAAACCCATAGACATCAGTGCTCCAGTTTCCATTCCTCGACGAAAGGCCGATAGAATGCCCTGTCGGATACCGTGGCGCCACGGTGACCGACAATTTCCGACCCAAAATCCTGCGCCCGCTGTAATGTTAATTCCAACGGCCACTGTTTTAGCAAACCGAGAATCATGACCGAGGCGAAAGCATCACCCGCGCCCACCGTATCAACCTTGTCGATGTTTCCCCGCGGCTTGACCCGAATCGGATCGCTTTCCTGAGTGTGCAATTCGGCGCCGGACGCGCCAAGGGTCAGCACCAGACCCCGCAAATCGTGTTCGCGTAAAAAGGCCGCTGGATCGAGCAGGGCGTTGCCCGCATCCCGTCCAAGCAAATCCAGCTCATCGCGGTTGAGCTTGACCCAGTTTGCATGACGCAGCATTTCGAGCACTCGATCGCGCTGCCACCAGGGTGGGCGCAGGTTGACATCAACGAATACGGTGTGCGGCGTGCTGGTCTCAAGGTACCGCAACGCGCGGCGGGACGTCTCGCTGCGCAACGCAAGGCTGCCGTGATACAGGAACCCCGGATGGGCGGTCGACGCGGCGACTGCGGCCTCATCGACGGCATCGTAGGCGCAATTCTCGACGATGTCGTAGGTCGGCTCGCCGTTCTCGAAACTAACCATGACCTTGCCGGTAGGGCGTTCCGGGTCTGCCTGCAGACCCGTGCTATCCATACCCCAATCCTGGATGGCCTCACGAATGACCTCCCCCTCCGCGTCATTACCCACGCGACTGATGAAGTGGGGCGCCTGGCCAAAGGCCTGCAGATGCCAGGCGACGTTTAACGGCGCGCCACCCAGAACGCGCTTGCCGTCTGGAAAGTGGTCGAACAGCACTTCACCGAAAATACACAGGCCCCCTTTGTTCATGCGCTTTCCTCCTCGACTGTAAACCCCATCCACGCGACCGTGTCAGGATGATAGTGCGCAATGCCCTCCAGTATACCGGCACTGTAATTGCCATTCAGACCCATGAAATTCCCCTGCGCGAGGTACAGGCGATCCGCATGACCGGCCTCTCGGGACAGGCGATCTGCGAGTGCCCGAACATCGGGTTGGCTGTTCGCCACCAGCACCGCGGGGATCGCGCTAGCCAGCACCTCGATGTCGTTGCCGCTGTCCCCGCAAAAGACGGTATCCGTGTCGCTGAATCCCTGATTTCGCATCAGCGTTTCGATGGCGTGATATTTCGAGGCCGATACCGGCAACACATCCAGCAGGCCAACGCCGGCCATTTCATCCTCGCTCCAGACGAGACGCAACCTCGCGCCCGTCGATTCGAAGCATTGCTCAATTTGTGACGACAATTCTGCCCTGTCAATTTGCAATGGTAGGTAATAACTTAGTTTGAAATCGTTTTGCCTGGTCTCCTCCTGTGAGCGCAAGGCGGGCAGATGAAGTAGCATTTTCCTCAGGTCCTCGTGGGTAAGACCGTTCCAGTCCCGCGCGATTTCGTCTTCCCATCCCGACCAACGCTGCCACTCCTGCCCGGGCCCGAGCTGGTAAATGCTGGTACCCACATCCCCCAGCACGAAATCTGGCTGCGGCAGTCGATAGCGTTCGATCGCCGCTTCCACCAGGGCGCGATGACGACCACTCACGTAGGCTAGGGTCACTTCGGGCCGATCAACCAGCATGGCGAAATGGTCCCGCGCGCCGCTCGATTCGGGCTGCGTTCCATTCGGGATTAACGTTCGATCCAGGTCGGTGCAGATGAGCAGGCTTTCAAGCATCAGTCTTGCGGCACCCGGCAGCTTGCAAAGAAGTCGTAGTAGTCGATCGCTTCGAGTATGCCCTGGGCATGGGGTTGGGCGGCAAAATAAATGCTCTCCTGTTCGGTCAGCTGGGAGAGTTCCTCGTGGTGGCGGTTGGCGACCACCACGGCCAGCGTATTGCCGCGCATCATGTCCTCGTCGGCACCCGAACCGCCGACGACGAGGGTCTGTTCCAGCGAAATTTCCAACCGCTGCGCCACGTTGCGCAGCGCCTGGCCCTTGGAGGCGCGCGACGGCAGGATGTCGAGATATTGTCCGAAGGCACAGGTGACGTTGGCGGTCAGCTCCCTTTGTAGGAGCAGGGTGTTGATTTCCTCCACCGATGGCGCTTTTTGCGCATCATAGTCAGAGGAACTCTTGTAGCGGGGTTGTTCGACCCTGGGTTGTAATTCCATCCCCGGTAATGCGGCCAGAGTGCGACCGATTTGACCTGGATTCCAGTTATGATCGATGTGCTCGGCCCAGTAGTCGTCTTCGTTCAGCGCTGCGCTGTAGTGGATGCGGGTACCGAGACTGCTGATCAGCACGTCGGGCCGGGGAATGTTGTGCTTTCGCATCAGGGCGAGGGCCGTATCGATGCGGCGGCCGGTCGCGATGCCGAAGACGACGCGCTTGCGGTTGTTGCGCATGACCTCCATGAACTGTCGCAGAGCGCCAGGATTGCCCACCAGATTCTGATCCAGGTCGGTAAACAACATTCGATCCCGGTGACGCAGCGTGTCTGGTCCGGGCGGTTCGCTGAACACGGGCTTGCGCTCTTTTGGGAGGTCGGCAATCCGGGTCAGGAAACTGCGCGCGTGGGTCTGCCAGGAATAATGTTTGCGAACACCGCGAATGCCGTTACGCGAGGCCTTAATCCAGGCGTCTTTATCGCGTAACAGTTTCAGTAGCGCATTGGTAATGGACTGTCTGTCCAGCGGGTCCACCAGTTCGCCGTTATGGCAGTTGCCGATGATATCCACCGGGCCACCGTTTTCCGTCGCTACCAACGGCAGGCCCGTGGCGGCAGCTTCGAGCAAGGTCAGGCCAAAGGGTTCGGTCAGGGCCGGGTTGACGAAAACACCGCCGCGGGAGGCCGCCAGCCGAAAAATATCCGGCACCTCATCGGCGCGGTGGGATTTGGGCGCGGCGACGCGCCCATAGAGATCGTAGGTGTCGATTGACAGCAGAATATTGGTCAATACCGACTGGGCGCCATCGTCCAAGTCGCGAATATCGTCTCGATTGCCGGCGATGATCAGCAGATTGGCCACGCGTTGCAGCGACTTAGATTCGCCGAATGCCTCAATCAGGGTGAGAATGTTTTTGCGCTCGTCGGGCCGTGACAGGGCAAGGATCAGCGGTTTGTCCGGATTGGCGAGAAAGCGGTCGACCTGGCTGGAGAATTCAATGGTTTCTCCCCTTACCGGGGGATGAAACTGTTCCAAGTCGGTACCGGGCGGAATCACAGACATGCGATCCGGATCGTAATAGTTGTACAGTCCGTATTGCTCCTCGATTTAGTTATGGGTGCTGGTGATGACCAGTGCGGCGTTGTCGTGAACCTCCTCCTAGGCATCGATGCGCCTTCCGATGTTGTATTTGGTCTCGATTTCCTTTCGCGTTAAGCCGCGCGCTAGCAGGCGTTTGCGCTTGTCACGGCCCAGCGAATGACCGGTGTGAATCAGGGGAATGCCGAGCAGGTTCGCGAGGCGAATCCCGACATATCCGGCATCCGCGTAATGGCTGTGCACCAGGTCGGGCAGGCGATCCTGTTCATTCAGCCAGAGCGTCAGGTTATCCATAAAACTGTCAAGATGATCCCATAGCTGTTCCTTGGGGATATATTCTTCCGGGCCGGCATCGATACGAACAATCCGGGCCTTGTCCGACAGCGGCTCGATGCGCTGGGCATAATCCTCGCTGATCGCCTCGTCGACGACCCGGCGGGTCACCAGGTCAACACGGGCAACGTCGCCCTGACGCGCCAGCGCCGTGGCCATGTCAACCACGTACTTGGTCTGACCGCCGGTATCGGCGTCGCGTCCCAGCTCGAGATCGTGACTTCGAATCAGGCCGTGAATACTGATAACAAGCAGATATTTCTTTTTAGTTTCGTTTGTCATTGTGTATAGGCGTTATAAACATCATATTTTCACTATTCCACCAGGTAAAGAAAGAGATTAACGACGCAGTCAAGCTCTGGAGCATGCGAAATCTGACTGACTTCCGCCGACACGTCCAATATTGCTCATTCCCGCCGGTCAATCCTGACACAATCAGCCACCAGGCACGCCGACTACCTGCTGCAGCTCCTGCTAATTGACCCGAGCGCAAGGGACTCCTATTGGCCGAAGATTGCCTCCTGCCTGGACTTTTTGAGTGTCTGCTTACGAGAAAACAGACACCCAAACTCGATGAATCAGCGGCAACAACCCCTCACCGCCATGATTGTAAAATAATTAAACGAATCCAGGCGACAACTATCCTGACAGAGAGGGAAATACGAAGCTCAGCAACAGCGATTCAGTGTCTCCTTTCGAGAAAGCTGACTCTTGGAACGGAGATTTCAGAGGCGAGAAACAACCATGAACCAACACTCACAATAAACGACTGACTATAGCTAGGGGAACAATAGAGGCGGTTTTCGATGTTGGGTGGCTTGCTCATAAGCATAGGCATATTGAAATAGTCTT
Organism: uncultured Gammaproteobacteria bacterium; assembly: GCA_947259305.1. Lineage (GTDB taxonomy): Bacteria > Pseudomonadota > Gammaproteobacteria. The sequence goes on along the minus strand of CAMYML010000178.1, from coordinate 1,191 downwards.
GCTTCGCTAAATGGTCTGCCTAGTATTTGTAAACCTAGCGGTAAATTATTGTCCACATAACCCATCGGCACGGTAATCGCGGGTTGTCCGGAATGCGGGGCGATCACTGGACTATTATTACCATGTGGGCTCCCCGAGTCGCCGATTTTTCGAGGGGGGTTACTCCAGGAGGGGTAGATAAGAGCGTCCAGTTTTAAGCTGTCCATCGTCGATACAACTGCAGTCAACAAGGCCTTTCTTCGCGGATCACCTTCCACATCGATACACGGAGGGTTTTGTTCGGCGGGTTTGATATCCGCACCAATACTCATCGCCCATTTCATAGCACCGTCATTTTCGGGGCGAAATCTTTTTTGTTCGACTACGTCTTGTAACGTCTTAATCTCGGTGTCATTCCCGAGGGTCTTCAGGTAGTTATTAATATCGTACCGAAATCGACTGCAAAACCCGGTTGCCTTGACGAGTTCTTCGAAGTCGGGGATGGTGACTGGATCAATAATAATCGCGCCGGATGATTCCAAATCTTTTAGTGCCTGGGTAAACACCGCCAGGATTTGCTTGTCTGCGGTGCTTGCATCATAGATTTGCCTTAAAACACCCAGGCGTACTCCGGTCAGGCCGTTTCGGGTTAAATGCGCGGTGTAGTCATCGACCTTATGATTTTCATAACTTTTAGTAGTGGCGTCTGCTGGATCGTAACCCGCGACGACATTAAAAACTTTGGCGCTATCCCTGACCGTGCGCATCAATGGACCACCGACATCCCGATTCAATAGCAGCGGCACAATACCATCCCGGCTGGTGACCCCAATGGTGGATCGAATCCCGACCAGGGCTAAATGTGATGCGGGTCCTCGTATCGAATTTCCGGTATCAGAGCCCATTCCGATTACCCCAAAATTCGCGGCAATCGCGGAAGCAGTACCACCGCTGGACCCAGCCGGTACGCGGCTTAGGTCATAGGCGTTTCTGGTCTCGCCATGGGTGGAACTGATCGTGTTATAGGGACTAAACGCCCACTCTCCCATGTTGGACTTGGCGATGATAATGGCATCGGCCTGCCGCAGTTGCTTAACCATATAGGCATCATCTTGAGGAATAGATCCAGACAAAGCGATAGAACCAGCTTCAGTCGGCATATCGTCGGTATCAAAGTTATCTTTTAATATGATTGGGACACAATGCAGACTG
>CAMYML010000177.1 GCA_947259305.1 uncultured Gammaproteobacteria bacterium | reverse complement strand
TGCGCACCAACGCGGTGGGATCGAATCTGAATCGCGAATGGGATAATCCCACGGCGGAAAAAAGTCCCGAGGTGCTTTGCGTGCTCGACAAGATCAAACAAACCGGGCTGGATTTCGGCCTCGACGTGCATGGAGACGAAGCGCTGCCCTACAATTTCATCGCCGGCACCGAAGGCATAGCGGGCTGGAATCGCGAACGTCAGGCGCAGCTCGAATTATTCAAGCTGACGCTGGCGAATCTCAATCCGGATTTCCAGGTCGAACACGGCTATCCCTCCAATTCTGCCGGCAATGCCAACATGAGTTACTGCTCGAATTCGCTGGCCGAACGTTTCGGCGCGCTGGTGATGACGCTGGAAATGCCGTTCAAGGATGCTACCGTCAACGTCGACGCGATCCAGGGCTGGAGCCCGGAGCGCTGCGGCCGGCTGGCGCACTCCTGCCTCGATGCCCTGCACCTGTGCTGGGATCAGGTGGTCGAGCGACAGGAACGGACAGCCTGATGCCTAACCGCAGACAGTTTATCAAGGCGAGCGTGGCCGGCCTGCTCGGCGCCAGCCTGTTCAGGCCGACCAGGGGTCACGCGAACCTGACCTCGTTCGAACTGAGCGCGTCGAATGGGCAGTTCATGTTTGGCGATGACCAGGAAAACGCTACCCAGGTGATGTTTTATAACCAGTCGATTCCGGGTCCGGTGATCCGGATTCCGCAGGGCAGGGAATCGATTGTCCAACTGCGGAATTCGCTCGACGAACCGACTTCGGTGCACTGGCACGGCTTGCGTATCGATAACGCGATGGACGGCGTGCCGGACCTGACTCAGCCGCCGGTGATGCCGGGCCAGCAGTTTGAATACCACCTGACCCCACCGGACGCGGGTACCTATTGGTATCACAGCCATATGCGCTCCTGGGCTCAACTGGCGCTGGGGCTGGCCGGCGTATTGATCGTCGAGGAAGCGAATCCCCCGCGCGTCGATCAGGATCTCGTTTTTGCGATCGACGACTGGCGCCTGGATCGCGAAATGCAGATGGATACCGAGAGTTTCGGTTCCATGCATGACTGGTCCCACGGCGGGCGCCTGGGGAATTTCATCACCATCAACGGCGAAACCGAGCCCAGCTTCGAAGTCGCCAGCGGCGAGCGTGTTCGCCTGCGCCTGCTCAACATCGCGAATGCGCGCATCATGAACCTGTTGTTCAATGAGTCCGGTATTTCAGTGGTTGCCATCGACGGGCAACCGGTCGAAGCTTTTACGCCGGAGGACGGCCGCATCGTGCTTGCGCCGGGTCAGCGTGCCGATCTGATCATCGATATGACGGCCGACCCCGGAACCCGCTCGGCGATCGAACTGGTTATCGGCGAGTATGCTTACGAGGTTGCCGGCTTCGACTATAGCCAGCAGGCCCGCCGCGCGCAGTTGCTGGATACGCCGATCAGGCTGCCGGATAACCCGGCCAATAAGATCGTGTTGCCGACCGAGTTCAAACGGGTCCCGCTACTGATGCAGGGCGGGGCCATGGGCGGCATGCGCGGTGCAATTTTCGAGGGCAGGGAATTGGATATTCGCGAACTGGTGCAGCGCCAGAAAGTCTGGGCGCTCAATGGCATCGTCGGCATGCCGGCAGAGCCCCTGTTCAGCGTCAGGCGGGGAACTGCGGTCAGCCTCGATGTTCACAATGACAATAACTGGCCGCATGCGATGCATATTCATGGGCATCATTTTATACACGACAGAAATCCGGGATGGTGGCGCGATACCACGCTGTTCCAGCGCGGTGAGCGCGGAGCGATGCAGTTCGTCGCCGATAATCCGGGTAAATGGCTGATCCACTGCCACATGGTCGAACACATGGCTGGCGGTATGCTGACCTGGTTTGAGGTCACCTGAAGCTCGCCACGGGCGAGGAGGAAAGAACATGAGCAAGATAAAAATACAATTCACGCTGTTTTCGGCGTTCTACTCGCCCCTGATCATGAGCATGGCCGGTGGCTTCCTGAAGCAGGAAGGTCTGGACTACGAATGGTCGGTGTCGCCGTCCGGCAAACCGGCGACCGAAGCGATCAGCGACGGCTCTGCTGACGTGGTGCAATCGGCGCCAAGTCAGGCGTTTAACGCAATCGCCAGGGGCGAGACCGGATACCCACGACATTTTGCCCAGATTAACGAGATGGATGGTTTCTTCATTACCGGGCGTGCTGCGGACCCCGACTTTTCCTGGAAAAAACTGGAGGGCGCGGAGGTGGTCATGTTCGGCGGCGGGCAACCGAACGCGATGTTTCGCTACGCCTGCCATCGTGCGGGTATCGTTTACGACAAAATAAAAGCGCTAACCCCCGGCGGTGCCGACGCTATCGACCAGGCTTTTCGCGCAGGGCAGGGGCAGTATGTGCAGCAGCAGGGACCTTACCCGCAGCAACTGGAACAGGACGATATCGGCAGCATCGTGGCGCAGGTGGGTCCGCGGATCGGACCCTGTGCTTTCTCCAGCCTGGCCGCATCGGATGAATGGCTGCAAACCGATGCGGCGCGGGCTTTTACCCGTGCTTACGCGGCCACCCGCGAGTTTTTGAATCAGGCGCCGGCCGCCGAAATCGCGGCCCTGCAGCAGTCCTGGTTTCCGGGTGTCAGCCCGCCGGCGCTGGAAAGCTGCATATCGAGTTACCAGGCCCTCGGCTGCTGGACGCCGCATGTCGAGATAACCCGGCCCGCCTTCGAGGTCATACTGGATATCTTTGAATACACCGGTGGCATCAGCGAGCGCTATCCCTACGAAATGGTTTGCGCCGCACCGCCGGTTTCAGGCCCGGCCTGAACCGAGCCTTCAGATTAAAATCGGGACACTGTTATGACGATCGATAAACAAGCTGTTACCAGCGACCTGCTGTCTGCTGACGGGATCATCCACCTGGACAATGCCGGCGCCGCGTTGATGCCGAGTTGCGTGCTGGAAACCCAGATCGAGCATCTCAGGCTGGAAGCGGCAGTCGGTGGTTACGAGGCGGCCCGGCAAAAAGATGTCGAAATCGAAGCGGTTTACGCTTCGGTCGCACGCCTGATCAACTGTCGCACCGACGAGGTCGCGATCGTCGAAAACGCCACCGTCGGCTGGACCATGGCCTTTTACGCCATTCCGTTCGAGCGCGGGGATCGGATTTTGACCGCCGAGGCCGAGTATGCTTCGAACTATCTCGCTTACCTGCAGATGGCCCGTGACAGGGGCGTGGTTGTGGAAACCATACCATCGACAGTCGACGGCGAGCTTTGTGTCGAATCCCTGAAATCCATGATCGACGATCGGGTTAAATTGATTTCGGTCACGCATATCCCGACTAACGGTGGTCTGGTCAATCCGGTCGAGGAAATCGGTGCGGTCGCACAGGCCAATGACATTCTTTATCTGGTCGATGCCTGCCAGTCCGCGGGCCAGATTCCGCTCGATATCGAAAAGATCCGCTGCGACCTGTTGAGCGCGACCGGGCGCAAGTTTTTACGCGGACCGAGGGGGGTCGGTTTCCTGTATGTCGGTAACCGTATTCTCAATGACCTGCATCCGCCGATGATCGATCTGTTTTCGGCAACCTGGATCGATGCCGGGCACTACGAACTGCGCCCGGATGCGCGCCGATTCGAAAACTGGGAAAACAATTACGCCGCCAGGCTTGGGCTTGGCCGCGCTATCGACTACGCACTCGATATCGGGGTGGAAAATATCGAGGCGGAAGTTACCCGGCTGGCGGATAAATTGAGATCGATGCTGGCCGAAATCACCGGCGTGACCGTGCACGATATCGGTAAGCGTAAATGTGGCATTGTTACCTTCTCGGTCGCGGGCGTCGAAGCCACCGAGGTCGAAACCAGGCTCAGGCAGGCGGGCGTTCACGTCAGCATGAGTTCACCCAGCAGTACGTTGATCGATGCCACGCGAAGACATTTGCCGGACCTGGTGCGCTCCTCGGTGCACTATTATAACGAGGATTCACAGCTCGAGCGCTTCGCGGACCTGGTTAAAACGATCTCGAACCAGGAAAGTCGTTAACCAGGCGACATATATTGTCGCCGGATTAATAGTAGAACCGAGCTGGCGAGATCAGATTTCCTGCACCACTACGGCCAGCATGTCGCGCACCTCGCCGGCAACCGCTTTCAAGTCGTCGTTATCGATGGCTTGCATCGACGCCAGCGGATCGATGGCGCTGACCTGGATCCCACCTTCGACCTGGCGTAGGATGACGTTGCAGGGCAGCATGGCGCCGATTTTGGGTTCCATACCGATAGCCTGGTGCGCCATGTGCGGGTTGCAGGCGCCGAGGATGCGGTAGGGGTCCATTTCGACGTCGATTTTCTTCTTCATCGTCGCCTTGACGTCAATCTCGGTCAAAACGCCGAAGCCGTGACTGGCGAGCGCGGCGCGGGTTCTGCTATCGACTTCTTCAAAATCGGCGTCGTCGATGACGCGGTCTATGGTGTAGCTCATTTCAAGTCCTCCGGGATGGTTCAATGGATACCCATCTATGGGCGCGGGGCCGGTAATCAAGTTGCGCTAATCGAAGGCGCCGACCGAAACTTAAAACGCGCCGCCGACTTTCAGATAAACCTGGTCTTCACCATCTTCGTCGAACCCGCGCGCGAAGCCCAGGCGCAGATTCAAATTAAGCGAATAGAACAAATTTACCTGTGCAAGAATCTCTGCGCCGGCAGCGGAGCGATATTCCTCCGGTTCGCCACCAGCATTCCAGGTTGCTCCAGTTTCGGCAAACAGGTTGCCCGATATGTCCAGTAATCCTATTGGCGGTGACATGATGCCCCGTTCAACATTTGCTACGGGGAATCGCCAATCGATGGTTGCTAACTGCATCCGGCGACCCGAGCTAGTGCTATCGTAACCTCTCAAGGTATAGCGCCGCTTGTTCAGAAACGGTTCGACGCGTCCATAAAGAATATCCGAGAGACCTGCAGATGACTGGACACCCCCAAGCCTGAATGGCCTGGGCTCGTCTTCCCCCCAGCCGTGTACATAACGCAGGCCAATTACGTGCGCACTGCTGCCGAGACGCAGATATTCGCGCCAATCCAGCGTGTAGATGTTACCGCTATAGTCGCTGTCCCTGAGGTCGCTGCTTTCCAGAACCAGTTTTACCGCGCGACCATCTCCGGGGCTGATGCCCCGGTCGCGTTGTTCGGCGCTGATATAGACAATTCCGACGCCTGCCAGGTTATCTTTCAGGTTATCGCGCCTGGCAATATCGTCCTCGGTAAACCGATCGCTTTCGAAGCTGCTCGCCAGGCCAGCAAATGGTCGCCAGGAACCGTCCAGGCTGTACCTGGGGTAGATGAATATCGCGCTGCTCGAATCCTCTCTTTGAATTCGCTCAACATCACCATCATCCAGATCGATATCGTTAATACTGCTTGCCGAAAGTAAAAACCTGTCCTTGTATGCATACAGGGCTGAACCCAATGGATAGTCATTTTCAAAGTCGTAGGCCAGATCGAGCGTATAAAAATGATTGCCCAGTGCATCGTTGCCACCCGTTACGATGCCGAGTTCGGTTGACTCGGAGGTATAAGCGAGGTGGGGTATCCACCAACGCGGCTTCAGGCTGCTCCAGGGAGAATAGTCAGTCTGGCGAAACTCGACGGTTGACGGGCTTTCCAATGATGGTTCAGCGCTAATTCCGGCCGATAACCGAGCAACATCAAGCTCGTTCTGCGCGGATTGAAATACGTCAAATCCGTCACTTGTATATCCCACGTAAAATATTTCGTTGCCAGCGTTTACCCGGGCAAAGGTAAACGCCCCCAAATGGGCATCGGTCAATCGCAGTTGCCGGCCTGTTTGCAGGTCAATTTCATGAACCTGGAATTTGCCCGATGCCTCGCTCGCGAACAACACCGAACTACCGTCCAGGTTAAACCGCGGATTGGCTTGCACATACTCATCCCGGGTTATGGCTCGCCAGATGCGTTTTTCGACGTCAAGAATTTCGATACTCCAGCCCCGCCCACGGCGGTGACGTGCCGCAACAATCGATTTACCGTCGGGTGACCAGTCGATTCCCGCGATATCGACGCCGTCCTCGGCAGCCCACAGGACCTCGCCGATAACGCCACTCGAATCGACTGCAACTATGCTGGTGGCAGCATTGTTCAATTGCACGGCGGCCAGTTGTTTGCCATCGGGGTGCCAACTGACGTGAACCAGGCGTTTGCATTCGGTTAGCCGTTCGAGCTTAGGCCCGCTAAAATGATAAATGTACAGGTCGTAATAAATATTCGGGCCACCGTCATTACAGATTTCAGGCTGGACAACAGCGATTGCCGCTGCATGCGCGTCAATATGTGCACCGGCATGCAATTCCACCAGTTCGCTGGCGTTTCCATCCGGGCTGATTTGCATCAAGGCCGGTGGCGCCAGCCGATCTTCACGCACATAGAATAATTCGCCATTACCGGTACCGCTCAGTCCGTGGGTAAAATTGCCGTGATGAGTCAAGCGGGTTTCCCGTGCAGTATTCTGTTCGAGACCCAGGGTTGCCGCGAGCCAGCGTTGGTACTCAAGCCAGAGATCCTCGATATCCTTACCCGTTTCCTGCCGCAGAATTCCACCGATACGCCAGGGTATGAAATTATCGCTGTAGTTTTCGATAAATCTCTCGCTAGCGCCTGCGCCATACTGGCTATCCAGAAAACGAAAGAAATACACGCCATAAAGGTAACTGGAACGGCTACCGGGCCAGCTCGAGATAGGCAAATTCACCTGATTCACGGGTTTGAAACCCGCTGCCAGTTCGGCTCGCATCAGCATTTTGAAGTAGCTACTCTGCCCCCTCCCTGTTCCTGCCTTGTCGTCGGTTTCATAATGGGTGGGCACGCCTTCCAATACCCAGGGTACATTTAGCGCATTCGGAAATAACAGGGGTACGCGACCAAATACGTTCCTGAGGCCTGCAATGAAACCGCGGCCTTTGTCGAGATGCACGACATGCGTATATTCGTGCATGATGAGCATGGTCCAGCTATCGCTATAGTCCTGCAGGCTGATTGCCGGGTCAGTGATCGGCGGGCTCAGAAACAATACACTGCGATTGTATGGAAACGGTGTGACATAACCGTTTGCCAGATCTGATGAATCTGACAGGACTACATGGGTTTTATCCTGCGGAACCCAGTCCAGTTTCTGTGTGACTATTTTGTGTACATGCTCGGTGATGTTGGCCGTACGTTTTGCCAGCGACTCGGCAGATGACTGGTAGTGAATCAGAAAATGGCGGGTTTCCAGTGTAGACCAGCCTGCTGCCGCGAATGCCTGCTGGGTATTGAATAAAATAGTGCAGAATATTGTTAGTAAAATTCGCCGGGAATACACATTCATGGTCTCGACCGTCATCGCATGCCGCTGGATTTCAATCACCGTCGCTGGTTAGATTTTCGAAAATCAATCCTCTACTTATTTATGGGCAATTGATTTACGGGAAAATTGTTGAGTGATTTATGCGCCCCATATTGGCAGAAGAATTACCGGCTGGCAAAAATTCGAAGCAGTCAGTCGCAACCTTTCACAATATCATCGCGCCTATTATGATGCTTATCCTTCCATGCCTGTTTACCGCGTTGCATATAGAGGATCAGGTGAATT
>CAMYML010000176.1 GCA_947259305.1 uncultured Gammaproteobacteria bacterium | reverse complement strand
GGTGTCAGAGAGCACGAAATCAGGGTTCAGGCTTTACAATCTGCAGGCCCTGGCCATTCCGACAATCTTCACCGCCCGTCAAATGTAAGGCCTGACTCCACTATTCCCCTGACTCCACTATTCCCCTACTCCACTATTCCCCTATCATGCTCTATCTCGATATATCCGTAACCGATTTGACGCGCGCTGCCGTCAGTGGTTATATGGCAGCTCAGGGGTTCGGAATTCATTAATCGCCGGGGATCCCATGAACCCCTGGTTGAGCGAAACGGCGGTGCCGTTTCCGCATACAAACCGCGGGCGCAATGCCTGACGCCCCGGGGATCGCCGGTGAAGGATTTAGGTGGACATCATGACGTCAACATCCTGTTACCAGTGCCACGCCGAAACCGAAATCACGATTATCAATTTTGCCGATGGCGAAGCCGATTCGTTGCGGCTTCGCCTGAAGGACTTCCCGCTGCGTGAATGTCCCGCTGGTCATCGCCAGTTCGTGCGCCCCGATTTTGCCGCCGAGCTGTTGTATCACTTGACCGAGGAAGACGAACCCGAATTGCCGGCCGGCAAAGAAAAGGGCCTGATTTTGAAAAAATATCTGTGCCAAAGCTGTGGCGAAGCGCTCGAGCCGAAGCCGGATCACCGGCATACCTTTTCGATCGAGGTCAGGCTCGAGGATCTCGACCCGTTCGGCGTCGACCTGTCGATGCCGGTGTACAAGTGCTCGGCCTGCGAAAAGGAACAGCTGCATTCGTTGAAAGAGGTGCGCAAGCTAACGCCGGCGGCGATGGCACATGCATTCGAGGCGGCCAATATTCCGCCGCCACCGGGTGTTCTCTGAACATTTGTCTGGAATAAATTCCGGGGACGGTATTCCTGTTAAATACGCGAGCCCACAGGGTCACCCATTATTCGCTCCGAACTCGGTACTACTTAGCGAATCAATCAGGGATTCCCTTCCCTGATTTAAAGGATGCGGATTAAAGCATCAGCACCAACTAGCTGTCCTCGTCCTTGTTTTCTTCATGGTCATCCTTGTCGTCACCCTCGTCATCGTCTGACTTTTGTTTCTTGCTCTTGTCTTTCCTCTTCTCTGCGTCTTTCCTTTTGTCTTTTTTCTCCTTCTTATCCTTCTTATCCTCCTTGTCCTTCTTCTGCCCTTCTTCCATTTCTTCAGATTCTTCGTCTTCGATTCCCTCGCTCGCTTCAGATTCAGCCTGGTGGGAACTGGCCAGGATGAGCGGCGGAGTCACGAATTCGGTTGCCATCGAAGGCGTCGCCATGAAAAGCGCGATCAGTATTGGGAAAATAAGTTGCTTCATGATGCTAGAGCCTCTTGTGGGTGAACTAAAATTTAGTGTGCGATAATGCCATTCCAGGAGCCAAAAATCACCTTAACTATTTTCTATTAAGTTATGTATCGACAGCCAATGTACACGCAGGGACATTGTCCATGGATTTGTCTTAATCCAGCATGAACGAATCTGGTCATTTTGCTTTTCTCACGGTACAACAGGGCAACGAATTCCAGGGACAGTTTATCCATTAGCCAGAGGTTTATCTGGGAACAGGGAAACTGCAGCTCGGGATGGGCATTGTTACCAAACCATACCGTTATCAACCCGGGACCACTCAGCGCAAATTGAGCCACAAATGGATGCTGGTATTCAACTGCTGATTCGAGAACGGCCTGGGTATTTTCCATCCGGGATAGAAAAAGGGGACGGAGAGAATAAATAGTCCCTCCGTCCCCTTGATACACCGCCTGTAATCGCGAAATCCTCCGCTTTCGCAGGAATGACTCGCAGTCTTAGCCGCGCATGCGCTCACCGGCCGGATCGTACAGTGGCTTTGCAGTAACGCGCGCCGGATACATCTCCCCGTTGATTTCGACTTCGAGCTCGGTGCCGTCGGCGGCGAGGCCAGCCGGCACATAACCGAGCGCCATCGACTTCTGCACGTGGTGCGCGTATCCGCCCGAGGTCACGTAGCCGACGCATGCACCGTCTTTCAGGATGGCTTCGTCGTTGGAGACGTCGATCTCGCCGGTGTCGATGGTCATGGTCACCAGCTTTATCGCCGGCCCAGTCGCGCGCTCGGCAAGCGCGGCCTCTTTACCGATGAAGTCCTTGTCCCAGTCGATGAAGGCGTCGAGGCCCGACTGCGCGGCGGTGAAGTCCGGGCGGAAGTCGAGCGTCCACGCGCCCCAGTTCTTCTCCAGGCGCAGGCTCATCAGCGCGCGCAGGCCATAGTGCGTGAGGCCCAGGCCTTCGCCGGCCGCGGTGATTTCCTCGTAGAGTTTCAACTGGTATTCGGGTTCGACATAAATTTCATAGCCGAGCTCGCCGGAGAACGACAGCCGGGCGAGGATCGCGGGCACGCTGCCGACGAAACTGCGGCGGACGTCGCGGAATTTCAGGCCTTCGCTGGAGACATCGTCACGGCTGATGCGCGACAGGAGGTCGCGCGCATTCGGGCCCGACAGACCGATGCCGTGGTAGCGGCGCGAATCGTTGCTGTAGGTCGCGTCGTAGCCGTCGAGCTGCGACTCGAACCAGCGGCGGTGCATTTCCTGCGCCGCGCCGGAGCCGAAGATCATGAAGTCGTCGTCGGCGAAGCAGGCGATGGTCAGGTCGCCGTAAAGCTTGCCCTTCGGCGTCAACACCGGGCTTAAGGAGATACGCCCGGGCTGCGGCAGGCGGCCGGCCATGACGTAATCGAGGAACTTGCGCGCGTCGGGCCCCTTGATCGAGTGCTTGGCGAAATTGGCGATTTCGGTGAGCCCCACCGCCTCGCGCACGGCGCTGACTTCGCGCGCGACGTAGTCGTGTGCGCGCGAGCGGCGGAAGGTCGGTTCCTCGTGCGCGTCGTCGGGGCCGTCGGCGTACCACAGCGCGGCCTCGAGGCCGAAGCCGTCGCCCCATACTGCACCCTTGGCTGTCAGTCGATCATAGAGCGCGGTGCTGCGCATGCGCCGGCCCTTGGGCAGGGTTTCGTTGGGGAAGGTCATGACGAAGCGGCGCTCGTAGTTTTCGCTCGACTTGATCGTGCCGTAGTCGGGCGAGGCGTAGTCGCCGAAGCGCGCGATGTCCATCGCCCAGACGTCGATTTCGGGTTCGCCCTCGATCATCCATTCGGCGAGACACTTGCCGACGCCGCCGGCCTGGCAGAAGCCCGCCATGACGCCAACCGCGGCCCAGTAGTTACGCATGCCGGGCACCGGCCCGATCATCGGATTGCCGTCGGGGCCGAAAGTGAAGGGGCCGTTGATCATGTCTTTAATGCCGGCCTCGGCCAGCGCCGGGATGCGCTCGAAGCCGAGCTCGAGGCGCTCCGCGATGTGCTCCAGCTGCGGCTCGAGCAATTCGTGGCCGAAATCGTTGGGTGTGCCACGGACCATCCACGGCGTCGCCTTCGGCTCGTAGGTGCCGAGCAGCATGCCGTTGCCTTCCTGGCGGAAGTAAATGTTGCCCTCGTAGTCGATGCCCGCCGGCAGGCGTTCCTCACGCTCTTCGATCTGGGGAATCGACTCGGTAATCAGGTAGTGGTGCTCCATCGGCTGCACCGGCAAATTCAAGCCTGACAAATGCCCGACTTCGCGCGCCCAAAGGCCGCCGGCGTTGACGATGTGCTCGGCGTGAATCGTACCCTTCTCGGTGACCACATCCCAGCTGCCATCGACGCGCTGCTTGGTCTCGATCACGGGCGCGTGCGTATGATAACTGCCGCCCATCTTCTTCGCCGCCTTGGCGTAGGCGTAGGTTACGCCGGACGGATCGATGTCGCCGTCCAGCGGGTCCCACAGCGCGGCGACATAGCGCTTGGCGTCGATCAGCGGGTGGCGCTCAGCGAGCTCCTTGAGCGAGATGAATTCCTGGTCGAGCCCCATGTAACGCGCCTTCGAACGTTCACGCTTCAAGTAGTCATACCAGTCCTTGTTCGAGGCGGCGTAAAACCCGCCGGTGTTGTGCATGCCCACCGATTGCCCGGACAGTTCCTCGAGTTCCTTATACAGGTTGATGGTATAGCCCTGCAGGCGCGAAATGTTCGGGTCGGATGAGATCGTGTGGATCTGGCCCGCGGCGTGCCACGAAGACCCGGAAGTCAGCTCGTTGCGCTCCAGCAGGACCGTGTCTTTCCAGCCAAACCTGACCAGGTGAAACAGGATCGAACAACCGACGACCCCACCGCCGATGATGACTACTCTCGCATGTGATTCCATTGATCTACCTCTTGTCTTTGAATTCGTGTCTTTAACTTGTCATACCGCGGCTTGACCGGGCCGCGCAGGTCGTGGAATCCAGTGTTGTCTGGCATAGTCCAGCCCGCTCTGGATCCCGCCGGTCCGACGCATCGGGTCAAGCCGCGGGATTCGGTTACGGGGGACACAATACTTATTTTGCAGTGCAAAATAAGTATTGTGTCCCCATATTTCCAGATTTATCAGTACCAGGCATCCGGTATTTCCGATTTGCGTTTTGCGATATAGGCCAGCAGTTCCTCGTCTTTGGCCGGGTCGAGGGGCGGGGCCTCGTAATCCTTGAGCAACTGGTTCCAGCGCTCGAAGGCGCGTTGCGCCATATCCTTGCCGCCCTCTTCTTCCCATTGCTCGACATTGTTGCTGTCCGACAGCAGCGCGTCGTAATAGGCGGTTTCATAGTTCGCCATGGTATGCGCACAGCCGAGGAAATGGCCGGCCGGTTCGACCTCGGCATAAGCATCGCGCGCAAGCGCATTGTCATCCAGCGGCAGGCCCGACAGCATGACCTGATAGGCGCCGAGCCGGTCGGCATCCATCACCAGCTTCTCGAACCCGGTACACAACCCGCCCTCGAGCCAGCCGGCCGCGTGCAGCACGAAGTGAGCGCCGCCGAGCACGGTCGACAGCATCGAATCGGCGCTTTCGAAGGCGGCCTGTGCATCCGGCAGCTTGGACGCGGTCAACGAACCGCCGCAGCGCAACGGCACGCCGAGCCGGCGCGCCAGTTGACCTATGACCAGGTTGGATATCACCGGTTCCGGCATGCCAAAGGTCGGCGCGCCCGTGCGCAGGCTCATCGACGACAGGAAGTTACCCATGATGAAGGGCGCCCCGGGGCGCACCAGCTGGGTAAAGGCACCGACCATCATCGCCTCGGCCAGCGCCTGGGCGATCGATGCCGCCGTGGTAACCGGCCCCATCGCACCGCCGAGAATGAACGGCACCACCACCAGACCCTGGTTGGCGCCGCAGTAGACCCGGGCCGCCTCGGTGACGACGCGATCGACCAGCAGCGGTGAATTGGTGTTGACGTTGCCCATGATGACGCAGTTCTGTTCCATGAAAGCCTCGCCGTGCAGGATCCTGGCCATGTCGACCGAATCCTGCGCGCGCGACTTTTCGGTGATCGCGCCCAGGTGAGGCTTGTCGTTGTATTTCATGTGCGCGTAAACCATATCGAGATGGCGCTTGGAGACCGGCAAGTCACAGGGCTCGACGATCACCAGGCCCGAGTGGTGCAGACTTGGCAGCTGGGAGACGATTTTTACCAGCCTCTCGAAGTCTTCGAAGCTGCCGTAACGCCGCCCGCCCTCGAGGTCGCGCACGAACGGCGGGCCATAAACCGGCGCAAATACCTGGGAGTTGCCGCCGATGTGAACGCTTTTGTCGGGATTGCGCGCATGCTGGATGAATTCAGCGGGCGCGGTCTGGCACAGTTTGCGCGCGACACCCCGATCCAGGCGCACCCGCGTGCGCCTGACGTCGGCCCCGGCCGCTTTCCAGATCTCCAGCGCTTGCGGGTCGTCGCGGAATTCGAGGCCGATCTCCTGGATGATCCAGTCGGCCTGGTCTTCGAGTTTTAGCAGGCCTTCTTCGCCGAGAAATTCGTAATACGGGATTTCGCGCTTGATGTACGCGGGCGCGCTCGCTTGCGGCCGCAGGCGTTCGCGGCTGCCTCGACGGCGCCCCCTGCTACGAGTGCCCCTACCTCTAGTTGCCTGGCTCACGCTGATTCCTCCCCTCAAGGGAGAGGCAGTATAGCAACGGGATTCAGCCTTGTGACCGCTAAAAAAAATCTAAATTTACATAAGTTCAATTTATGCTAATCTGATTAAATCCTTGTTTTTTCCGGAAGTTTATTAACCCAGGTTATGCGACACCACCCAACTTCAAGGAGCGCACCAGACCAGGTGACAGCACCTGCCATACCGCGGCTCGACCCGGTGACAGCACCTGTCATACCGCGGCTCGACCGGGCCGCGCAGGTCGCGGTATCCAGCATCGATTGGACATTCGCTTCGAGCTGTACCCCGCCGGTCCGACGCATCGGCTCAAGCCGCGGGGTGACAACTTTGTTCGGCGTGACAGCCTGTTTCGGGGAGGTAGCCTGGTTCGGGTTGGCGGCGAAAGCCGAGGCGACGAGACTGGCTTATGCGTGAACTGCGCCGCCTGATTCATTCGCCGCACCACCTGTTCGTGTTCGAGGTGTGCGGACGCTTGCTGTCGTTTACGCGCGCCGCCGAGGAACTCGGGGTGTCGCAACCGGCGGTCAGCCTCGCGATCCGACAGATCGAACAGGCCATCGGCCAGGACCTGTTCGAGCGCCGCCACCGCGCGATCCGCCTGACCGACGCCGGCGAACGTTTTTACAACGAAATCTCGGCGAGCTTCGAGCGCCTGCTGCAGGCTGCGCGCGAGGTCAACCGTAATCCGGACGCCGATCTTGTTACGCTATCGATTTCGACCGCGTTTGCCAATTACTGGATCATGCCGCGTATGACCCGCCTGCACCGCTCGCACCCGGACATCGACCTGCGCCTTCAGGTCGTCGACAAGGACGTCGACCTCGAACATGAAAACGTGTCGCTCGGCATTCGCCGCGGCCGCGGTAACTGGGCCGGCTACGATTCGGCGACCATCGCACGCGAGGAATTGTTCGCAGTCGCAAGCCCGGCGTATCTCTCAGCCAACCCGAGACCAGCATCGATCGACGACCTATTGCCGCACCAGTTCATCCACCTCGAGGAACCCTACCGTCCGCGCCCGAAATGGCGCGACTGGTTCGAATCCTTCGGCGTCGACTTCGTCGACAAGGGCGAGGGCCTGCGCCTCAACGACTACGCGCTCGTGATCCAGGCCGCGATGGCCGGCGAAGGCATAGCCATGGGCTGGCAGCACGTGGTCGACTCGCTTATCAACAAACGCCTGCTGGTGCCGGTGTTACCGCAAAGCTGGAAAACCGGCGAGGAATTTCACCTGATCTGGGCCGACCGGACCGAATTGTCTCAACCCGCGCAGCAGGTGCGCGACTGGATCATCGAGGAGGCGCGAATCGCGTCGATGGTGCGCCTGCCCTGATTTCATGACGGCGGACCGATGTGCGCTCCCGCAGCGGAATTTTGCGCTTCGACGCGCTCCGGAGTAATCCTGATGACGCCGTAAAATTTTAGCGATTTATCTATTTTGTCGTTTGTTTCGAAGTGTGCCGCAAAAACGTCTTCGAGATCGGCGCGAGGTAGTGGGCAAATTTGTGGCCGATTCTGGTCAGCACTTCCCCCGGTAACCGATTCGACCGGCCCATGTGCGGGAGACTTTGCGAGTGCTTTGCTTCGATCGACGCCTGCCTGGACAGGCTCATCGTTTGCCAACGCCTGAGAAATTCCTG
>CAMYML010000175.1 GCA_947259305.1 uncultured Gammaproteobacteria bacterium | reverse complement strand
GAAAATCTGGCCATGATCAATGACAGTGTCGCCCTGGTATCTGATCTGGCCCAGAAAAGAGGCGTGACGATTGATTGCGACCTGGGCAATTGCCGGGGGCTGATGCTCGAGGCCGATGCGACCAGGCTGAAACAGGTATTTTTGAACCTGTTGTCTAACGCGGTGAAATACAACCGCGAGGACGGCAAGATCAGGATAAACTGCGCAGCAGACGCTCTGGCAATGGTCAGCGTCGGCATTACCGACACCGGGCCCGGAATATCACCGGATCGAATCGATGATCTGTTCGAACCGTTTAATCGGCTCGGTGCCGAGACGAGTGAAACCGAAGGCACCGGTATCGGTCTACTGATTACCAGGCAACTGGTCGAGCTGATGCAGGGCGAACTCGAGGTCGATAGCAATCCCGGAGAAGGCACTACTTTTAGCGTCCGCTTCAAGACTGCCCAGTCAATTTCATACACGGGCGATTCCAGGGATATCGAGCCCGGGCAGACAGATTCCCGGATTGCTGATTCAGACAGAACCAGGCCTCGCATACTGGTGGCTGAAGACAACCCGGTGAACCAGGCGGTAGTCGCCGAACAACTGGAACACCTGGGTTATTGCGCGGACTTCGCGGCCAACGGCGTCGCAGCACTTGCGCTGTGGAAATCCGGAGATTACCCGCTGCTACTCACCGATATACGCATGCCGGAGATGGACGGCAACGAATTGATCAGCCAGATCAGGGCCCTGGAAGCGAATGCTTCGAGGTGCCCGATCGTCGCCGCTACCGCGAGTGCGATGGAAAACGATGTCCAGCGATGTCTGGACGCGGGCGCGGACGAATTCATATCGAAACCAATCGTTATTGACGCGCTGAAACAGGTGCTGGAAAAGTGGATACCACGAAATCCTGCTGACCCGGCCGGTGCGGAACCCGCCACGCAAACCGGAGACGCTGCCGCGGATGCGGCAATCGATCTGTCGATGTTAAGATCGTCGGTGGGTGATAAGTCCGAAGTGCAGCGTCGCTTGCTGAAGACCTATCTCGATGCGCTACCGAAGGCGCTGTTCGACATTCGGCAGGCCTTTGCGTGGCCTAACCTGGAGCAACTGGGCAACATTGCGCACAAGCTCAAATCCTCGTCGAGCAGCCTGGGTGCGATGCGAATATCGAAATTGTGCCATACGATCGAACAGGCTTGCGGCGAGGGCCGCGACTTCGATATCGCCCCGCTACTGCCCCAGCTAGCGCTAGCTGCTGATTCAGTAGAGGCATTCGTTGTGACTTACTGTGACGAACCACTCGAAGAAACCCGGGTAAGCGCACCGACCCAGCCCGATGACGATATCACCCACAGCTATATCAGCGTGCTCTTGGTCGATGACGACCCCATCATGCATCGCGTCACCAGGCTGCTCCTGAATGACCTCGGCGTACACCGGGTGCAATCGGCCATTTCGGGGCAGCAGGCGCTGGATATCCTGGCGCAACAAACGGATGCCGTCGACATCATCATTTGCGACCTGAATATGCCCGAAATGGATGGCATCGAGTTCACTCGCCATCTGGCCATGCAGAACTATCCTGGATCGCTGGTGCTACTTAGCGGCGAGGATATCCGTATCCTGAGAACGGTGGAAAAACTGGCGATCGAACACGAATTGCAGGTTCTCGGGGTACTCGAGAAGCCGGTAACCCTGGCTAAAATGAATCGATTGTTCGCGGCCTACGATCACGACAACACCGATTTGACGATAATGCCGGTCGAGGAGTTTGACGCAGACGACTTATCCCGTGCGATCGCGTCGGGCGAACTGGATACCTACTTTCAGCCCAAGATCGATGTCAAAACACGGCAGATCGTTGGCGTCGAGGCGTTAGCGCGTTGGCGACATCCGGAAAAAGGCATCATCGGCCCCGATGCTTTCATCCCACTGGCCGAAGAGCATAACCTGATTCACGAATTAACCCGGGCGGTTTGCCGCAAAGCGCTTCAATACGCCGCCGGCTGGGAGGCGCGGGGAATCGAACTCGATGTTGCGCTGAATATTTCGATCGAAGCGCTGAACGACCTCGACTGGCCGAATGCCATTGCAACCCAGGTTGACGCCGCGGGACTGCAGCCGGCGGCAATCACTTTCGAAATTACGGAAAGCCGCCTGATGGAGCATATCCGGGTGGCGCTGGATATCCTGGGTCGATTGAGCCTGAAGCGATTCAAGCTGTCGATTGACGATTTTGGTACCGGCTATTCGTCGATGGAGCAACTGCAGCGTATCCCGTTTTCAGAATTGAAAATCGACCGGGCTTTCGTGCGCGGTGCGAGCGATGACGCGTCGGCCCGGGCGATACTCGAGTCGAGCGTGCTGTTGGCCAACAAGCTGGATATGAAAGTTGTTGCAGAAGGCGTGGAGACCGAACAGGATTGGGACCTGGTAACCGAACTCGGCTGTGACTACGTACAGGGTTATTACATAGCCAGACCCATGCCCGGCGACGAACTTTGTGACTGGCTGGCAAAACAGAAAATCAAATCACGCTCCTGATCCTTTACCTGTTTTCCTCAGCGAAAAGTCCTGTGAAATCAGGCAGACGGAGGGATTTAACCGGCACATCGATATTTCCGCGGCCCGCACAGGGCCAGGTAAATTTACAACATAGGTACTGCCGCACTACCAGCACCGGCCAGGCCGCCGCGGCAGGACTCGAGCGCAGTGCAGCGCAGCAACAGGCGGCGCTGGCCGCCGAAGTCATTGATCGGATAGTGCAGCGTGAAACGCTTGTCCCGGAAAACAGTGAGCGCCTGTCCGCGCAGCACCACAACCAGATACCGATCCAGCCAGGTCTTGATTTGCCCGCCGACTGCAGCATGTTTTTATCGCTAAGCGTTAAGCCCTCGACATAAACGCCGAGCCGGGGTGAGACGAAATCCAGTTGTATCTGTTGCATTTGTAAAGCTCGAAAACCGCTTGCTCGAATAAATCTTACGCTGACCCGGGACTGCCAGAGTCAAATTGCCGGAACTCGATCACGTAGCCGTTCGGATCCCTGACGAAAAAGCTGTAAATACCGAACTGCTCGAGCCGCCGGGGTGGATTTTCTATTGCCAGGCCGTTATCGGTCAGATGCCGATACCAGGCGTCGACGTCGCTGGTTACCATTGAAATCATGCTCCCTTTGGGTTCGACCACCCGATCGGCGAAGACCTTGCACAGCCCGATGAAGGCACCATCAGCGGTTTTGAAAACCCTGGCATCACCTTCGTCGCGACTGCATTCCAGCCCGAGAATCCCGCGATAAAATTCTGCGGTCGAATCTAGCTCCTGGGTATAGATCCAGCTGATCTGGGCGTTAATTTCTGGTTCGTGGTTTCTCATATCAAATTCCGAATTGAATCAGGTTGCGCGATTCAAATGATAAATAATCAATGCTTCCCATTATTTTTAATCTGGGGTTTAATAATACGCCAACGGTGTGATCACAAACATCGATAATTATTAGAAAGCCGAGGAGAGCGTGTCAGAAGCCATTAAACCCCGCGCAGTCAGCGGCTTTCATATTGTCAAGCAGTCTGGTTCCGGGGACCGCCCTGTAACCGCGCCAGGCAGGAAATCACTCGATAAGGTATAAAATGACTACTGCAATTGATATTCGCGGTGTTACCAAGATCTATAATCCGGGCTCGAACCAGCCGGTCAAGGCGCTCGACAATGTTTCCCTGACCATTAACGATAACGAGTTTTTCACCCTGCTGGGTCCATCCGGTTGCGGCAAAACCACCCTGTTGCGCCTGATCGCGGGCTTTGAACAGGTTTCCGGCGGTGAAATCATGCTGTTCGGTGAAGAGATCGAAAATCTCGAACCGAGCCAGCGCCCCGTGAATACGGTGTTCCAGCATTACGCCCTGTTCCCGCACATGACGGTCGCAGCAAACGTCGCTTTCGGTCTCGAGCGTCTGAGGCAACCCAAAACGGAAATCGAGGCCACGGTCGAGCGGGTTTTGACCCTGGTCAAGATGAAGCACCTGGGAGATCGGCCTCCCAGCCAGCTTTCCGGCGGCCAGCAACAGCGCGTCGCCCTGGCCCGCGCCCTGGCGCCAAGTCCGAAGGTGCTGCTGCTCGACGAACCGCTCTCGGCGCTCGACCTCAAACTTCGGCAGGCGATGCGCGAAGAGCTCAAGCAACTGCAGAAAGAGACCGGCATTACCTTCGTCTTTGTCACCCACGACCAGGAAGAAGCCCTCGCCATGAGCGACCGGATTGCGGTCATGTCCGATGGCGAAGTTCAGCAAATCGGCGGGCCAACCGACATCTACGAGCATCCGGTGAACCGTTTCGTCGCGGACTTCATCGGCGACACGAACTTTCTCGACGGCGAGATTGTTGACTTCAACGATGACCTGGTGACCTGCAGGATCGGATCGAGCAGCATGTTCGAGGCCGAAAACAGCGGCGGTCACAAGGTCGGCGACCAGGTAACGCTATTTCTGCGACCGGAAAAAATCAGCTTGTCAGCCCCGGACGCGGCAAGCGGCTCGGCCACGCGGCCCGGCAAGGTGGCGAACCTTGTCTATCTGGGCAATCAGGCGGCCTATACCGTGGACATGGGCGACGGGGTCACATTAACCGCCCAGGCCCGTCCACGCGAGGACGGTAACCTGCCCTTTGCTATCGGCGACCCGCTCGCGGTCGGGTTCTCGTCGCGGGCCCTCAGGGTTCTGCCGCAATGAGCAACTGGTTACCACAAAGCGCCGCCGGAAAGCGCTGGCTGGGGCTCGCACCGAGTTATTTCGTGATCGGCATTTTCATGCTGGTGCCGATGATCATCATGGCCGTGTTTTCGTTTCTGGAGCCTAATCCCTATGGCGGCGTCAAGCCGGTAGGGTCGCTGGCCGCCTACGTCAAACTCTTTTTTGAATACGACCTGGAAGACAACCTGGTCTTCAATCCCGGTTATATCAACATCATATTCCGCTCCTTCCAGTTATCGTTCGGCGCTACCCTGCTGTGCCTGGTATTCGGTTTTCCGGTCGCTTACTACATCACGCTACAGCCCGAGAACCGCCGCAATTTCTATATTTACCTGGTTACCATCCCATTCTGGACCAACCTGCTGATCCGCACCTTTGCCTGGATCATTATCCTGGGCCGTGGTGGTGTGATCGAGACACCTCTGCTCGCGGCTGGCATCATCGATGATTCATTACGCATGATGTATACGGACGGCGCCATCGCCATCGGCCTGACTTACAGTTACCTGCCGCTAATGGTACTACCCATCTATGCCAGCCTGGAAAAACTTGATTTCCGGCTGCTCGAAGCCGCTAGCGATCTCTACGCCAACCGCCTCGAAGTCATGACCAAGGTCGTTATCCCGTTGTGCAAGCCCGGCATCATTGCCGGTTGCATACTGGTATTCATCCCTTGCCTCGGCGCCTTCATTGCGCCGAACCTGCTGGGCGGGGGCAAAAAACTGATGCTGGGCAGCCTGGTTCAGTTTCAGTTCGCCTCGGCGCGCAACTGGCCCTTTGGTGCGGCCCTGTCCATGCTGTTGCTGTCAGCCGTGGTTATCATGCTGATTTTCTACGCCAGAGCGGCCAAAAAACGCGCCGCCATGGAAGGGGACTGAGCATGATCGAGCAAACGCAAAAGGCATCATCCCCACGCGCGCGCAAGAAGATGCTTCCCGTGGGCCACTATCGCGGGCTCGGTGGCTGGACGGTTTTTTTCTTCGTCTTTCTGTATTTGCCCATCGTGGTACTGATCTTTTATTCATTCAACGCCAACCGCATGGTGATGAACTGGGGCGGATTCGGATTCGACTGGTATCTGAAGGCATTTCAGAACGAAGATATTCAAAAAGCGGTGTGGAACTCGCTGATCGTCGCCACAATAGCGACGATATTTGCCACCGCCATCGCCACCATCGGCGCCCTGGTGCTGGCGCGGGGTGGTAATTTCCGCGGCAAGACAATTTCGCTCGGGTTGATTACGTTGCCGCTGATGGTGCCGGAAATCGTAACCGCGGTAGCGGTGCTGATTTTCTTTTCCGCGATTGGACTGAAATTGGGGTTGGGCAATGTCATCATCGCCCATATCACCTTCTGTATTCCGTTTGCCTTCATGCCGATCCGGGCGCGGCTGGAGGGCATGGACACCTCCCTGGAGCAGGCCGCGCGTGATCTGTACGCCTCGGAATGGGAAACCTTCCGTTACATCACCGTGCCGCTGCTGATGCCGGGCATCGTCGCCGGCGCCATGCTGTCGTTCGTTATTTCGATGGACGACTTTATTATTACGCTGATGGTCGGCGGAGCCGGTTCAACCACCCTGCCCGTCTACATTTATTCGATGATTCGCCGGGGCCTGACACCGGAGATCAATGCAGTCTCCACCCTGTTACTACTTGTCTCGATCGCTATCGTTACGGCATACTGGGTCGTTTCGAGAAAATCAGAAGCCGATACTGTGCACTGACAATTTAACCGTGTAGTCAATATCAATCGTACCCACTGGAGGAAAACCAAATGAAACGTATTTTAACCCTGTTCGCCGCGGCCACCGCGATGCTGATCTCGGGATTGGCAAAGGCTGAGGGTGAGTTATTCATCTATAACTGGACCGAATACACGCCGCCGGAACTCATCGCCAAATTTGAAAAGGAAACCGGTATCAAGGTTTCCGTGGACACTTACGATTCCAACGAAACCCTGCTGGCAAAACTTCAGGCCGGTGCCACCGGATACGACATTGTCGTACCCAGCCAGAACTTCGTTCCAATCTTGATCAACGAAGGCCTGATCCAGAAAGTCGGCGTGCACAAACTGGCCAATTTCAAAAATATGGAAGAGCGCTGGACGTTTCCGGAATGGGATCCGAAACAGGAGTATTCCGGACCCTGGCAATGGGGCACGACATCTTTCTCATACAACAGTAAACTGTATCCCGGCAAGGGCGCATCGCTGAAGGAATTCTTTGAGCCATCCGGCGAGCTCGATGGGCGCCTGAGCGTTTTTCAGACTCCAGATGAGGTCATCAGCCTCGCCAACATCTATCTTGGCATTCCGTTTTGTTCCGAAGACGCGAAACAAATGAAAAAGATTCAGGACATGCTGGTCAAGCAGAAGGAATCCGTTGTCGCTTACAACTCTGAAACCATGAGCGACCTGCTGGCGAGCGGTGAAGCCATGATGACCAATCACTGGAGTGGTTTTTCGCGGCTAGGTCGTTTGACCGGTGCGCCGATCGTCTATGCCTACCCGAAAGAAGGCGTGGTCGGCTGGTATGACAGCATGGTCGTACCGACCAGCGCCAAGAACGTCGAAAACGCCAGGAAGTTCATGAACTTCATGATGGACCCGGTCAACATGGCGATGCTGACCGAAAACCAGGGCTACGGCGATGCCGTCAAGGGCACAGCCGCCTACTATTCGGATGAACTGAAATCTGCGCCGGAGATCAATCCGCCAGCCGATTTGAAGGTGTTTTTTGCCCCGACCTGCTCGCCCAAGGCCCAGTCGCTGATCGACAAGGTCTGGACCTAGGTCATGCAGTAAACAGCCTTAGAGCTTAACCTGTCCACCTGGAGCGGCGCATTGAATTGCGCCGCTCTTTTTTTTCGATGCAACGCCAGGTATTTTCCGTGAATGCAAAGGCAAGTTTTTTT
>CAMYML010000174.1 GCA_947259305.1 uncultured Gammaproteobacteria bacterium | reverse complement strand
AGAAACGAGTACAGATTCCCATGGTGCCCGAATATATAGGGTATAGCGATGTCGGTATCGAAGACGGGTTAATAATCAGCCAGGAAGCCACGATTCAACAGCTTGAAGATGGGTTTTTCAAGTATCAGGTCGATTTCGAGCATTTACAGGTCGACGAATCCACCGGCTTGATTTGTGTTTCACGACCCACCAATCCCAGTGGCAACGTCTTAACCGATGCGGAATGTCGGCAGCTCGACCAAATTGCCCGTCGGCACGATGTGCCGTTGTTACTCGATAGTGCCTATGGCACGCCTTTTCCGAATATAATTTTTAGCGAGGTGAATCCATTCTGGAACGACAACTGCATCGTTTGCATGAGCCTGTCCAAGCTGGGTCTGCCAGGCGCGCGTACCGGAATCGTGATCGCCAACGAGGAAGTGATTCGCTACTTTTCCAACATGACCGCGATTACCAGCCTGGCGCCGTCTGGCCTCGGTGCGGAAATCGTCAGTCAGCTTATTCGCGATAAGTCCTTGTTGAGTCTGTGTAACGATCTGATACGACCTTTTTACCAGGGACGTTCCCAATTGGCGGTGCGGCTGCTGCGAGACGCTATCGATGATTCACGCTTGCATATTCACAAGCCCGAGGGCTCGATGTTTTTATGGCTCTGGTTTGAAAACCTGGGCATAACAACTAGCGAACTTTACCAGCGTCTCAAGCGCAAGGGATTGCTGGTCGTGCCCGGTAAGTATTTTTTTCCAGGCCAGTCCGCGACAACCGGGCATGCGGAAAGCTGCATCCGCATGAACTACGTACAAAGCGAAGACGAACTGGCAAAGGGTATCGATATACTGGCGCAGGAGTTACGCGTCTGCTGGTAGCTCGCAACGGCCGGATTACTTGGTCGTATGAGTAAACACCCCGTCCCAGTCGTCACCGGGTGGGTTGCTGCGATAGACGGCAACTCGATCCAGGTATACCTGGTATAGCAGGCGATTGGGGTAGGCGCGGTTCAGGTTAAAGAAATCGAGCTCGGCCTTGTCCCAGGACTGAGCGCGAAAATTCATCAGGGCTTTTTTGTAGGCGGTCAGTTCGGACGTTACCGATTTTTCCAGGTCGTTCTTGTGGCCAATCGGTTCGAAAATTGCGACTGGTTCGTTCTTGCCTTTTACCCTCACCAGGTCCAGCTCGCGAAACGCAAATTCCGGAATTGCATTCTTGGTTGTTTCGCTGATGATGATGTTCACGCCGTAGTTTTTGGTCAGGCCTTCCAGTCTGGATCCGAGGTTAACCGCGTCACCCAGCACGGTATAAGCCATGCGAAATTCGGATCCCATGTTGCCGACGTTCATGTCACCGGTGTTCAGGCCGATGCCAATGTTCACCTCGGGCCAGCCACGTTGTTTGAAATCTTCCTGCATGATCTTGAGTTCGTCCATCATTTCCATCGCGGCGTAAAGCGCATGCCGCGCGTGTTCGGAATCGGCCAGTGGCGCGCCCCAGAAGGACATGATGGCATCACCCATATATTTATCGATGGTGCCCCGGTTTTTGTGAATAACTCGGGTCATGGGGGTTAACAGGGCGTTCATCAACTGGGTTAACTGTTTTGGATCCATACCTTCCGAAATCGAAGTAAAGCCGCGAACATCCGAGAACAAAACTGTCATCTCACGATTCTCACCCTCGAGCGAGTATTGCTCAGGGGATTCACTCATCTCGTCGACCAGTTCCGGCGGAATATAGTGACCGAAGAGATGTGCCAGTTGGCGTTTTCCGCGCGACTCGATGAAAAAGCCATAAGACATGTGCAACATGAACATCAACAGGATCAGCATCAACGGGCTGGCTAGCGGCAGTATCAAGTTACTGTTCCAGGCGAGAAAGGTGCCGGCCAGCACGACACCGGTAAGGCCAAGGGTTCCGGCCGCCGCCAGTAGTGGCGACAGCAAGGGCAGTAACAAGGCCATACTGACGGCGATAACCACCAGCAATACGAATTCGTAGCCGACAGTCCAGGCCGGTTTGTGTTTGATCCGATCATCGAGAATGCCGGAAATAATGTTCGCGTGTACCTCAACCCCTGGATAAATATTCTGTACCGGAGTGGAGCGCAGGTCGAGTAAGCCGGGCGCCGATGTGCCCACCAGCACCACCTTGCCTTTGAGCGCCAGGGGATTGGTTTTCCGGCTTAACACTTCATGTGCCGGAATATAAGGGAAGCTGCCCTGTCGCCCGCGATAAGGCACGAATACCGCGCCATTGGCGTCGACCGGCACGCGGTGATCTCCAAGGTTGATGGTTTCGAGGGCGTAATATTCCTTGCCTCCTCTGGTACCCTCGGTTTCGACCGCCAGTTCGATGCCGGGGGCCTCGAGATGGGCCTGGGCGGTGGCTAACGCCAGCGATGCGAACAGGTAGCCCTCATAAGACTGAACCAGCGGTACGCGCCTGAATACACCGTCGGCATCGACGAAGGGGTTGTCAAAGTAGCCACCGGATTTGGCCGATGCCTGGAGGATTTCCAGATTTCCACCGTAGCCGACGGCTTTGTTGATCGGCAGGCGTTCGCTCCATTGCACGTCCATCTTGGTGAGAGCCGGCGGCAGCAGGCCGGTAACGCCTGTCTCTCCTTCCTGCAGGTTAGTCTTGAAGTAATACCCGAGCACAACGTTTTTGCCAATCAGGCTGTCGGCGAAGATTTCGTCATGTCTGAGACTGGGGCGGATTTCATTGAGAGCCTGCTGGTACAGGGAATCATTTTTGAGCGAACCGCGCGCCAGCTGCTCAAATTTTTCCAGGCCGGAGCTTTCATCCTTTTCGGCGAATACGATATCGAAGCCGACCACGTCGACTGCGTAGTGATTGAACAGGTTGTCGACAATGGTAGCCAGCTTGTCCCGTCCCCAGGGCCAGCGGCCAACCTCGGCTAGCGAATTTTCGTCGATATCGACAATGACGACGCGGTCATCAATTGAGTCAGGACGGGTGAAGTTTAGCCTGGCGTCATAGGTCCAGTTTTCCAGCTGTTTGATGAACGGGTATTTGTAAAGCCCCGAGGTATCGATCAGCAAAAAAAGCAGGATGAGTGCGCTAAGTACCAACCTGACTATGCGCTGTAATTGCATTGGTGCTCCCGGGGCTTCGGACGAGCAGGCTTGTGGTTATTATTTGAGGTAGAATTCCATTTTTACGCCAGCGACTTCGATGATGTCGTGGCTTTTAAGTTCATGGGCGTTTGACCCGATCGGCGAGCCGCCGACCTTGGGTACGCTATTGTTCGGGCCGCCGTCGACGTGAATCAGATAGAAGCCCTGGGGGCGGCGGGTTATCGCTGCAACCTGAACACCGGGTTGACCTATAGTAGTCAGCGCCTTGGTCAATACGAGTTCCTTGCCGGCGTTGGCGCCGCTAAGTAATTGCAGGCAGGCTTCCTTGTTCGCCATAGGCGAAGCTGCTGTCGTCGCTGCTTCAGAAGCAATAGCAGCAGAAATCTTCTGTACCGATTTATCAATTTCCCTGCCGCCGGCTTCTTCGGGCATTCCCGCTTCACCCGGACGGATGATCATGGTTTGTTCAAAGTCCTGTTCACCGCCGCCGGAATTGTTTTGATAAGTTATCTGGTACTTGCCAAGGGTGATGTTGTCACCATTTTCCAGGGCATGCTTTTTTACCAGCTTGCCATTGACATAGGTTCCATTGGTACTGCCAAGATCCTCCAGAAAAGAATCTTCAAGTATCGTAATGACCTGTGCATGTCTGCCGCTGACCGACAGATTATCGATTTGAATATCATTACCCGGCTTGCGCCCAATTGTAGTGGTTTCATTGACCAACTCGTACTCGGTTTTCTCGCCCGTGCTTGATGTGGTGATCAGTTTTGCAACCATGTTGTTATCCAGCCTCTAGAGTAGTTTCTACTGGGTGTATTAAATCTTCGTCGATTCGGCATAGCATTACCGAAATATTGTCCTTTCCACCATTCTGGTTTGCCTTTGTAATCAATTGCTTGGCAGCTTCTTCTAGATTAGCACTAAATTCCTTAATAGTGTAGTCTATATCTTCATCTTCGACCAGATCGGTTAATCCATCAGAACATAGCAGATATATGTCATTTTTCAGGACTATATCCTCCTGAATGTCCGGCATGACGATTGGATCGATGCCGAGAGCGCGTGTAACGAGGTTTTTGTTCATCGAATTTCGAGCTTCTTCAGGAGTGTAAAATCCGCGATCGATGAGTTCCTGAAGTAGCGAATGATCCTTGGTGATTTGCTCCATTTTTTCGTTGCGCAGTCGATAGCAGCGTGAATCGCCAATATGAGCGAGCGAAAAAGAATTGTTGTAAAACTGTAACACCACGATTGTGGTGCCCATGCCCTTGTGTTCTGGATTGGCTTCAGCTGAATTAAAAACCAGTTCGTTGGCAGCGACGACGGCGTCCTGGATGCAGATTGATTCCATCGAGAATCCGCTGGCCTCGTCCACTTCGCCGCTGGTGATTCCAGGCAGGCGCTGTTGCAGTAGATTGATAATTGAATCGACAGTCATGCTACTGGCAATCTCGCCACCGCGATGTCCTCCCATACCGTCGGCAAGCACCACTAGTCCCAAAGCGCTATCGTAACCAATGGCGTCCTCGTTTTTGCTGCGTACCATGCCCGTATCCGTCAAGCCAATTATTTTTATCTTGTTCTGCAAGTTCATGAAACAGCCGAGGCTAAGTCTTCAAAAACACTTTTAGTGCATTGGCAAACTCGGCTCCTGTTTGAAAACGCTGATCAGCATCTTTAATCAAAGCCTTGTTGATTACCGCTGACAATGCTTCAGGAATTTCGGCGCGTATCGTTCTGACATCCGCGGCTTCTTCATTGGTGATTTTGAACATCAAACTCGCCATCGAATCCGCTTTAAATGGTAACGAGCCGGAGAGCATCTGGTAAAGCATGACGCCTAGCGAAAACAGATCGGAGCGGCCATCGACTTTTTTACCTGCCAGCTGTTCCGGAGACATGTAAGAAGGGGTGCCAAGTACCATACCCGTTTTGGTCTTGCTTGAATCGGTGATGCGGGCGATGCCGAAATCGGTAATCTTGAGCGTGTCTGATTCTGGCTCATACATGATGTTCGCCGGCTTGATATCGCGATGCACTACGTTTTGTCGATGTGCGAAATCGAGTCCTTCCGCCGCTCGCGCGACGATGCTAAGCACGGTGCGCACTTTGAGCAGGTTGTCAGGTTTACAGTATCTGGCGAGGTCCTGCCCCTTGAGGAATTCCATCGCGATAAAAGCCAGGTCATGCTCTTCCCCGGCATCGTAGATAGTGACGATATTGGGGTGGTTGAGGCGGCCAGCTGTTTCTGCCTCGCGAAAGAAACGTTCCTTGACTTCCTCGAGTTCGTCTTCCTCGAACTCCTGCGCCAACGCCATGGTTTTGATTGCAACCACGCGGCTGATTTTGGGGTCCTTGCCGAGATAGACGACACCCATGGCCCCCTTGCCGAGTTCCTTTTCAACTTCGTAGCGTCCCAGCATCGGTTTTTCGACACCGCTCCCATCCAGCATCAGGGTGCCACCCGCGTGGCCGCCGCTGCCGCCGAGCATGACGGTTTCTTCCATTTTCTGCGCCCGGTTCATACGCGAGTCGATATCACGGAAATCCTTATCGTGCTTGGTCATATACTGGTAAACAGAGGTGGCCTTGTTAAACTGACGTTTGCGTTCGAAATCAAGCGCCAGGTTGTACATTGCTTCGAGCACCTGCTCGTCTACCGGGCTGCACTTGCGAAATTTCTCAAACGCCATATCGAGCTGTCCCTGGGTTTGAAATGCTATTCCCAGCATGCGATTACTCTCGGCAGATTCTTCATCCGATCTGGCCTTGCCGCGCTCGCTAACAAGAAAACGTTTAGTGGTAATCAGCAGGTAGCCGATGGCCAGTAATGCGCCGGGTGTCATCAATTTTATCCACATCGTATTGTTCGTCATCAACACGTAATGCGTGGCCACGAGCACCAGCACCAGCACCAGGGTAACCACGAATGCAACCCCGGCCTTAAGCCGAGGCATGAGCAGCATCAGGTAAAGCATCGCCACCAGGAATGCGCCCATCTGTACCCAGACACTCCATGCGGGCTCGATAAAAAAATCCTCGTTGAGGATGCTCGACACCGAATGCGCCAGGGTTAGCACAGGTTCCATCGCGGTATTTATTGGAGTGACCTGGGGGGTGCCGACGCCAGTGGCCGTCGAGCCGATGAGTACGATTTTATCTTTGTATTTGTCTAGCGGAATTTTGCCGGTTATGACGTCGAAGTAAGAATCGACCTGAAAAGCTGGAAAGCCTTCATTATCCGAATAGTAAAAGGTGTTCATTTGCAGATAATTGTCGGTTTTGATCGTGAGCGAACCTAGCTCTACGCTTTCCGCGAGGTTCACTTTTATATCACTGACGTCCAGGTTCAGGCTCCTGGCAGCGATTTGCAGCGAAATCGAAGGGTAAAATCGATCGTAGTACTGCAGCACGAGCGGTTCCCAGCGGACACTGCCATCAAAATCCGGTTTCGAATTCAGATGCCCGATGGCCGAGGCATTTGCACCCAGTTCAGGGATGGGGGGCAAGGCGCCTACGGTCGAAAACGGGAACAGCCCCTTGTTTTGAGCGGAAACCCGGTCACGGATTTCACTGAGCGAATTGCGCAACATGTAGTCGGGAAGTTCGGCGTCGGGATTACCCCGCGGTATGCCTTCGATAAAAATTGCGGCGAGCACAACATTTTTAGACTGTTTGATACTCTCGGCAAGAATCGCATCCGAGTTTAACGCCTGCTCGGCTTCAAACAGACGCGACTTCAGGGTTTCGATATCCCGGCTCAGGCGCGTGTTGATACTGGATTGCAGGTAGAACTCGAGTATTTCCTTGACGGCCCTGTTTTTGCCTTCGAATTCCAGCATCGCCCCGAGAGCGTCGATGTCCGCAGGCACATCGTCAAAGCTGGCAGTGGAGGAAAACTGGATCAAATCGCGGATATATTCCATGCCGGGCTGTCTTTGCGGATCCACGAAAAGCACCGTTTGACCGATAACCTTGGCACCGCCCTCGGTGAGACGGTCGATCAGCGCCGCATGCAAATCACGCGGCCATGGCCAGCTTTCGAAATTAGCGATACTTTCATCGTCGATGGCGATGACTGCAATCTTGTCGGACGGTGTACGGTCGGTCGAGCGGACGCCCCAGTCGTAGAAGGCGCGTTCGAGGCCATCGAATGATCCACCGAGTGTCAGCACGACAACCACGATTGTAATCAATAGCCCGGCGAACCAGTCGCTACTCCAAAAACGGGTTTTCATACCGTCTCCATAGTTAAAATTATTATTAGTCGCCCTGCTGTTTGTCGTGGTTTCCGACAGGGCCTGCGACTGGATATTGCAGGAATCCAAATCGTATAATATTCAATAGTTTATGCGAACACCATGAACTGGTTAACAGCTTAAGATCTCCCCGGCCCCCAAATATATCGCGATGGCGTTAAACTATAAGGTTGTATGTCCTGTATTACCAGAGCAAAGCTTCAAAAAGTTGATTAAGAATAGCAATTTGAAATGCCGGTTTTTTCACCTAGAATAGGCTCGATCTGCGCTTATACATCCAGTCTCCCCCCGCGGGTCAGGTATCCACTAATGTCAGAGCTGCTCGACAGAATAGATCGCCTTAACGAGATAGGGATAGCCTTGTCCGCGGAGAACGATACCCCAAAATTACTCGAACTGATCATGATGGGCGCCAAGTCCTTAACTCATGCCGATGGCGGTTCGCTTTATTTTCTGCAGGACGGTGCGCTCAGTTTCGAGATAATTTCCAATGATTCGCTCGATATCCAGATGGGCGGCACCTCTGGCAATGAAATTATATTTCCAGATATTCCGTTAGTCGTGGATGGTAAGGAAAATCACGCTAACGTGGTTACCCATTGCGTGCTATCTGGTGACACCATCAACATAGCCGATGCCTATAATGAACTTGGATTCGATTTTACCGGTACGCGTAATTTTGACAGCAATACAGGATACCGTACGCGCTCAATGCTCACTTTTCCGCTCAAGGATCACGAGCAGGAAATCATCGGTGTGCTGCAGTTGATAAACGCCCGGGATATCGAATCCGGCGAGGTCATCGATTTCAGCGCGATCGATCAGCAACTTGCCGAATCACTTGCTTCCCAGGCTGCGGTCGCCCTGACCCAGCGGCGCCTGATTTCCGAGCTGCAGATTTTATTTGAATCGTTTATCAGAATGATAGCGTCGGCAATCGATGATAAGTCGCCATACACCGGCGGACATTGCCGGCGGATCCCGGTGCTGACGATGATGCTGGCCGAGGCCGCGCACCACACCCAGGAGGGCCCACTTAAAAAATTTCGCATAACCGATAAAGATCGATACGAACTCGAGACCGCGGCCTGGTTGCACGATTGCGGCAAGGTGGTAACGCCCGAATACGTGATGGATAAAGCAACCAAGCTGGAAACGATCTATGACCGTATTCATGCCCTGGAATCACGTTTCGAGATATTGCGTCGTGACGCCGAGATCGAGTATCTGCGGGCTCGCATGAGTGACGAAGATGTGCGCTCCGACGATGAACTAAGCCGTGAATTCGAGCAAAAATGCAAGCGCTACCAGCAGGAATTCGAGTTCCTGCGTAAGGCCAACATTGGTGGTGAATTCATGTGCGACGAAGATATCGCCCGCGTGCAGCAACTTGCACAGCAGGAGTGGATCGATGCAGCGGGTCAGCGCAGGCCTTTGTTAAGCGAAGACGAGGTAATGAATCTCAGCATCCAGCGCGGTACGCTGAACGACGAGGAACGGGAAGTCATCAATAACCACATCGTTGCAACCATCAAGATGCTTGAATCCTTGCCGTTCCCGAAAAATTTAACGAATGTACCCGAATATGCGGGTGGCCATCATGAAAAAATGGATGGCACTGGCTATCCGCGAGGATTGCACCGTGATGAAATGTCGGTACAGGCGCGAATTATGGCAATAGCGGATATCTTCGAAGCGCTGACCGCGAGCGATCGCCCGTATAAAAAAGGCAAGAAATTATCCGAATGCCTGAAGATCATGGGATTGATGAAAAAGGATCAGCACATCGATCCGGATATATTCGAAATATTTATCCGCGAACGGGTTTATCTGGACTACGCCGAGGAATTTCTGGATCCCGAGCAAATAGATGAAATCGACGATTCCCTGATACCCGGGTATGCGGGCCAGGTGTTAAGCTAGCGCTGCGCTCGAGTTCAGGCGGTTTCCAGGTCGCCGGGCTCGGCGGTGTCGACTCCGTCCCTCAATACATAGGTGGCAATATCTTTTTCGTTCAGCAGAAACGAGGCCGCTGAACTACGGCGACCGGTATCGCAGTAAATAACATACTTCTTGTCCGTATCCAGCGAGTTGGCTTTCATGCGCAGAAATATCAGCGGGATGTTGATGCTGCCCTTGATGTGTTTGGCCTTGTGCTCCGTCGGCAGGCGCACATCGAACCAGACCGCGCCTTCGTCAACCAGTTTCTTGCCTTCGTCATAGTCGACCCAGTTGAGCAGGGGCTCGTTAAGCAGGGAGTTAAAGTCTTCCTTGTTCAGGCGCATCAGGTGGCCGTCGGTAAGCATCGTAATGGTAGCGTTACGTTTGCTGTCGGAAATTAGCGCTTCCTCACCAAAACTGTCGCCTACCGACAGGGTCGCCAGCTTGACGCCATTCGGATTGGCGGGAGTGGAGCGAGTAACCAGGCAACGCCCTTCTTTGATGATATAAAAAAAGTCACCCTCGGCATCCTGCTCGATAACTTTTTCGCCGGGTTTGAAGCTCACCGACTCCATGCGCATGAACATTGCCTGTATGTTGGCTGGGGGGATGCGATGGAACGCCCGGGTTTGCAGAATTCTGGTCATCCAGTCGGTTTCTTCGTCTTCTTCTTCAACCGCCTCGACCGAGTAACTTCCGGTCTGGTCCCAGGTCAGCATGATATCGAGCATGTCGCTATTGATTCTGGTAACCACCGCCGTTGACTTTGCGCGCGCCGAAACCGGCCGTGGAAATCCGTGGGCAATCGGTTGCAGGCCGTCTGGGGAACCCGCCTTGATCACCTTGATCACCTTTTTATCCTGTACCAGTTCCACTTCACCCTGGAGCAGGTAGACGTGTATCTTTTCCGTATCCCCCTTCTTGAAGATATAGTGGCCCGCCTGCACCGGTGTGGCTGATATTTTTTTGATTAATTCTTGAGCGTTTTCAGGATTCAGAGAATTGATCGGTGAAAAAGATTTTATCTGCTTGGGATCAATTTCAAGGCTCATGTCTAATTCAGGAATCCTTTGCAAGTGGCATAATTAGTTGGCTATTTTGGCGCTTGGTACCCGATAAAGCAACTCTTGCAACCAAATAATCGAAGCCACGTCACAGTCTTTTTTGCTTTATCCTGACTGGCTGGTGATATCCACATAGAGCTTGAGTTTCTGCCCCGGCTGCAGATATTTGCCGACTCGATTCCAGCGCTTGATATCGGCCACGCTTATATTGAAGCGATCTGCAATACGGTAGAGTGAATCGCCTTTTCTGACGGTATAGCGCAACGCATGCAGTGCATTGCTGGGGCGCGTCTGATTGATGCTGACGGTCTGGGAGCGTTTGCCGCTGGTCCAGACGACCAGCTTCTGGCCAACCCGCAGGGTATCGATTGGCGCCATGGCATTCCATTTGGCCAGAGCCTGAGTGGTGACGCCGTAATCTCTCGAGATGCTCCACAGGCTCTGTCCGGAACGCACGATATGAACCCGCTTGGTGCCTGCACGATTCGTATTTTGAATGCTGGCGATGCGTGAATTCTCGCTCAGCGTGTAGGTTTTCAACGACTTGGTTGCGGTCGGGACCATCAGGTATTTGCCGGCGCGGATATTAGTGCCACGAATATTGTTTACCTGTTTGATCAGCGTTACCGAGCTGCGGTATTTATGCGAGATTTGGCTCAGGGTTTCGCCGTTTTTGATTTTATGTCGCACCCAGTTGATACGCTTGCTGGGAGGTACCTTCGCGACTTCGATCTTGAATTGTTCTGCCTTGCCGCGCGGCAGTAACAGTCGGTGTGGACCTTTGGGTGCCGTTGCCCAGCGATTGAAAGCAGGATTTAGCTGATATAGCTGGTTAACCGTTATGCCGGCGAGATCCGCAGCCAGAGCCAGATCAATCTGCCCATCCAGCTCGACGATTTCGTAACTGACCTGATTATTGACCGGCACCAGGTTCAGTTGGTACTTGTCCGGATTGGCGAACAATTCCCGCAGGGCGAACATTTTAGGGACGTAAGATCGTGTTTCCTTGCGAATCCGGGTCAGGTGCCAGAATTCCGTGGGACGCTTGCGCTTTTTGTTATAGCGCACTGCGTTGCGAATCTTACCCGGTCCCGCGTTGTACGCGGCCAGCGCCAGTTCCCAGTCGCCGTTAAACTGGCGCGCAAGACTATCGAGGTAATTGATGGCGGCGTGGGTTGATTCGATGATGTCGCGACGGCCGTCGTACCACCATGATTTGCCACATTCCGGAAGCGCGGCCGTGGGAGTAGGCGAAGGCCTGGTAGGCGGATTCGATTATTGGCAGCAGCGCCAGTTCGGTTGGCAGGTTACGTTTTTCCAGTTCATCGAGCACAAAGGGCAGAATCGGACGGGCTCGTTCCATTACGCGTTGCAGGTAACCGGGATGATCGAGGTACCATTTGAGTTGGGCCGTTACGCGCGGATTGTCGACCGGGATTAGCTGCATGCCCTGTTGTAAACGATACCAGGCGTTATGTTTCCTGCGCGTTTCCTGCAACGAGGCCTCGATCGCGGCCACGACTTCGGCTTCGGCCTGTTGTTGTTGCTGCAAGTCAAGTTCAGCTTGCGCCGCCTCAAATTCGATATCGAGATTCGTTAGCGTATTTCCAGCGGATTCGGGTGCGAAAAATTCCTGTGCTGCATAGGAAGCAGGTTCGAGCGTCTCCTGAAATGCGGCGGCTTCAAAGTCTTCGAAATTCTGATACTGGCTGGCGTCGAAATCGGATTCAAAATCCTGGGATTGCAATGGTATGGCGACCGCTGCGATTGACCGGTCTTCGCCGCCTGGAGCAGAACCCAGATTGGCACAGCCCGTCACCATTAGCGCGGTCAATGACGCGGCAAGTACTTTCCAGTCCCCGGAACGGGGCATTTGCTTGAGAAACATTAGTATCAATCAGACTTAATGGCTAGAATATGTTAATTGTAACCCCGTATTCATAAGTTTCAAATGAGATTTTGGCGACAAACTACTGAAAGCAAAGGATTTGCCAGTATCGATGACTGGTATCTCGGTGAAACGGGCCAATATCTGCTCAACGAACTGGAAGATCGGATCAATCCAATACTGTCGACCACGTTCGGTTACTATTCGTTGCAGATCGGTTGCCCGAGTATAGCGGATAATCTGCAGGAAAGCTGTCGCGTCAAGCATCGATTCACGCTCGATGACCTGGGGCTACCCGCCAAAGTCCATGCCAATCCCTCGATGCTGCCGATTGCTTCCGACAGCGTTGACCTGGTTATCCTGATGCATCACCTGTCCAATACCAGCGAACCGCACGCGGTGTTGCGCGAGGCATTCCGCATCCTTATCCCTGAAGGCAAGCTGGTGATTATCGATTTCAATCCGACCTCGCTCTGGGGCTTGCGCAATTTTTTCCAGTCATGGCTGGAGCATGTCCCGTTCAAGGGGCATTTTTTTACCGCCCGGCGCATCGATGACTGGATGCGCCTGCTTGGCTTCGATCAGGATCGTTTTTTTCGCGTCGGCTATCTGCCGCCTATTCTAAAATCCTCGATTACCCGGCACATGAGCTGGCTGGAAAAGGGAGCCCGCAACTGGCTGCCGGTACTGGGTGCGCTTAACCTGCTGGTTTACAGCAAGAATATTTCACCCTTAACCCCGGTCCGGCATCGCTGGGTAACCCGTAAGATACTGCCTGGCAAGATTGCCCGCCCAAGCGTCGGCCGCGGCATGAAGTACGATCGTTGAGTCCTGCATGAACACACAGGTTGTGATGTACACCGACGGGGCCTGTCGCGGTAATCCCGGCCCGGGCGGTTGGGGTGTGGTATTAAACTACCAGGATAACCGCAAAACCCTGCGCGGCTACGCCGCCGAGACCACCAACAATCGCATGGAGTTAACCGCGGTAATCGAAGGCCTGCGCGCGCTAAACCGCTCCTGCCGGGTTGAAATAAACACCGATTCGAAATATGTCATGCAGGGCATCAACGAGTGGATCGCCAACTGGAAGCGCAATGGCTGGAAAACTGCGGCCCGTAAACCGGTAAAAAATTTCGATCTGTGGCAACAGCTGGATGAGGAAGTGGCTGCGCATAATGTTGACTGGAAGTGGGTCAAGGGCCATTCCGGCATCGAGGGCAACGAACTTGCCGATCAACTCGCGAACCAGGCAATCGATGCGGAGCTGTCGGTGTGAGGCAGATCGTGCTGGATACGGAAACCACCGGGCTTGAGGTTAGCCAGGGGCATCGCATCATCGAAATCGGTTGTATCGAACTGGTAAACCGCCGGGTCACCGGAAATCATTGGCATCACTACGTGAAACCTGATCGGGAAATCGATAGTGGCGCTTTCGAGGTGCACGGCATCAGTAACGATTTTCTGCAGGACAAACAGCGTTTTGCCGAACTGGCCGACGATTTTCTGAGCTACGTCGCGGGCGCGGAACTGGTGATCCACAACGCGGCCTTCGATATCGGCTTCCTCGACAACGAGCTAGCGTTACTGGAACCCACGGCGGCACCCTTGCAGGAATGCTGCACGGTACTCGACACTCTGCGACTGGCGCGGCAAAAGCATCCCGGGCAAAAAAATAATCTCGACGCGCTGTGCAAGCGTTACGATATCGATAACAGTCATCGTAGTTTGCACGGTGCCTTGCTCGACGCGCGCATCCTGGCTGACGTCTACCTGGCGATGACCGGTGGTCAGACCAGCCTCGGGCTGGATGCCGAACAGGGCGGTACGGCGAACCACGAGCAGGCCGAGGTGCAGCGTATCGAATCAGGCCAGCCGTTGCCGCTGTGGCAGGTTGACGCAAACGCACAGCAGGCCAACCGCGAATACATCGAATTCCTCGCCTGCCAGCACGACGACCCCGCCTGGAAGTAGTTTCCCTGGCTAGCGCCAGAGGACTTTTTCAAAACACGCTGTACCGATTATTCGGTCCATAACATCGTCCCAACGGCAACCGAAGCAGTCGCTTGTGACTGACCGGGTGGCCTGCGGCTCCCTGAAAAAGGCTCTGTTTTAAAGGGCAAGGCGAGACTCGACATCCATGTCTCGACTCGCCACAGGCCGCATCCATGCGGCCTTACCCTTTAAAACAGAGCCTTTTTCAGCACCCGGTCTTTATGTCACAAGCGACTGCTTCGGTTGCCTTGGGGTTGTGTTTCTATTCCGCCTGATCCAGAGCGTAGGGTTTGGCTAGAAACATTCACTAGAATCAAGATAATCGGCATCAGATGGGGAACTCTTCCACATGCCTATTGCAACCTATGGACAGTAATATTTTCGCTATTTAGAGTCACTATCATGTTACGAGTTTATGAAAGTGGATGCATGGTTAGCATCTCCATAAAAGAAAAGAATGGCATTAACAGCTAGCGTCAGAGGGGCTTTTCAAAACCGTATTTTTCAGGGACGAAAAATACGAGCGCCCAGGGATGGGTTCACAGCGTGTTTTGAAAAGCCCCTCTGACGCTAGCCTGGAATGATTACAAATCGGGACTATGAAGATTTGAGCATGCGCGCCTGGTCGCGTTTCCAGTCACGGTCTTTGATGGTTGCGCGCTTGTCGTGGGCTTTCTTGCCTTTGGCGATACCGAGTTTCAGTTTGGCGCGGCCGCGGCTCCAGTAGGCGGATAAGGCTACGAGGGTATAGCCCTTGCGTTCGACCATGCCCACCAGGCGATCGATTTCGCGGCGGTGCGCGAGCAACTTGCGAGTGCGGGTCGGGCTGGGTTTGATATGGGTAGAGGCGCTGGCAAGTGGGCTGATATGGGCGCCAATCAACCAGATTTCGCCGTTTTTAACCATGACGTAACTTTCCTTGAGCTGCAGGCTGCCATTGCGCAGGCCTTTGACTTCCCAGCCCTCCAGTACCATTCCGACCTCGATTTCGTCTTCGATAGAATAATCGTGGCGCGCCACCCGGTTGGTGGCGATGGTATTACTGGGAGCTTTGGATTTTTTCTTGCTCATTCTCGAAAGATCTCTGTTAACTGCGGCTGGCGCGCCATATTCTCGGGCTAATTACCGATCATGACAAGCGAATCGCGGCAATAGCGCCTTGAAACTGTCCTGCGCTTCGCTATACACTCTCGCCCTTGCAATGGTGACCTGCTTCGGTCCCTTCGCGACGATTATCTGTAAATCCCGCCAGGCCCGGAAGGGAGCAACGGTAGCAGAGACATCGGGTGCGGGGGTGTGCTGATTCAGGTCGCCACCATTTTCCCG
>CAMYML010000173.1 GCA_947259305.1 uncultured Gammaproteobacteria bacterium | reverse complement strand
GATCGAACGCCCGTTTGATCGTGCGATAGGGCAGCGGCGAAGCGTTACCTTCAAGATAAGCCTTCAGGTAGTAGGCCGCCCGATGCCCCTGGTACATGGCCTCGACGATAGTCGAGCCGCCGAAGGCGCCGTCACCGGCCGCAAAAACTCTCGGATCGGAGGTGGCCATACCTTCAAAACTGGTTTTGACACGGTCCCAGTCCATCAGGCCCGCGGTTTCGAGTTCAGCGCATTCGGTTTTCTGACCGACCGCGGCGATCACCATACCGCATTCGATGTCATGCTCTGAACCTTCGATATTGATCGGCCGGCGCCGACCATCCGCGCCGGGCTCTCCGAGCTCGGTGCGCACGCAGCGCAAGGCCTTGCCGTCGATGACTGCGACCGGTTGCGTGTTATAGACGATCTCGATGCCCTCATCGATCGCGCCCTGCAGCTCTTCGCGCCGCGCCGGCATCGCCTCGTAGTCACGCCGATAAATGACCTTGACCTGCTTGACCCCGGGCAGACGTTTCGCCACGCGACAGGCGTCCATCGCGACGTCACCGCCACCGATGACCAGCACGGTTTCCGGCAGGGTCGGTCTTTCACCGGCATTGACGCGATAGAGGAAGCTGACGCCGTCCTCGACATAAGGCGCGGTTTCACCCGGTATGCCCATCGGCTTGCCGACAAAGGCGCCGAGGGAGAGCAGCACTACCTCGTGTTTCTGTTTCAGTTCATCGAGAGAAACCTGTTCACCGAGCGCGCTGTTCAAATGAATCTTGAGGCCGGGACAGTGCCCGGTAATGCGGTCGATATCCTGCTGCACCGCCGACTGCGGCAGGCGAAAACGCGGGATGCCCCAGAACATCATGCCGCCGAGCTGGTCGGTAGCCTCGTACAGGTGTACTTCGTAACCGGCCTCGGCCAGATCATGCGCGGCCGTCATGCCGGCCGGGCCGGCACCGACGATGCCGACGGTTTTGTTCTGCGTGACCGCGACCGGCGGCAAGGCATAGCCCGGCCCCAGGGTTTCGAGCACGTAACGTTTCAGATTGCGGATCGCGATCGCGCCATCACTGTCGGCGCGCCGACAGGCCGGCTCACAGGGCGCATCGCAGACCCGGCCGCAAATCGCGCTGAAGGGATTGGTGGCATTGATCGCTTCCAGCGCCGCTTCGTTGTTGCCTTCCCAGATGTAGGCAATGTAGGACGGCGCGTCGGTACCGATCGGGCAGGCTACCTGGCAAGGCGCCGGCACGAAGTGTATATCGGCGGTATCGTCCTTTAGATCGGGCCGCGCGGTAATCGAAAACTCAGTCTTGATTACGCTCATGACTAACCCGCCTTACGATCGAGCACTTCAAGACCCAGGTCGGGTTTGTGCAGCGCGGGATGTTCGGCGAGTAAAGGCAACCCGGTAATATCGGCGGCTTCAGGCGTCAGCGCGACGAGGTCGTCGCGGCTCACCTGGTGCACGTCATCATAGCCCAGCGCCTTCGTAATCGACGCAATCTGCCAGCGCAGGGATTCGAAGTAGCGATGTATGTTCTGCGACTGCAGGTCGATGTCGTAACGCGCCTCGTGTTCCTTGTCCTGGGTTGCGATACCGACCGGACAGGTGCCTACATGGCACTGCATGCAGGCGATACAGCCACCGGCGATTATTGCCGAAGTACCGACCGAAGTGCAGTCCGCACCGAGCGCGAGCATCTTGACCACATCGACACCGTCCTTGATACCGCCCATCATCACCAGGTCCATATCGTCACCCGCGCCAATTTCCTGCAAACCATCGATCGCTTCCTGCACCGCGGACAGCGTGGGAATACCGACGTTTTCGAGCACTTCGGTGCTGGCGGCGCCGGTAGAGCCCTGCAGACCGTCGAGCTCGACAAAGTCGAAACCATCCTTGTAGGCGATCTTGATATCGTCGTTGACGCGCCCGGCCCCCATCTTGATGCCCAGCGGCACCTTGTGCATGGTGGCTTCACGAAATTCCTCAACCTTGATGACCAGGTCATCGGCGCCGAGCACATCGGGATGGCGCGATGGAGATCTCAGGTCGATACCCTGCGGAATACCGCGTATCGCGGCCAGCTCGGGCGTCACTTTTTTCGCCATCAACTGGCCACCGAGGCCCGGCTTGGCGCCCTGCGAGATATAGATTTCGATGGCGTCCGCGCGCTGCATATCCTTGACGTTCCAGCCGAGACGGCCCGACAGGCACTGGAAGATTAACTGGTCGGCTTCCGCGCGCTGCTCGTCGAGCATACCGCCTTCGCCGGTGTTTTCGGAAATTCCCGACAGGCGCGAGGCGCGCGCCAGCGCGATTTTTACCGAGCGGCTGAGCGCACCGAAACTCATCGGCGCGATCATGACCGGCATCGACAGGCTTAAGGGTTTGGCGCCATAGCGACCGCCAACCGTGGTTTTCAAGTTGATATCCTTGAGTTCTGCCGGCTCGTAATGCTGTGACGAGACGTCCTTGACGAAGGCGATATCGTTCAAATGCGGGACCGGCTTGGAAGCACCGTAACCACGGATACGGTAGCGCCCTACTTCACCCTTGATCCAGATATCTTCCTGCACCTTGGGATTCCAGTAGTTACTGGAGTTCGAAGATACGAAGAAAGGTTGCGGGCGTGCACGCGGCTCCTGGTTGGCGTAACGCAGTTTCTTGCCGGCGTTTACGATCTTGGTGAAATCGCCCTTGTAATTCATTTTGTAACGCTCGAGGAATTGCATGATTTCATCACGCTCGGCAGCTTCCATATCGACGATCATGGTGTCGTTGCCGAGGCTTTCGATCTTGCCGCCGACGAATATCTCACCGGCGCTCATATCCTGTCCGACCCTGGCTGCGGCATCGCCGAGAATGATGATGCGCCCGCCGTACATCATGTAGCCGGCCATGAACGCCGCCTTGCCTCCACAGCATAGCGTACCCGCCTTCATCACCTGCCCGGCACGACTGCCCATGTTGCCGCGGACCACGATTTCGGCACCACGAATGGCAACCCCCGCGATCGCGCCCGCGTTGCCGCCGACCACAACCGAGCCCGTATAAATATTGTCGCCCACGGCCCAGCCGGCGTTGTGTTCGATCTCGTAGTGCGCGCCGTCTGACAGGCCGCCACAGAAATATCCGGCGGATCCCCTGACCTTCACGCTTATCGGATCAACCAGGCCGACGCCGATGTTATGCCGTGCATCCGGGTTTACGATTTCGACATCCAGTCCGTCGCGGCCGCAGTCGCGAATCCGGGTGTTGGCAGCGGTAATTTCGGTTTGACTTAAATCGATCGTGACCATGTCTGGTGCGTCCCCGGCGCCGGTTCGGTGGAATTGATGGATTGTCCCGGAAACAGCCGGTTCAGGCTGACTTCCTCGGAAGCGATAGCAATCATGTCATCGGTTTCGTACAACACCATCGGCTTTGCGGCCAGGTTGTCCTTGGCGTAGCCGATTTCGTCGGGGGTCGATACCAGGAACGAAAAAGTCCCGTCGAGGTCCGCGATCGCGGTTTCGAGCACGCTATCGAGCGACTCGCCCTGCTGCAGCTTATCGGCAAGGTAGACCGCGACCAGTTCGCTGTCGTTATCGGTATGGAAGGCAAACCCGCGGCGTTCGAGGCGAC
Organism: uncultured Gammaproteobacteria bacterium; assembly: GCA_947259305.1. Taxonomy (GTDB): domain Bacteria; phylum Pseudomonadota; class Gammaproteobacteria. Next base: position 4,128 of record CAMYML010000173.1, on the reverse strand, counting down.
GGCGCATCTTCCAGTAATTGGTGATCTGGCCATTGTGTACGATGGCGATATCTTCGAATCCGGTCGCCCAGAATGGGTGCGCAGCTTCGGGACGAACCGCCGACTCGGTGGCGAGGCGCACGTGGCCGATACCGTGGGTACCCCTGACTTCGCCGACGTGGTAGAGGTCATCGAGTTCGTGCGCAGTGCCGTCGTCCTTGATGATGTCGAGCGTGTGTCCCACTGAAACCAGCTTGGCGTGCTCTTCGATATCCTTGGTGAAAGCCAGTAGATCACCCTCGAAGTTAACCGCGATCTGGTAGGAGCAGCCCACCGATTGTTCGCTGTCGATGGTCGCAGCATGACGCGCCAGCAGTGTTGCAATATTGTCGATCGCCGCCTGGCGGGCGTTTTTCTCGGTGGGCACGATAAAGCGCAGCTGCAGCTGTTCCTTGTCTTCACCATAAAGCGCGAAACCCGTGCTGTCCGGGCCGCGATGCTGACAACCGTCGAGCATTTCGATCAGGGTTCTTCCGATTTCATGCGAGCCCTGATGCTTGAACAGAACGCCTGCGATGCCGCACATAATGGCTTCTCCTACGGGATGAATTTCAACCCGACGAGCTTACGTCAAGGCCAACGTCGGGTCAACTGAAATGAAATATTGTTTCCTATCAGGAAACTATTCAGGTCGCGCTGGATTCCGAAACGATGATCGACAGGTAACGACAGGGCAGTTTCTGGATTTCATCCGGGCCGTGCGACGCATCGGCATCGAAAAAAAGCGTGTCACCCGGCTCCAGGGTGTAGGTTTTATTGGCATGCCGGTAGGTAACCCGGCCTTCGAGCATATAAATCAGCTCGGTGCCGGCGTGTTGAAACACAGGAAACACTTCGGACTGATCGTCGATCGTGATCAGGTAGGGCTCGATGTTATAGGGCTTGCCGATGGTGTGGCCGAGCAACTGATACTGATGCCCGGCGCCCGAACCGCGGCGCTCGATCGGCAAGCCCTCGCCGGCCTTGATGAAGGTCACGTCGCGCTGCTCTTCGTAGCCGCGGAAAAACGAGGTCACCGGCACCTGCAGCGCGTTGGCGAGCGAGGTCAGCGTCGCCAGCGAGGGCGAGGTTTGCCCGTTTTCGATCTTGGACAGCATGCCGGTCGACAACTGCGCCTGTTTGGCCAGCGCCGCCACCGTCAGGTTGAGACGCTTGCGCGAGGCGCGCACCTGCTTGCCGATCGCCAGTTCAAGCGCCTCGACGCTGTGCTGCTCGGGAGATGAATCGACGCTGTCCTGATTACCGTTCGGATTGGGCATTAATGAATTACGCTGCGCTTGGCTGGCAACATATCAAACCCTAGTGAGCAGACGATTGCAAATCCGTAATGAGCGCAAGCGCCTAAAAACCGGCGCCGAATCGAGGGCAACCAGTTGACCATTGCGATGTTATTCCCTAACCTTGTGGTAGCGAAGTTAATCCCGTATTTCTTACAATAAACCCTATCAAAATCAGCTAGTTGGAGGAGCGAATGAGCAAGCGTGTCGCAATTATCGGTGCCGGCCCAAGCGGATTGGCGCAACTCAGGGCCTTTCAGTCGGCAAAAGAAAAAGGCGCAGATATCCCCGCTATCGTCTGCTTCGAAAAGCAGTCTGACTGGGGCGGATTGTGGAACTACACCTGGCGTACCGGCCTCGACGAGCATGGCGAACCGGTGCACGGCAGCATGTACCGCTATCTCTGGTCGAATGGCCCGAAGGAAGGTCTGGAATTCGCCGACTACTCCTTCGAAGAACACTTTGGTCGTCCAATCGCCTCTTATCCTCCACGGGCCGTGTTATTCGATTACATCGAGGGACGGGTGAAAAAGGCCGGCGTGCGCGACTGGATACGTTTCAATTCCCCGGTGCGTCACGTGAGCTATGACGAGCACGAAGGCATGTTCCACGTCACCGTGCAGGACCACGAAAAAGACGTCGAGTACACCGAGGAGTTCGATCAGGTGATCGTCGCCAGCGGACACTTCTCGACTCCGAACGTGCCCGAGTATCCCGGTTTCGACAGTTTCAACGGCCGCGTCCTGCACGCGCACGACTTCCGCGACGCGATGGAATTCAAGGACAGGGATATCCTGATCATCGGCACCTCTTACTCGGCCGAGGATATAGGTTCACAGTGCTGGAAATACGGCGCCAAATCGATAACGGTTTCACACCGCACCGCGCCCATGGGTTACAAGTGGCCCGACAACTGGCAGGAAGTGCCGCTGTTGCAGAAGGTCGAAAAGAATACCGCGACTTTCAAGGATGGCAGGACTGCCGAAGTCGACGCGATCATTCTCTGCACCGGCTACCTGCACCACTTTCCGTTCATGGCCGAAAACCTGAAACTCAAGACCAACAACCGGCTGTACCCGGTCAACCTGTATAACGGCGTGGTCTGGGAGCACAACCCCAGGCTGATGTATCTCGGCATGCAGGACCAGTGGTACACCTTCAACATGTTCGATGCGCAGGCCTGGTACGCGCGCGACGTGATCATGGGCCGTATCGACCTGCCGTCACAGGCGGAAATGCACGCCGATATCGACAAGTGGCGCGAAGCCGAAGACAACATTCCGGACGACTATGGCGCGATCGAGTTCCAGGGCAAGTACACCATGGACCTGATGGCGATGACCGATTATCCGGAATTTGACTGTGTCGGCGCCAACCAGGCTTTCTTCCAGTGGAAGAAGCACAAGAAGGAAAATATCATGACCTTCCGCAACCATGGCTACAAGTCGGCGCTAACCGGCAGCATGGCGCCCGCGCACCACACGCCGTGGAAGGACGCGCTCGACGATTCGCTGGAAAGTTATCTCGCAGAATCCTGACTACCTCACTCAATAGTAGTCCTTTTACCGGTGAATTCAGCGGTAAACAGAGCTGCCGCAGAAGAATCAGTAAAGAGCAGGGCGAGCAACAGGAACCAATATCTAGACGGTGATCTTTGCATCCCTTGGTCACCGTTTTTTTAAGCCAAAGGATTTAGCCTGCCGTTGTGTGCCTGCCAAAAACCAAATAACAGTGCATCAGTTCACCTTGTGAATTCTCTCAACGCCGCCGAAACGGCGCATACCCCCTTGAAATCAAGGTAAAATTAATCGACGCTGACACCTTAAATATTCGCCGTGGAATTATTCGAGTCATGTTAGATACCAAATTGCGTCAAGTCATCAGTACCCGGGCCGACAGCTTCGAACCCTACAACCGTTATGGCGAACCAATCGAAGGTATGTCGTGGATTCCCCTGAGCGGAGAAATGCTCAACGGCGAATTCGAATGTTTCATGCTGCGCGTGGATGCCGGAGCACAATCGAGAGCGCATGAACATACCGGATTCGAGGAGTTTCTAATGCTTGACGGGGAACTGGTCGACTGCGACGGCAGCAGTTACCGTGCCGGCGATTTCGTACGCTTTTTACCGGGTTCGAAACACAGCTCGCACACCCCTGACGGCTGTACCCTGCTGGTAATCCTGCGCGGCAATAATCGAGCTCTTGGGGCAGAAGAGCTTGTCGGGTAAACGTTTTTCCGGCGCAGCCGGGAATCCTGAAACGACGCCAACATCGTGAGGTCCCGGCTCGGGGGCCGGGATGACGGGCTCGGGGGCCGGGATGACGCTCAGCTGCTGCCAAGCTTTATTCTTCCGCTTTACTGTCAGCGAAAATTTCCGAATGAATACCGAAGTGATGAATAAAGTAACGCTGGCCGTTCGATGCAAGATTTAACTTTATTACTGCCGGGCCGGATTCGAATTGTAGCGGTACCTGGTAGGCCAGTATTTCTATATCACCCAGTGCTTCGCTGGAACCGGATCGATCCCCCAGGTATTCGGGTTTACCGCTGGACTCGAACCGGCCAAGCTGGCTGAACAATCGATACACGGCCTGCCCTTGCTCGGTTTCAAATTCAACCTGCGCTTGTGGGGATAACAACGGTTTGAGTTGCGAATACCGCCAACTGGCCAGTTCGGGTAGCGCCTGCTCCAGGTAGGGTATAACCGTCTCGTTGTAGCGGTCGGCCTTGATGCCGTACCACGTCGAATAAACCACCAGACCGGCCACCAGCAGGACGATAAATATCAGGGTACGTTTTAATACCGAAG
>CAMYML010000172.1 GCA_947259305.1 uncultured Gammaproteobacteria bacterium | reverse complement strand
CCCAGGGAATACCCATGCACATCTGGATCATCACCGGATCCTCGATGATGCCTTCCTCGACCAGCTGCTTTGCGAACCACAGATGGCCGGTTTCGAAAACCTCGATTTCCGGGCGCACGCCGAGGTCGGTCATCATCTGGCCCATCGCGCGCAGCATGCCGGGGGTATTGGTCATGACGTAGTCGGCCTCGGCGAAATTCATCGTGCCGCAGTCGAGGGTGCAGATTTCAGGCAGGCATTCGGCGACGTGCGCGACGCGCTCGGTGGCGCCGGCCATGTCGGTACCGGTCTCATTTATTGGTAATGGATTTTCAGGATCGCCGAAGACCATGTCACCGCCCATGCCGGCGGTGAAGTTCAACACCACGTCGGTGTCGGAATCGCGGATGCGCTCGGCGACTTCGCGGTAGAGGTCGACGCGGCGGCTGGGTGCACCGCTGTCGGGATCACGCACGTGGCAGTGAACCACCGCGGCGCCGGATTTGGCGGCGTCTATCGCGCTGGCTGCAATTTGTTCAGGTGAACGCGGCACGTGCGGCGAACGGTCCTGGGTACCGCCGGATCCAGTCACCGCGCAGGTGATAAACGGGTTCATATTCATCGCTAGGGGCATGGCGTATCTCCTCGGTTGAGCGTGCATGATGTCACGGAATATTACGCCGTGATTGCGTTAAATCGCAAAATACTTAACAATTTGCGCAATGGCTGTTTTTGCTACGAGCGAGAAAAAACTACGGGTAACGCTGCTGGTGCTGCCCGAATCGTCGATGATGTCGCTGGCATCGACACTCGATCCGATGCGTGCCGCCAACCGTATCTCCGGCCGGGTCCTGTTCGAATGGCAAATCGCCACGTTGAACAACAAGCCGGCACCGCTGACCTGCGACCTGTCGGTCGAACCCGACACGACGCTCGATTTCGATTCCGGCGGTGACGTACTGATCGTCATCGCCAGTTTCAATCAGCAGCAGCACGCCGGCCCCGCGCACCTGAAGCTGATCAAGCGTATCGCGCGCAATTTCGATGCGATCGGAGGTATCGAGGCGGGCAGCTGGATTCTCGCGCGCTGTGGTTTGCTGGAAAATCGCGCGGCGACGACGCACTGGGAGGATCTGGAAGATTTCGGCATGCATTTTCCCGGCGTCGACCTGAGGCCCGATCGTTACGTCGTCGACGAACCTGTATTCACCACCGGCGGCGCGTCACCGACCTTCGACCTGATCCTGCACCTGATTCGTAAACGTTACGGCTACCCGCTGGCGATGGAAGTATCCAGTGTTTTTATATACGACGCGCGTCAGAGTGCGGCCGAGTCGCAGCCGCTGGTATCGCTGGGCATGCTCGAGAGCCATGAACCCCGTGTCGCCGCGGCGATACGCGTGATGGAGCAGCACATCGACGATACGCTCAACATCAAGCAGGTCGCGGCGCAGGTGGATCTGTCGGTGCGTATGCTGGAATACCTTTTTCGGCGAACGCTAAACCTTTCCCCGGCCGCCTATTATCGCCGGCTGCGGTTGCAGATTGCACGGCGCATGGTGGTCGACACCCGCCTGCAGTTGCAGGAAATCGCAATTCGCTCCGGCTTCAATTCTCTATCGTCGTTCTCCCGCCAGTTCAAAAAACACTACCATCAATCCCCCGGCGAATGCCGCAGACAAGCACTGCTAACCCCCTAAAGGGGACGCTTCCCTTTTGCAGGTGCCTTGATCCCATAACGAAAAAGGGAAGCGTCCCCTTTTACTGCTTTTACTGGAGTTTGTGCTGGAAGTGTATAATTCCGTCAGGCTCTGTTATGGCCTGCAAAAAAATGGAACTTTAAATTGCGATACAGGGAGCAAGTACATGCCAAGATTAGCAAGAACGGTTTTTGCCGACGTACCTCACCACGTTACCCAGAGAGGTAATCGTAAGGAAAATGTCTTTTTCGTGAACAACGACTACAGGACATATCTCGAATGGCTGGGGCAATACAGCCTGAAGTATGGAGTAGAAATACTCGCGTACTGTTTGATGACAAATCATGTCCATCTGATTGTGATTCCGCGTAAATCTGACAGCCTGGAAAAGACCTTTAAACCGCTGCATATGCGCTACGCCCAGCGGATCAATCGGAGAAAGGGATGGAAAGGACATCTTTGGCAAGGGCGATATTTTTCATCGCCATTGGATGAGCGTTACATGTGGGCATCGATACGCTATGCAGAATTGAATCCTGTCAGAGCCCGGATGGTAGATCGTGCCGAAGATTACCCCTGGTCGAGTGCGGCAGCGCATTGTGGAATTCGAAATGACGATCTTCTGAGCAATGAACTAAAACAATCGAATGTCTCTATTAGGGTTGATGACTGGTCTTCGTGGCTTGTTTCCGGAGAGAACTACATCGAATCGGCGCTGATCAAAAGAAATGTTACCAAAGGTCTGCCTTGTGGATCGGAAGCATTTATTCGAAAGCTGGAGAAGTTAGCCGGAAAGAACCTTCGATTCTGGCCACAGGGAATACCCGGTCTCCGATGACATGCTTACGCTGGCAAAGGGTAAAAGGGAAGCGTCCCCTTTATAAAAAACCCCCACGGAGTTGTGAGGGCTGGTCCTGCGACCAAAACGGGTGTGAAATTGCTAAGACCCGGGGAAGGAGAAGTCAGGCGGTGGCCCGAGGCCACCGCCTGTGGCTCGAGGCTTAGTCGTCTTCCTCTTCGACTTCCCACTCGTCGGCGGTGTATGGGCTTATGTCGTCGCCGTCACCGGTGTCAATAGCAACGCCGATCTCGACTACGTCGCGCGGTCCATTGTCCGGATTGTTGTCGGCATCGATCGTCAGCAGGAAGTCCTCGATGGCCTGCGGGGTGGCAGGATTGGTATCCGAATCCGCGATGACCAAATCTCCGATTTCAAGATCAGTACCCGAATTAGCTTGCGAAACGATACCCATCACCGTCAGCCTGTCATCCGAGCTATTGTCATTTTGCACGACCGTGACGCTATCGACTTCGGCGCGCAGCTCGTGCCGATCGCCGCTGCTGAGGCTGCCATCGTCCTTGATGCGAAGCGCCAGTACCGAATTGGGACCGGTGCGAACGCCGCGGACTTCGACGCTGGGTGCGGCCGCGACGGTATCGATGGTCAATCCGCCCTCGAACTGGGTAACGCCGCTCATCGTCGTGACGTTGATATTGCCCTCGATCAGGTCGAAGGTGCCGGCGCCAGTGTTGACGTTGGTTGCGATCGATGTGACGCGTACGCGGTTGCCGCGGCCCTTGACCTTGTCAGCAAGCATGTAATCGGCGGGCGCGGCGTCAATCATGTGGCCCTCGGCCTCGACTCGTGAGCCCGGGACCAAGCTGTCGCGGTCCATCAAGCCGTCCATCCACTCGGCGGTGCTGGTATCAACACAGACACCGTCGACTTTAATATCGGCTGCCGGCGGGCAATTGCTCGGAGTTAGGTCGACTGCGCCCTCGACTTCGACCTCGAGACCCTCGGCCTGGTCGAAGAAATCGTCCTCGAGCTGGACACCGTCACCGGTCAGGTCGCAGTTGAGCGGATCTCCCGAGCAGTTGTTGAAGTGAACTTCGACATAGTAGTTTGGCGCCAGTACCGGAGAGCCGCCATAGCCATTGAACGTAATGCCGCGTACTACGAAAGAGCCAGAGCCCAGGTCCACGCTATCGACGAAGCCCTTAATTTCGTCGATGCCGTCACCGGCGCCGAGATCGTCGTCTTGCTTGATAAAAGTGGCTTCAAGCGTTTTGTTGTTGATCCAGACACCTGAGATTTCGTAACGGATGAGGTTAGACAGCGGGTCGGGACTTCCCGGCGCTATGTTGTTGGTATTCGGCGTCTGCACAATGGTGATGCCAAGAATGTCGCCGTTGACATCGGCGGCACCCTCGATCTCGGCCTCGTATTCGACCTCGTCGGCGATGCCGGTGGCGCCGTCGTCGTTGCGCCGGCCACGAACGCTGACCACCTGGCCGACCTCGTAGAAGGCTTTGGTAACAGGATCGTCGTCACCAGAGTAAGTGCCGCTGTCCGGGGTTTCGTATTTGACGCCGTTGACGTAAATACTGCCGAGCTGGGTTATGACGCCGCGGGTGGCAACCGGTACGGAGCCCCCCGTACTATCGTCGCTGCTACTGCCGCCGCCGCCGCAAGCGACCAGCATCGCGGCCAATCCTGTTGCTAACAGGCCTCTAACTCCGTGGGTAATGATTGAATTTGTAGTCATGTCTGGACCTCCAGGGGTCAATAAAAACGAAATTGGTATGTAATTTACTTTCAGTATTTGGGAATATAATCCCAAATTAAGATTTGTCAACAAAAATCTGCAAAAAAAAACAGGTGCGGAGGTAGCGTTGGGGAGCGCCGAAAAGAAATCGAAAGGGTTATCCGGTGATTTCAATTACCCCTGAGCGGGGAATACCACGGCTGAAAGTCGATCAAAGCCCTTGATGCTAAACGGCAATTTAATTACCAACAGCCGTTGTCATCGATCCGGCGACCCTGGCCAGGCCGCTCCCCCTCTCCAGGTTCCAGGTCAGCCCACGGATAGATTTTACTCAGAGTAAAAATTACCTGGCATTCAGGCGCGATTAGACAATCGGCGGTCGCGCGCGAATCTTACGGCTAGATTTTACTCAGAGTAAAAAAGTACCTTGAATTCTGGCGCAATTAGACAATCGGCAGTCGCGCGTGAATCTTGTCCCGGACGGATCTTTGATAATATCCTTCGATTTCGGAGGGTTATGCCAGAGCCCGAGGCGAAAACCGCAAGTTTATGTAGCGGACCCCATGATTCGGGTTTCGAACGGAATCCGCCCAATGCCGGTGTTGCGTCGGGGGAGTTCTATCACTTGATTCCGCGTGAATTGTGGATAGAATACTCGGCCCCCGGTCGGGTCAGGAGCGTGTTGAACGACTGCACGGGGAACGGGATTTTATCGGTAATCAAGTTGATTGATTGGACGGCGTTGCGGTGGATCCCCGGCACTGGCCATGACTCTACTGGATTGTATGAAACAGGCCCGGGTTGTAAGTAGAGATACCCGGAGAATTGAACAAGACGACGGTGATCGGGGAATCCCCCTCATAATCCCCGGAACATGAAACAGAGAGCGTAATGAAAGTACTGGTATGTGTGAAACGCGTGCTCGACCCGCAGGTCAAGGCGCGCGTTAAAGCGGACGGGTCGGGCGTCGATCTGGCAAACGCCAAGATGACGATGAATCCATTTTGTGAAAACGGTCTCGAGGAGGCGCTGCGCCTGCGCGAGGCCGGTACTGTCGAAGAAATCATCGTGGCTTCGGTCGGTGGTGGTAAGACCGAGGAAACGCTGCGGCACGGCCTGGCCATGGGTGCCGATCGCGCGATCCAGGTGGTGACCGAGGAAGCGCTGGAGCCGCTCGCGATTGCCAAGGTATTAAAGCAGATCGCCGAACAGGAAGGCGTTGGCCTGGTGCTGACAGGTAAGCAGGCCATCGATGACGATTCCAACCAGACCGCGCAAATGATGTCTGCGCTGCTGGGCTGGTCGCTGGCGGCCTTTTGCTCGGATATCAAGATAGAAGGTGATAAGGCGACCATAATCCGCGAGGTGGATGCCGGTCTCGAGACCATCGAGGTCAGGATGCCAACAGTCATGAGCGCTGATCTGCGCCTCAACGAGCCGCGTTACGTCAAGCTGCCCGACGTGATGAAAGCCAAGCGCAAGCCGATGGACAAGATCGAGCTCGACAGCCTCGGCCTCGACACCGCCAACCGCCTGACCACGCTACAGGTGGAAGAACCTGAAGGCCGCGCCGCGGGTATTATCGTAAACAGTGTCGGCGAGCTGGTAGAAAAACTGCGCAACGAAGCGAAGGTGATTTAGTCATGAGTAATCTGGTAATCGTCGAACACGACAACAACGAAGTCGCCGCGGCAACCCTGCATGCGGTTACGGCGGCTCAACAAATCGGTGGTGATATCGATTTACTGGTAGCCGGTGAAAATTGTGGCGCCGTCGCTGAAGCCGCGGCGAAGATTGCAGGCGTGTCCAGCGTCAAGCTTGCCGACGATGCGAAGTTCGGGCATCACCTGGCGGAAAACCTGGCGACCCTGATCGTTGATGTCGCGCCGGGTTACAGTCACGTGCTGGCCTCGGCGACCACGTTCGGCAAGAACGTCATGCCGCGTGCTGCGGCGCTGCTCGACAAGGCGCAGATTTCCGAAATCGTCGAAGTCAAATCCCCGGACACATTTGTGCGCCCGATTTACGCGGGTAACGCCCTGGCCACGGTGCAGTCGTCGGACGAGATCAAAATGATCACCGTGCGCACCATCATGTTCGAAGCCGCGGCGGCCGAAGGCGGCTCTGCGAGCGTCGAAGTGATCGGCGGCGGTGCCGATACAGGCCTGTCGAGCTGGGTATCGCAGGCCGTCTCCAACAACGACCAGGTCGACCTGACCTCGGCCAAGATCGTCATTTCCGGCGGTCGCGGCATGCAATCCGGCGACAACTTCGAGATGTTACACAAGGTAGCGGCCAAGCTCGGCGCCGCCGTGGGTGCTTCGCGTGCCGCGGTCGATTCCGGTTTCGTGCCGAACGAGCTCCAGGTTGGGCAGACTGGCAAGGTCATCGCTCCCGATCTGTACATCGCGGTCGGTATCTCGGGTGCGATCCAGCACCTCGCCGGCATGAAGGAGAGCAAGGTCATCGTCGCGATCAACAACGACAGCGAAGCGCCGATATTCCAGGTGGCCGATTACGGCCTGGTCGCAGATTTGTTCGAAGCCGTGCCCGAGCTCGACGCTGCTCTGTAATTCTCGTTGCAGTCATTCCGATACGTCGGACCGCCGCGTTAGCGGGAATCGTGCAGCACAAACATAAAAACTGCCGGATTGACTCCGGCTTTTTTTATTTCTTTGTTTTCGAGGCAATCCTGGGCGGAAATCACATCCAGCCGATATTTTTTAGTACTAGAGGAGTGCGCTTGGTATGGAAGCTGGTATCTAGACGTTCTGATTGAAAATTGTGATCCAATAATCAATAAGAAATATCCCTGATTCGATTCCACCCCTGGAAACGATACATGCTGATAAAAAGGATATCCTTGAAAGCTGACGCCCGCACTCGATGAATCAGCGGCGATTTTGCGACCCACAGCGGTCCTTTACCTGTGAGTGGGATCGGATAAATTGAATTTGCTCGGATACTCCAGGGCTGCGTACGGTTTAGCCTACAACTGGTTGATAACATCCAGCATCGCCGGAGAAACATCCGTATGGTGATGGACGATCTTCCAGCTGTCTGCTTCTCGGTGATAGATGTTTGTGACGCGATGGTCCAGGGTAACCTGATGTCCGGAAAAAATAGCCTGACCACGCTCGACGCCAACTTCGTAGGCAAAATCCTCGGTGACCTGAATTATCTGATCAACCAGTTTTACGTGCCCCTCCGAGGCGATCTGGGCAACTTGCTGAAATGACTCTCGGACATTGTCCCAACCAACCGTCCGTTCGCCAATCGGATGCAAGGCCGTTACGGTAGAGTCGTGTGACCAGATATCTTCCATCGAGTCAGCATTCCCAATAAGCATGCGGTTCAATGCTGCGTAGAATTGGTCCGAGGCTTTATAAACCTCATTTTCTGTTGATATAATTTATTCTCCTTAAGTTTTATAGAGCGTGACTCAAAGTATTTTCCATCTTTGATCTTATTCTCTTGTGTGTTTCCGAACCAATTGAAAAATTATATTCGGCTGATTAGTTGATAATGATTTCTGATC
>CAMYML010000171.1:7014-14806 GCA_947259305.1 uncultured Gammaproteobacteria bacterium | reverse complement strand
CATAGAAAAGGCTATCATGACCTCCGATCTTGGACTCAATCCGACTACCGCGGGTACGATTATTCGAGTGCCGATGCCGCCGCTAACCGAAGAGCGGCGCAAGGAACTCGTCAAGGTAGTGCGGGAACTCGCCGAAAACGCGCGCGTCGCGGTCAGAAATATCCGCCGCGATGGCAACAATGATCTGAAAAGCCTGGCCAGGGACAAGGATATCTCTGAGGATGACGAACACCGTGGCCAGGACCTGGTGCAGCAAGTTACCAAGCAGTCGACCGATGAAATCGAGTCTTTGCTGCAAACCAAGGAAAAGGAATTAATGGAGATTTGATCACGGCTTAGGTGCGGGATCATGGTTTCACAATCACAATCACAATCACAGGCATCGGTTCCGGGCCATGTTTGCATCATCATGGATGGCAACGGGCGCTGGGCAAAAAAGCGGTTGATGCCACGCAGTTACGGACATCGCAAGGGAGTCGAGACCACGCGCCGGGCGGTAGATTTTTTTGCCCGTGCCGGCGTTGCTCATTTGACGTTGTTTGCCTTCAGTAGCGAAAACTGGAATCGCCCCGCCGAAGAAGTCAGTAGCCTGATGGAGTTGTTCATGCAGTCGCTCAGGCAGTACACCGCGGAATTGCACGAACAGCAAATACGTATCCGTTTCATCGGCGAACGGAGTCTGTTTTCCGAGGATTTGCAACGGCAGATCCAGCAAGCCGAAAGCGAAACTGGCGCTAATCGAAATATGGTATTGAATATCGCGGCCAATTATGGGGGACAATGGGATCTCGTCAACGCGAGCCGGCGGCTGGCGCAGCAGGTGCGGGATGGCGCCATTGACCCGGCAGATATCGACCAACGGCTGTTTGCGGCGCATCTGTCGCTGGGCGATAGCCCCGATCCGGATCTGTTTATCCGTACAGGTGGCGAACAACGGGTTAGTAATTTCCTGCTGTGGCAACTGGCCTACACCGAATTTTATTTTTGCGAGACCTTGTGGCCAGATTTTTCCGAAGCCGATATGGCGGCCGCCCTGGCGGAATATAATCGGCGTCAGCGGCGTTATGGTAAAACCGGTGAACAGATCGAGGTTGCCGGGTAATGTTGAAGCAACGCATCATAACCGCCCTGATTCTGGGGGTGGTTTTCATAGGCAGCATCCTGTTTGGCGACACGGTCTGGCTCAGCCTGCTGTTTACCCTGGTACTGTTCGCGGCGACCCGCGAATTGCTCGCCCTTACGACTAAACCGGCGCCCTACATCGTGGCCATCTTCTCGGCCGTGTTTGCCTTACTATTCTGGTGGTCGCTCTCGCTGGTTAATCCGTTAATGGTTTACTGGCAATCGCTGGCTGGTGTCGTGCTATGGATAATGATTGCCATCGGATTTATTTTTTACCGGCACCATGACAATCGGCCCTTGCCGCAACGTCTGGTGATGCTCGGTCTGGGGCTGGTTTCGTTATGGATATGCACGCATAGCGTTATCTATCTGCACACTGTTTACGGTGGCTGGGTGCTGCTCTACATGCTGACGCTGGTTTGGCTGGCAGATATCGGAGCCTATTTCATCGGTCGACGGTTCGGTAAGCGTAAACTCGCGCCAGCGATCAGCCCGGGCAAGACCTGGGAGGGCGTCTATGGCGGGATCTTCGTCAACCTGATCTGGATGTCACTGATATATTGGCTGACAGATTTTTTGAATCTTGGCCTGCTCATGTTTTTATTGATCGGGATATCGACGGTAGTGATATCGATAGCGGGTGATCTGTTTGAAAGCATTTTAAAAAGAGAGGCCGGCGTCAAGGATAGTAGTAATTTACTACCCGGCCATGGCGGGATCCTGGATCGAATCGACAGTGTGATCGCCGCAAGCCCCGTATTCGTATCCGGATTAGTGATCGCGGGTTCGGCATGAGACAGGTTACGATTCTCGGCGCCACCGGTTCAATCGGCCAGTCAACGCTCGACATAATCGCGCGTCATCGCGATCGGTTTACGCTTTACGCGCTGACCGCGAACAGTAGCCACGTGAAAATGCAACAGCTGTGTCGGCAGTTCGAGCCCCGGTTCGTGGTGATGTCTGAAGCCGATAGTGCCGAGCACCTGAGGGCGGCGATTGCTGATTTACCGACCGAGGTGTTGGTAGGTGAAGCGGGGCTGGCGCAGGTCGCCGCCGCAGGCGAGGTCGATGTCGTGGTCGCGGCGATCGTCGGCGCCGCCGGGTTGATACCAACCCTGGCCGCGATCCGAGCGGGGAAGCGCGTGTTACTCGCCAACAAGGAATCACTGGTCATGGCGGGCGCGCTATTCATGGATGAGGTCCGACTCCATCAGGCCGAGCTATTGCCGGTCGACAGCGAACACAATGCCATTTTTCAGTGCCTGCCGCCGGGTGGCATTGGTCAGCCTGCACTGGAGTCGGGCGTTGCCAAAATCATTCTCACCGGTTCCGGCGGTCCCTTCAGGGATGTCGACATTGAGCAGCTCGAAAATGTCACCCCGGAACAGGCCTGCGACCATCCGAACTGGGATATGGGGCCAAAAATTTCGGTGGACTCGGCGACCATGATGAACAAGGGACTGGAAATGATCGAGGCCTGCTGGCTGTTTGCGGTCGATCAGTCCGATATCGAAATACTGCTTCACCGGCAAAGCATTGTTCACTCCATGGTGTCCTACCTGGACGGGTCGGTAATAGCGCAATTGGGAAACCCGGATATGCGTACGCCAATAGCCAACGCCCTGAGCTGGCCCGAACGAATCGACAGCGGTGTCGAACCATTGAATTTGTTGCAGGTCAGTCAATTAGACTTCACACTCGCGGACGAGGCCCGTTATCCTTGCCTCGCTCTGGCGCGCACCGCCTGGCATCGGGGCGGTACCTGTATGGCAGTGTTGAATGCGGCCAACGAAGTTGCCGTCGAACAGTTTTTGCAGCGAAATATCAGTTTTATGGAAATTCCGAGATTAATTAGCAAAGTGATGGAGCTGAGCTCGACCGGGCCGGCCGATAATCTGGACCTCGTCCTGCGGGCCGATGCCGCCGCGCGCGCAATGGCGCACGAGCTGGTAGCGTCGGGGGCGCGTTAGTATGGATTTCCTTGGAATCATCTATAGTCTGCTGGCCTTCATCGTGGCGATTGGTGTACTGGTCACGATCCACGAATTCGGCCATTTCTGGGTTGCGCGTAAAATGGGCGTCAAGGTCCTGCGGTTTTCGGTCGGTTTTGGCAAGCCCCTGTGGATCAGGCAATCCGCGCCGGGTCAAACCGAATACGTGATCGCCAGTATCCCGTTCGGCGGCTACGTCAAGATGCTCGACGAGCGCGAGGGCGATGTCGCGCCGCAGGAGCTGGATCTCGCATTCAACCGCAAATCGGTATGGCGCCGCTTCGCTATCGTCGCGGCGGGCCCCATATTCAACTTCCTGTTCGCGATCCTGGCTTACTACCTGATGTTCGTGGTTGGCGTTGGCGGTATCAAGCCGGTGATCGGCGAGATCGCCAATCCAAGCCCCGCCTATACAGCCGGCATTAAGCAACAGGACCTTATTCTCTCGGTAAACGGTATCGAAACCAGGAGCTGGGAAAAGGCCCGATTCACCATGCTGGAAGAAGCGGTAGACGCACAACAGATCGCCCTGCAGGTTCAAGGCAAGGATTTACAGATACGCGAAAAGGTGATCGATATCCGCGGACTCGAGTTGCTGCAAAAGGATCAGATCGACCTGATGCGCGATTTGGGGATGTCGTCCTGGCGGCCCGAAATACCGCCGATCATCGCAGAGGTTTTGCCCGATGGCGCCGCGCAACAGGCGGACATGCGCCAGGAGGACAGGATTCTTCAACTCGACGGGATCCCGATCGTCAGCGCAAGGCAGTGGGTTCAGCTAATTCGTGATAATCCTGAAAAGCCGATGTCGTTGAAAGTCTTGCGCAATGGCGCCGAAGTCGACTTGATGCTGACACCGCGCAGCCGCAGCGAAGCGGGCGAAACCTACGGTTATATCGGCGTCAAAAATCGGATCGAAATTCCGGAATCCGTGCGACTCGAAATGGCCGTAATCGAGCGTTACGGGCCAATTGATGGCATCGTCGAGGCGCTGGATAAAACCTGGCGAATGACCTGGCTTACGCTGCGGGTATTGGGTAAGCTCGTCACTGGCGAGGCCAGCGTCAGGAATCTGAGCGGTCCTATCACGATCGCACAATATGCAGGGATTACGGCGCGCATTGGACTGGAGCCGTTTCTGGGGTTTCTCGCAATCATCAGCATCAGTCTTGGTGTTTTAAACCTGCTGCCGGTCCCGATGCTGGATGGTGGCCATTTGTTTTACTACTTAGTCGAAATCTTCAAGGGTAGTCCGGTGTCGGAGCAAACTGAAATTATTGGCCAGAAAATTGGTATCGTGCTGCTCTTCTGTTTGATGTCGATTGCGATTTATAACGATTTGTTGCGCCTGGTAGGTTAAGGTTGAGAATTCCTGTCCGGATCAGCGCGCTGCTGCTGTTACTGTCGGTTTCCTGTTGGGTGCATGCCGAAAGTTTCACGGTTGAAGACATTGAAGTCGTCGGCATCAAGAAGATAACCATTGGCACGGTTTTCAGTTATCTGCCGATTAATATTGGCGAAACGCTGGATGTCGAGCGCACGCCCGAATTGATCCGCGAACTCTATTCAACCGGTTTCTTCGACGATATCGAGCTGCTGCGGCGTGACAACGTGCTCGTCATCAAGGTGGTCGAAAGACCTTCGATCGCCGAAGTGAATTTTGAGGGCAATACCGATATCGAAGACGAAGCCCTCGAACAGGCCCTCGATGGGGTGGGTATGTCGAAAGGCCGTATTTTCGATCGGAACAAGCTCGAAAAGCTCGAGCTTGAATTGCAGCAAGTCTATTACTCCCTGGGAAAATACGCGGCCCGTATCGACGCCGAATGGCGTCAGCTCGATGAGGATCGGGTAGCGATCGATATCACGATTTCCGAGGGTATCTCGGCGAAGATTAAGTCGATTAATATCATCGGCAATCAGGGTTTTGACGAGGATGACCTGCTGGATATCTTTCAGCTGGAGGCAAGCGGTTCTGCAATATTTGCCGACGACGAGTATTCCACCACAAAGCTCACCGCCGATCTCGAGTCATTAAAGTCGTTTTATCTCGATCGAGGTTACATCCAGTTCCAGGTCGTATCGCAACAGGTCACGATTAGCCCCGACCGCAAAGACATCACCATTAGCATAAACATCTTCGAAGGCACGCAGTACAAGGTGGGGCGTATTGATATCGCCGGCGAAATGGTAGTAGATGAGGTGGAATTGCGGGCGCTGGTCAACCTGCGTGAAGGAGACATTCTCTCCCGCAAGCAGGTCAACCGGGTGATCACGGCGATGCAGAAACGCCTCGGCGAAGATGCTTATGCTTATGCGGAAATTCGTGTCTTGAACGAGGTAAATGAGGTTGATAAAACGGTGGCATTGCAGTTTCTCGTGATACCCGGCAAGCCGATGCGAATCCGTTACATCAAATTTATCGGCAATGAAAAAACCAAGGATATCGTGCTGCGACGAGAAATGCGTCAGTTCGAAGGAGAGATGTATCAGCGTTCCAAGATTGACCGTTCTCGCGTCCGTCTGCAGCGACTGAATTATCTTGGCTCGGTAAACATCCGCCTGACGAAAGTGCCCGGTGTCGAAGACCAGGTTGATCTGGACGTGGAGGTAACCGAGCGTTTTTCGGGCAATCTTCAGCTCGGGGTGGGTTATTCGCAGGTGCAGGGCGCGGTCGTCAATATCGGGTTCGCCCATGAAAACATATTCGGCACCGGTAATTCGCTCGCATTTAACTTCGATAATTCCGCGGCCTCCGAACGCTACTCGCTCAGTTATGAAAATCCATACTACACGGCGGATGGCGTCAGCCGTGGTATTAATTTCAGCGTGACCAAAACGGATTCTGCAGAGAACAATACCAGTAACTATCTGATCGACCAGGTCAAGCTGTCGGTGGACTACGGAATTCCCCTGTCCGAGTTTAACCGGCTCAGGCTCGAAATCGGGGTGCTACGCAATGAGCTCGAAACCACCGGTTCCTCATCCGACGAGGTGTTCGAATTTGTCGCCGCTAACAGCGACGAATATGACGAGTCAACCCCTACCTCGGAGATCGATGGCGATCGCTACGATACCGTTTTTACCGCGATCAGCCTGTCCAAGGATACCCGTAATCGCAGAATTTTTGCCGATTCAGGGCATCTCAACAGTATTCAGCTCGAAATCCACGGCGGAGACCTCAATTTTTACAAGGCCAGGTACCGGCATCAGACAGCCTTTGCGTTGAGCGATACGTTTACCTTTGCCTTCAGAGGTAGAATCGGATACGGGGAAGGTTATGGCGATACCGTTGATTTGCCGATTTTCGAAAAATTTACCGCGGGTGGCGTACGCTCTATCAGAGGCTATGAGTTTAACAGCCTCGGCCCCCTCGACAGTGAAGGCGACCCTTTCGGCGGTAATCTACAGGTGATTACAACAGCCGAGATATTGTTTCCACTGGAGTTTCTGGGCAGTTCAGAAACCTTCCGGCTTGGGGTATACTTCGATGCTGGAAACGTATTTGCCGATACCGATACCTATGAAACCGACGAGTTGCGGCAATCCCTCGGAATCTCGGCCAAGTGGTTCTCCTTCATCGGTCCGATCGAGTTCAGCTACGCGTTCCCGCTTAACGATCAATCCGGTGATGACACCAGGAATTTCCAGTTCGCACTCGGAGCTTCATTTTAGAGAGTACATTGAACAGGTTTATGCGCTCATTTATCGCACTACTGCTGCTGGCAGCAATGCAAACGGTAGCCGCCCAGGAGGCGGCCTTAAAGATTGGTTTCGTCAATACCGCCCGGGTATTGAAGGAAGCGCCGCAGGCGCGCAAGGTCGAAGAGCGCCTGAAGGCGGAATTCGGTCCACGCGAAGCCCAGCTCAAGGAAAAACGCCAGGAAATTCTGACGATGGAGGACCAGTTGAAATCCAACACCAGTCTGAACTCGAATGCCCGGCGTAAGCTCGAGCGTGAAATCAGGCTCAAAGTCAGCCAGCTGAAATTTCTCGAACAGGAATTCCGTGAAGACCAGAACCTGCGCCGTAACGAAGAAATTCGAGAACTGCAACAGGTCATATCCAACGTGCTTAAAATGCAGGGCGACTCCGGCGAGTTCGATTTGATTCTGACCGAAGGCGTCAGCTATGTATCGGATCGGATCGATATCACCACGCAAACCATCGAAATGCTCAAACAACTCCCCGAGTCAAGCGAGGAAGCGCAGTAGGACAGGTTTGTCTTGCTCCCGTTTCCCCAGCAGGTAAAACGCGCCGCACATGAGTCTCAATCTGCAACAACTCGCCGCGGCACTGCAACTGGAGTTTCAGGGTGAGCCCAATTTGACGATAATTGGCCTGGCGTCGCCAAAATCCGCAATCGCCGGTGATCTTTGTTTCATTCAGCATAAAAACTACCTGGCGGATATTGCTACAAGCCGCTGCAGTGCCGTTATCTTGCCGCAGGAGCTGAGCGGCGACGTCCTCGGCAAGGCCCTGCTGATTTCCGATAATCCACAATACAGCTTCGTGCAGGCAATCGGGGCGCTGGGGCTGGGCGGGCATCCGGCTAAAGGTGATATTCACCCCTCGGCACAGATATCTGCAAGCGCCAGAATTGGCAGCGATGTCAGTATTGGCGCCCTGGCGGTGATTGAAGACAATGTCGAGATAGGCGCTGGCAGTTCGATCGGTGC
>CAMYML010000171.1:0-6968 GCA_947259305.1 uncultured Gammaproteobacteria bacterium | reverse complement strand
TGCTGGCGCTGTAATCGAGAATTCCGCGCGCGTGGGCTCGCGATGCCAGATACATGCCAGGGTAACCCTGGGGCCGGGCGTGGCTATTGGCAATCGCTGTATTTTACATACCGGCGTGGTTATCGGATCCGATGGTTTCGGCCTGGTCATGCATCAGCAGCAATGGCACAAGATCCCGCAACTGGGCAGCGTGATAATTGAGGACGACGTTGAGATCGGCGCCAATACCACTATCGACCGCGGCGCGCTGGACGATACGATTATCGAACAGGGATGCAAGCTCGATAACCAGATCCAGGTGGCGCACAATGTTCGTATCGGTGCGCATACGGCAATTGCGGCCTGCGTCGGCATTGCCGGTAGCGCGACAATCGGGCGCTACTGTAAGATCTCCGGTGCGGCGGTGGTTCTCGGTCATTTGAGCGTGGCAGATAACGTAACCATTACCGCCATGTCACTGGTCACCAGGGACATCAAGCAGGCCGGGGTTTATTCCTCCGGTACGCCGTTGATGGAAAACAGCCTGTGGCATCGTTGCAATGCGCGTTACAAGTCCCTGGAAAAACTCGCGCAAAGCTTAGCCAGGCTCGACAAAACCAGGGATTAACCGCCTGACCGGCCTGTATTCATGAGATGAGGATTGCAATTGGAACTTGATATCAGCAAGGTGATGGAACTATTACCGCACCGCTATCCGTTTTTATTAATCGACCGGGTTGTCGAAATCGAGCAGGGGAAAAGCCTGTCGGCGATTAAAAACGTGACCATTAACGAGCCTTTTTTCCAGGGACATTTCCCCGATCAGCCAATCATGCCGGGGGTCCTGATTCTCGAGGCAATGGCGCAGGCCACGGGCCTGCTGGCGTTTACGGAAATGGGAGAGGCGTACAAGTCCAAGCTTTATGTGTTGGTCGGGATCGATAAATCCCGTTTCAGAGGACAGGTGGTCCCAGGGGATCAGCTGGTTTTGAATATATCGCTAAAACGCAACATGCGCGGTATCGGTATGTACAAATGCGAAGCGCTGGTCGAAGGCGAGGTCGTCGCCGAAGCCGAAATGATGTGCTCAGCCCAGGATCGCCAGCAATGATTCACCAAACCGCTATCGTTGACGCCAGCGCGCGCATAGCGGCCGACGTCGAAATTGGCGCCTATAGCGTTATCGGAGCGGCTGTGGAAATAGGTTCGGGTACCGTGATCGGGCCGCATGTGGTGATCATGGGACCTAGCAAAATCGGGTGCGATAACCGGATTTTTCAGTTTTCGTCAATTGGAGATGCGCCACAGGATAAAAAGTACCAGGGCGAGCCGACCTGGTTGGAGTTGGGTGATCGCAACGTGATTCGCGAATACGTAACGCTCAACCGCGGCACTGACGAGGGCCATGGAAAAACCGTGATCGGCAGCGATAACCTGTTCATGGCCTACAGCCATGTTGCCCATGACTGTATTGTTGGCAGTCACGCTATTTTTGCCAACGCCGCCTCGCTGTCGGGCCATGTCGAAGTGGGCGATTACGCAATTCTTGGAGGATTTACCTCGGTACACCAGTTTACCCAGATCGGTAGCCGGGCGTTTTGTGGCCTGGGCTCGGTGGTTACCCAGGACATTCCTCCGTTTTCCATCGCGGCAGGAAATCGCGCGCGAGTCATCGGCATCAACAAGGAAGGTTTGAAACGCAATGGCTTTTCAGCGGAATCGATACGGGCTTTACATAAATCTTTTCGCGAACTATTAAAATCAAAAGGATCTAAACAGGAGGCATTTGAAAACCTCAGGCCTTTGTGTGATAAACACCCGGAGGTTGCGGAATTTGTCAACTTCGTCAGGAACAGCAAGAGAGGGATCGCCAGTTAGTGAGCCGTAGAAACAGTTCCTGACCTTGAGGCAGAACGCCAGTCGTGGCGGGAATTCGATGAACACTATCATGCAAACGCAGAAGAAATATCTCGGTTTACTAATTGTGTTGTTGTCGGCCGGTTGTTTCGGTCAGGCGCAGGCGATCGAAATCCTGCATTTCATCGAAGCCAGGGATTATTCCCGGGTTATGGAGAAGGCGAATGGCTTGAAGATAACTGACGATGGCGTGGTTTACGTAACCAGCGAAGAGCAGGGAACGCTGTTAAAAATTGTCGATGGAAAAATTGAAGCTCGCAGTCTCTCACCCTCGGTTTTCAAGGACAGCAGTCTTGGTGGTGTCGATGTCCTGCCCGACGGTAATCTCGTAGTCGTAAATGAAGGCTCCGGTCAGGTAGGAATACTCGACCCGGAGTTAAGGTTGCAGACAATATTTTCTCAATCCGGCAGTTCTCCCGGTGAACTGAACGATCCGATACCGGTTGCGGCGTCATTTAACAGGAAAATCTACGTTGGTGACGTCAATAACAAACAGGTTAGCGTATTTAACTACCAGGGCCTCTACCTGACTAGCATTGGTAAAGGTGGCTCCAGAGAGACAAATTTACTGCGGCCCACGCATGTCAGTATCGATGCCCAGGAGAATGTCTATGTTCTCGAGGGTCCCACGCGAATTTCTGTTTTCAACCAGAACGGGGACCTGATCGAGCGTATAGCGGCGGAAGATTTAAGCGAGATCTTTGGCGAGACTCCCGAACTAAGCGCCATGACTACAGACCTTAATGGAAATTTATATCTGGGTGATGGCTTAGGCAAACGGATCCTGTTTTACGACTGGCGTAAGCGCAAAGTGTTTGGACAATTCGGCGGGCTTGGGCAATCACGCGCGCGTTACCTTGCAATCAGCCAACTGTCTGTGAATGCCAGGGGTCAACTCGCGATCCTGGATACCAGGAATAGAAAAGTAGAAATTTTACAGCTTGATCAGACCGAGTTCGCTACGCCCGTAACGATCGACCTGATTGAATTTGGCGCCGTTACCGACGCGCCCTGCGAGGTACTGGAGGTCTTCAGCGAGAATAAGACGCTCTGCATCAGGCCCGATAACCAGGGTGTCGTCGTGCTTGCGGCTGACGGCAGCGAGATCGGCAGGTTTGCGGAGGAGGTGGAGAAACCCCAGGCTATTCATGTCGGCTGGCGATCGGTAGCAATACTCGATAAAAAAAACCGCTTGCACGCGTTTTCGTATAACGGCAAAAAACTGTTTTCGGTTGGACGTTATGGAACTTCTGAAGGCGGATTTCAGACGCCGGTCGACGTTTTCGAACGATACGGCAAGTACTACGTCACCGACAAGGGGAATAACAGGATCCAGGTATTCTCGCATGACGGATTGTTTCTGGAAGCGATTAATCAACAAAAAGATGGCGCGCAGTTGTTTGTCGAAGTCGGCCCTGTCGCAGTAGACAGCCATGAAAATATATATATAGCTGATGGCGGTTCAGGGGGACGGATCCAGGTCCTCAATAAACATCGTAAAAAGATCGCCTCCATTGGCATTGAAGGCGAATCGCTGCACAAGTTCACCCGCTTCCACGGGCTCGATATCGACCAGCAAGACCGTCTCTACGTGCTGGCGGCCTCAGGGTTCAACGACTACTGGGTCCAGATTTATAAGAACTTCAAACCCTACAGATCATTTGGCGCGGCCGGCAATAACGGAACCCTGGCGTACTTCGAGGAGGCGACTTCGATTTCGGTATCGTCGGGGTTGAAAAACAGCATTTATATTAATGACAGCGAACGTAAAAAGAATTTTCGTTTCGATCTTCTGGAATATCCTGACGCGGCATTTGATCTGCATATCACCGCCAACAGGCATGCGATCCACCTGCTATGGAGCAGCAGTAAATCTCCGCTTATCGAAAAATACGAAATCGAAGCCGCTTTGACCAGGGAAGGGCCCTACCAACCGGTTTCAGCCAGTTCCGATCTTGGGCAAACATTGTCGATCGAGGCGGCCGGCGTATTCACGTGGTTCAGAATCGTATCGGTTAGTGCTCACGGATTGCGCGCAACGCCTTCGGCGCCGAAGCAGAATCTTTTCAAAACCCTAACCGTTCTATATGAAAATGGTGAATATGCCGAAACGATTAAACTGGCCGACAGGATGCTCAAGCTTGCGCCGGATAACCAGGATGTCAGGGATTTACTCGCGACGAGTCTCTATCTGCAAAAGAATTACACGCGGGCGATCAGCGAGTTCAAGCGACTGGCCGAGGTAGAGACCTTTCGTGACAAGGCGCTCCGCTACCAGATACGTGCGCATGACGAACTCGGGCAATATCTCGAGGCCCGGGCCCTGATCGACGAAGTGCTGGGACAGGAGGCCGCCGATGTAGAGCCGTACTTGATCTGTACCCGCCTGAGCCTGCGTTTGGCTGATGCACTCGGTGCAGTTGCCTGCGCCGAGGACGGTCTCGCCAGGCATGCCGACAATGTCGAATTGCACTACCTGCTGGGTCAAGCCTATATCGAGGCGGGCATCGTCGAAGAGGGCTTGCGTGCCTTCCGGGCGATCGTCGAACGTAGTCCCGAAAACCACGAGGTCAGGCTCAGGATCGCAGATGACCTGTACGATATGGGTAATTACGCGTCGGCGCTTGCCCACTACGCAACGATCGATGCGGCGCAACCGAATTCCGGGACAGCCGCTGTGGGCAAAGCGCGTTCATTGCTGTACCTGGATCGCGATGAAGAAGCCAAAACGGTAGCAGTCAAGCTGGCGGGCAGGAAAGAGACCAGGAGCGAGGGCTATTACCTGCTGGGTAAAATTGCCGCCAAGCAGGGCAGGCACAAGGAGGCGATTTTACGCCTGACGCGTGTCAGCACGGATAGCCCCGAAGTGGTCGACGCGTGGTTATCCCTGGCGCGCGCCTATGTTGAATTAAAACAACCCGCCAATGCGGTGAAATCGCTGGCACAGGGTATTGGACACAATCCCGGGGCTTACGAGTTATACGCGCTTGCAGGCCAGATCGAATTCGAGCGAGAGAAATATCAGGAAGCTAATGCATATCTTGATAACGCGGTTACATTGAATCCACAGGCCCTGAATGAACGGAAACGGTATGCGCGAAGCCTGTTCGCCACCCGTCATTATCGGTCCGCCGCATATCATGCCGAGGCAGCCTCGAGAATCGCCCCCAAGGATATCGATGTGCTGGTGCTATTGGCAGACATCGCCAATCAACAGGGCAAGATCGGGTCCGCGATCGAGTTTCTCAAGACCGCAATCAGCGTCGACACTGCGTCTCCCGAATTGCAGTATCGGATTGGTCGGGTATACCAGGACGCAAATTTGTTTGACGCGTCGCGTGACCATCTGGAAAAGGCGGCCGCTATACTGCCGCACTGGGCCGAACCACATGTTGCCCTGGGTCAGCTTTATACCAAACGGCGCATGTTCGACGATGCGGTCGCGGCCTATGAAAAGGCAGTAGAGCTCGAACCGTCGGATCAGAATCGGGCTATTCTCAATGTGGCTTTTGCCGAACGTAAAAAATCGCTCGAGTTCAAGAACAACACACCCCAGCTACTGCTTTCGGACCTGAATTTACAAACGGTATTTTCGGCGGCTTACAAAAAGTACCAGGACCAGCCGATAGGCAGCGTGAAATTGCGCAACGTCAGCGCTACCGATTATGGAAACCTGAAATTATCATTTCAGATCAAGGAGTTTATGGATTTTCCGGAATCCGTCGAAATTGCGACCATCAAGGGCAAGGAAACCAGGGAAATTCCATTCAAAGCCACCTTTAACAACCGCATACTCGAAGTTGACGAAGATACCGGGGTTCAGGTTGAAGTCAGGCTGACCTATCAGCGAGACGGCCAGAATGACGCCATTAGCTTGACCCAGCCGATGACGATTTATGGCAAAAATGCGATTGTATGGCGAGATGCAAATATGATCGGCTCATTCGTTACACCGAAGGACGATACGCTCAGGAACTACGTTCGCCAGGTGGTGAATACCTATCAACCAGATCCCGGTCCGCTGAACCAAAAGCTGGTCTCGGCAATGGCTTATTTCAGCAGTCTGACCGCCTCCGGCACCAATTACATAGTCGATCCGAATACGCCGTTCTACGAACTACGCGACGACCAGATCGATTACGTTCAATTTCCGCGAGAAACGCTGCAACTCAAAAGCGGGGATTGCGATGATTTGTCGGTATTGATCAGCGCCGGCCTTGAAAATCTGGGAATCAGGACCGCGTTTATCGAGATTCCCGGGCATTTGTTCCTGATGTTCGATACCGGGCTTGCCGAGCAGGCAGCGGATCTGATCAGCCAGGACACGAGCCTGCTGGCAATAAAGGACGGCACGGTGTGGATACCGCTGGAGGCGACCATGGTCAATACCAGTTTCAACGAGGCCTGGGTCGAGGGTGCGCGTAAGTATCAGGCTGCATTGGCATCGGGTGAACTCGGAATAGTCGACCTGGAAGAGGCCTGGCAGGAGTACAAACCGGTTACCCTGCGAAAATCGAGTTATTCGATCGATTTACCGGAAAAGCAGCGTACCGAGAACCTTGTCCGGCAGGCGCTTAACCTGTTGTTGCAAAAGAGTATCGATCGCCTGGTATTACCCTATCAGAGCATGGTCGACAACAAACCGGAAAATATTGCGGCTCGGCTGCAGATCGCGATTCTCTATGCACGTTATGGCCTCTATGAAAAGGCTGAGGCAGCTTTCGAGACACTGGATGAACTGGCGCCCAAAAATAGTGCAGTCAATAGCAATCGAGGTAACCTGTACTTTTTACAGTCAGACTTCCGCAAGGCGATCGATTATTACGAACGCGCCGCCGAACTCGATGCCGCAGACGGGGGAATCTGGATAAATCTGTCGATGGCGCAGTACAAGGCGGGTGATTTGCAGGCGGCCAGAAGTAGCTATCAACAGGCGTTAAAATTGGATGAGAGTTTCGACAGGTATAGTTCCAAATTGTTGGAATTTAGTTCATCCAATACAGCGGTAATAGCACGTGCAGATGGCACAAAGTCGACAGTGGAATTTGATGCGGTTTTTGCCGGCATTGGCA
>CAMYML010000170.1:7830-10260 GCA_947259305.1 uncultured Gammaproteobacteria bacterium | reverse complement strand
CGCATGCTGTGGTCGATGCGCAATCGCCTGCTCGGTCTCGGCGGACTGCAGGTCGGCCTGACCAGCGCGGCCATCATGGCCGTCGCTTTGCTGGCTGGCGTCGAGTGGCGCATTGCGCTGACCGTGGGCATGATCCTGGCGCTGTCTTCGACCGCAATCGTGCTGCAAACGCTGAACGAAAAAGGCCTGGGCAAAACCGAGGGTGGCCGTGGCGCGTTTTCGGTGCTGCTGTTCCAGGACATCATCGTGATTCCGATGCTGGCGTTGATACCGCTGCTGGAACTGCCGGCACTGGCACAGGCGGCGAGCGCGGTTGCCGAGCAGACCGCGCAAGCGCACGGCCATCTCGACCTGGTGTCGGGCCTGCCCAACTGGATCTACGCCAGCGTCGTACTCGGCGCCATTGCCAGTGTCGTGCTGGGCGGTTATTACCTGAGCCGGCCGCTGTTTCGTTTTGTCGCCCAGTCCGGGCTGCGCGAAGTGTTTACCGCGGCCGCGCTGATGCTGGTAATCGGCATCGCCGCATTGATGAGCCTGGTTGGCCTGTCCCCGGCGCTCGGCACCTTCCTCGCCGGCGTGGTGCTCGCCAACAGCGAATTCCGCCACGAACTGGAAACCAATATCGAACCCTTCAAGGGCTTGCTGCTGGGGCTGTTTTTCATCACCGTCGGCGCCGGCATCGATTTCCAGGTACTGGCACAGGACTGGATACTGGTGGTCGCCATTGTCGCCGCGTTAATCCTGATCAAGGCGTTCATCGTCTACCTGCTTGCCAGGACCTTTGGTATTGGCTCCAGCGATCGCTGGCTGGTAACGCTGGGACTCGCGCAGGCGGGTGAATTCGGCTTCGTCCTGCTGAGCTTCAGTTTGCAGAACAATGTCATTCCGCAAGATATCGCCCAGCTACTCGCGCTGGTGGTCGCGATATCGATGTTTCTGACGCCCGCCCTGTTCATCTTCTTCGACAAGGTGCTGCTACCTCGCTTCGCCAGCAGCGAGCCACAGCGGCAAACCGATGTCATCGATGACAAAGGCCGGGTTCTGATCGCCGGCATAGGACGCTTCGGCCAGATCGTCAATCGGCTGCTGGTTGCCAACGGCATCGAAACGGTGGTGCTCGATCACGATGCCAGACAGGTCGACAATATGCGCATGCTCGGTATCAAGAGCTACTTCGGGGATGCTAGCCGCCACGACCTGCTGGAAACCGCCGGCATCGAGGACATCGATCTGTTCGTAATCGCTATCGATGACCGCGAACGCGCGGTCGAACTGGCGCGGCATGTCAGGCAGCGTTACCCGCAGCTTGCGATTCTCGCGCGCGCCTTCGACCAGATCCATTTTTACCAGTTGCGCCAGGCAGGCGCGGACCACATCATCAAGGAAACCTATAACGCCGCCCTCGACCTGGGATGCGAAGCACTGACCCGGCTCGGCTTTCACCCGTTTCGCGCCGAGCAACTGAAACATGCGTTTATCGCAACCGAGAGCGAAATGGTCGACGATATGTACCAGAACTGGCTGACTTCGGAAGACAGCGGCATGCGCCCGGGTTTCCGCGAACTGTTCATGCAGCAGGAAGCCGCGATTCGTGACGCGATGCAGGGTGATCGCAACGACCGCCACAGTGACAGCGAACGCGGCTGGAATCCGCCGCCCAAGGGTTACGCCGAAGATATCGTCGCCGGCACGAGCGAGGAAAACTGAATTCGGTTCACTTGATTTCGGTCAGTGTCTGTCGCCCGCAGTTTTTTAAAGTAACCGGTATCGCATCAAACCGTGAATCCGCGCATGACCTCGCACCTGAGCCATGAAAACCTGCCCGATGTAGACGATCCGGCGTCCAGCACGCTGATCGCCTCGATGAACCAGGCGTCCGCCTTCGGTCATCCGCTGCGTTATGTCAAACTGATCGAGACTCATATTTCGTGGATTTTGTTGACCGGCGACTACGCCTACAAGATCAAGAAACCGGTCGACTTCGGCTTCCTCGATTTTTCGACGCTGCAAAAGAGGCGTCATTTTTGCGCGGAGGAATTGCGCCTGAATCGGAGATTCGCCCCACAAATTTATCTCGACGTGGTTGCAATCCGCGGCAGCGAGACCGCGCCGCAGATAAACGGCCAGGGGGAGGTAATCGAGTACGCCGTCAAGATGCTCGAGTTTCCGCAGCAGTGCCTGCTCAGCAATTATGCGGCCAGGCAGCAGTTAAATCCGAAAATCATCGATGCGATTGCCGACCGGGTAAGCGAGATTCATTCGAGCAACGCGCGCGCCGATGCCGGCAGCGACTACGGCAGCGCTGCCGAGGCCGCGCACTGGAGCGAGGAGAACCTGGTGCACATCGCCAGCGCGATCCCGGCGGGATATCTGCCCAACAGTTATTTCGAATTGAAACGCTGGTATCGAGAAAATAGTCAGCTGCTCGAG
>CAMYML010000170.1:0-7819 GCA_947259305.1 uncultured Gammaproteobacteria bacterium | reverse complement strand
AGTGCCACGGCGATCTGCACCTCGGCAACATGGCGATGATTGACGGTCGCGTTACCCTGTTCGACTGTATCGAGTTCAATCCGGAACTACGCTGGATCGACACCATCAGCGAAGTCGCATTTGTCGCAATGGACCTGCAGGCGCGTGGCTATGCCGGCTTTTGCTGGCGCTTCCTCAATCGCTACTTCGCAAGCAGCGGCGACTATGCGGCTGTTTCACTGTTGCGTTACTACTTCGCTTACCGCGCGCTGGTGCGCGCCAAGGTCGAGGCCTTGCGGGTCCATCAGGAAGCCTGCGAGCCCGACAGTTATCCAGAACTGATCGCGCCCGCGATCGAGTACATCGATCTGGCCAGCCGCTGGGCCGCCAGCCATCGCGCCGGCCTGATTATCATGCACGGCCTGTCGGGTTCGGGAAAATCCACGGTGGCCGCACAACTGGTGGAAGCGCTGGGGGCGATACAGATTCGCTCCGACGTGGAGCGCAAAAGGCTGTTCGACCTGGCGGCGAGCGACGACAGCGAGTCAGCGCTCGACCAGGGCATTTACACGGCGCAAGCCACCGCCGCCACCTATCAACGACTGAGCGAGATTGCAGCCGGCATTATGGCCGCAGATTTCACCGTTATCGTCGACGCCACCCTGCTGCAGGAGTCACAGCGGCGACCGCTGCTCGAGCTGGAGTCGGCCCACCCCTGCAAGCGGATAATCATCGACTGCGTGGCGTCCGAAGCGGAACTGCGCAAACGTATTATTGAACGTGAAAACGATCCTTCCGAAGCCAGCCTGGAAGTACTGCGGCAGCAGCTATGGACGCGGCAACCGATCAGTCAGCGGGAGCGGGACATCGCCGCCGTGGTAAGCGTTGGCAGCGCCGGGCTCGATCCTGCAAAAATTGACGAAATCAGAAGTTTGTTGATTAGTTGACGGTCAGCACGTCGGCTTCCACCAGGTCGAGCAACTTTTCCGCGGTGTTACCGATCAGCTTACCGCTGATGCCGGTACGCGCCAGGGTTCCCATGATTACGATACTCGGATCGATTTCGTCGCAAATGCTCTTCAGCGCTGCGACCGTTTCGCCCTGGCGCAGGTGGATGCGCGCCGCGTCGACAGCATAGAGTTCGCCCAGCTGCTGCAGGTTAACCTGATGGCCGTGTCCCTTGATCGGCAGATGGTCGATATCGATTTCACCCTTGTGGGCCGCGGCGATGTGTAAATCCATGCCGACGATTTCCGCCATCGCCCTGGCATCCCTGATGATCACATTGTTAAGCCGCGCGTGTTTGCTATCGGTCGATTCGAGATCGACACAGGCCAGTACCTTGTTGGACCGCCATTCCTGGGTCTGGTGCGCGAACAGAATCGGGCAGGCGCAGTTACGCATCAGGTTAAAATCCGAAGTGGTGCTGTAAAAGCGCCGCGATTTGCTGTGGTGATAGCTGGATTTTATCACCAGGTCGCAGCCTGCTTTGGCGATCGAGTGCAAGGCTGCATCGTGCCACTTGCTATTCCAGACGATCTCCCTGGTAAAGGGCACGCCGGCGACCTTGCAAGGTTCCAGTTGCTCCACGAGCCATTGCTGTGCGTCGGTCAGGGTCTGGTGCTTGAAGTCGTGACGCGATGCGTAGCCATCACTCTCCTTGATATCCCGATAAACGCACAAAAAAGCATGGATCTGGCAGTCCGCCAGCTTGGCGATCAGTAACGCCTTGACCAGCGCCACCTGGTGACTGGCGGTAGGATCGACGATAACGAAGAGCCTGGTTTTTTCCTGTGTCATATATTGCCTCTTGTTTTGGATGTCTGCCGAACGATCACTTGACGGTCAGGCAACTGCATTCGGCAAGCTGGGCGATCTTGTGCGAAACGCTGCCAAGCAACAGAGTTTTCAGCTTACCAAAGCCGCGGCACCCGCTGATAATCAAATCGGCCTTGCGATCTCGCGCGTAGGCGGCGACTTCTTCCGCCGGATCGCCCACCCCCGCCCTGGCATCAACCTCTGCTACGCCCGCTTCTATTGCGCCTCGTCTGGCCTGGTCGACGAGGAATTCAGAATACTGAAACATCGCGGCCTGTGAATCGGCATCCGCCTGAGCCATCGAACTCATCATCGAGGCCGGCGCGTCTTCTAGACTGAACACCCTCCTTGGCGCCGGATCGATCATGTGCTCGGCTTCACCCATCTTGCGCACCTCATCGGGCAAATGCATATTAGAACTGTCGACGACGTAAATAATACCTAATGGAATTTCATTCTGGCGCGCCACATCAATGCCAATATCGAGAGCTCTGCTTGCCAGCGCCGAACCGTCAAAAGCAACTACGATAGATTTAAACATCATATTACCCCTTCTGGAATTATATTATTGCAGCACAGTCACGGCGTCTGATTCTTGACCAGAATCAAATTCGCACCGACTTGAATCAGGCCAGCGCTAGCTACCGGTCTGGATTACAAACCTCGCCCTGACCCATTTTTGCAGCTCCATGACGACCATCACCGACAGCGCCAGCCCAGGTAGCATCCGCCATTGCTCGAAGGTAATCGGGCTGGCGCAGAGCACGTCGCCCAGCCACGGGGTATGCATCGCGCCGCCATGAACCAGCTGGGCGATTATGGTACCAGCCAGCAGCAATTTTTGTTGTTCTGCTTTCATAATGTCGGGGATTGAATTTAGTAGCGCCACCACCATATTGGGTTATAATTCACCGTCTTGGGGACGACTTGGCTTCGACGTGGGTCGCGAAACCTGAGGTGCATGCCGAGCATGTAGGGAATCTCGTAAACTCTCCTGCAAATTATAGTTGCCAACGACGACAACTACGCACTCGCCGCTTAATAACCGGTAGATTGCTGTCGGACTGGAGCCGTGTCTATGCGTCCAGGTTCCTTCGGGAACATTCCGGCATCGCTCTCATAGAATCGTGATGGATACTCGTCTGGGGTTGAAGCACTAAACAAGTACCAGAATCGCTGTCTGTCTTCTTCGCCCGGTGGGTAGCAGTCAGTTAAACTAAAACCCGGGATAAGCATGTAGAGCCGATGGCAGAGGGCTTGCGGACGCGGGTTCAATTCCCGCCGTCTCCACCAAATGAAACATCCCATGGCCCGCGAGGGCTGTGGGATTTTTTGTTAAGTCACCCCAATGGTGTATCGTTTGTCGTTGTCGTAGCCGATTCCGCCGCCTCGAATAATGCCGAAATTTTCCGCCAATATTTCCACGCTGTATCGTGAGCATGCGTTCATCGATCGCATCGAACAGGCCGCCAATGCCGGATTTGACGCGATCGAAATCCAGTTTCCCTACGCCGAGGATCCCCGGGCGCTGAAGCTGGCGCTCGAGGCGCACCGGTTACCGCTGGTTTTGATGAATTTTCCGGTCGGCGACCTGATGCACGGGGGCGAGGGGCTGGCTGCCGTACCCGGACGCGAGCCTGAGTTTCAGGCCGCCTTAAAAGAGGCGTATGAATTTGCCGCAATCCTGCGACCGCAAGCCATGAATCTGCTCGCCGGCCGACCCGGCCCGCAACACCATCGGGCTCTGTGTGAAGCCGTGTTTAAAAAGAATCTGCGTAAGGCCTGCGACTTAACCCGCGAACTCGGGATAAAGCTGCTGATCGAACCGGTGAACACGATCGACCTGCCCGGATTTTTCCTGAGCAGTTCGCAGCAGGCGCTCGATCTGATAGCCTCCCTGCCCGATCTCGAACTGCTGCTGCAGTACGATCTCTATCACATGCAAATGATGGAAGCGGACCTGGCAAGCAGACTGCCGGCCATTATCGATCAGATCGGACACATTCAGTTTTCGGATGTGCCCGGGCGCACCGAACCCGGGCGCGGCAGCATCGACTTCGAGCAAATCTTCGAACTGATCGATAGCCTCGGCTATCGTGGTTATGTCGGTGCCGAGTACTTCCCGAGCGTCGCTACTTCAGCCTCTTTGGACTGGCTCAGGCCGTATCTACCGGCCTCCACAAACAGCTAACCTCGGAATCAGATCTGATTGAGCTACAGCCGATCGGGCCAGTCGTTGTCGTCATCCTCCAGTTCCTCGCGCTCCCAGCTATACTGCTTGCGCGGCGGCTCGGGATCACGCTGTCTGAGCAGGAAAGCCAGCACCATGCCGATTGAAGCGCCGCTCAGATGCGACTCGAAGGATATCTCCTCCGCCGCGGGTAAAATGCCCCAGATCATGCCGCCGTAAAGAAAAAATATCACCAGGGACAGGGCTATGGCGCGCCGGTCCCAGCGCAGCACGCCGATCGTCAGGACGAAGAACAACATGCCGAAAACGAGCCCGCTCGCACCGATATGGTAAGACTCGCGGGCAAACAGCCACACGCCCGCGCCCCCGCCGAGATAGACGGCCGGCAGCAGCACCTTGGCGGCGCGGGGGTAACCGTAGAGCAACATCGCGCCGATCACGATAAGCGGCGCGGTATTGGCAAACAAGTGCGCGAAGGAAGCATGAACCAGCGGTGCGCACAGAATCCCGACGAGCCCGTTAACAGACTGCGGATATATTCCGAACCGGCTAAAGTCGAAACCGCCAGCAACCTCGACAAGTTTCACCACCCATAGCAACAGCGCGAACGCAACCGCGACGGCAAACGCGATTCGCAGTCGCCGGGTATCGGTAGTGGCGTCGGCTTGAGTGAGAATATCCATCAGAGTTATGCGATAACGGCCGGGCTATACAAGTGTATTTTTACTTTGCTGGCGCATGATAGGCCTCCCCCAACCGCCTGGCGCCTGTTTCCTCCAGATCGTTAATCAGCTGCCAGTGTGAAATACCTTGCTCGCGCAGCCACATTTCCAGTCGATCCAGATTGCTCCATTCGCGTCCCTGATCGCGCGTATTGTGCACGCGCGCCCATTGCCCATCGAGCAGCAGGGCCACCGCCCAGACGTATGGGTGCTTGTCCGGATTACCGAAACCACCGCTCTGATAAGCGCGCTCGGTACGGTACACGGTGGCCGTGTTCTGGATGCGCCACAGGCTGAAAAGTTCGGGAATATCGGTCGACTTCACCGTTAAACGCCCTGGATAACAGAAATCAATATGATCCATACTGTTGACAATTCTGCGCTTAAAGTTCACAGTATGGATCATATTGATCTTTAAATCATCCCGTAATTAGCAGGAGATCTCATGCAATCGACCACCTTTCGCGCACGCAGAATCGGCACGATCAGTTCACAATGGCAAGCGATATTCAATGACTACTGGCGAGCCTACGAGGCCTGGTACCGTCGAAAAATGCGAACTGAAATTACGCCGCAGGCGCTAAAGCAGGCTCATCGACAGCTGGCAGCGATCATGCCGGAGATGCTGCCGCTCTATGAAGCCTTCCGCGAGGCCAGCAATGACTGCCCGGTCGCGGCACAGTTTCTGACGGGATATCAGCCGCCGGCCTACCTGCTGAACTGCTCGCAAGCGATTTTGCTGGACGACGAACCAGTGCTGATACGCAACTACGATCTCAGCCCGGATTTGTCCGAAAACCTGGTGACCCAATCGAATTGGCTCGGACAGGAGATTATGGGCACCAATGAATGCCTCTGGGGCCTGGACGACGGCATGAACAGATCGGGGCTGGCCGCTTCCGTAACTTTCGGCGGTAGCAACCAGGTGGGTAAAGGTTTCGGCATCCCGTTCATCATGCGCTACCTGTTGCAAACTTGTGAGAACGTCAAGCAGGGCATCGAGCTGCTGCAACGGGTACCCTCGCACATGGCCTATAACGTTACCCTGCTCGACCGGCAAGGCGCCTTTGCGACCGTGATGCTGGCGCCTCAGCGGACGGCGATCGTAACTCGCGAAGCCTGCATTACCAATCATCAAACGCGGGTGACCTGGCCGCAGCAGGCGCGGTTCTCTAAAACGCGTGAACGCAAACGGTTTCTCGATGAACTGCTGGCACGGGGGACGCTCGACGAGCACCGGTTACGCGCAGCATTTTTAACCGCGCCCCTGCACAGCACCAACTATGCACAAGGATTCGGTACGGTTTTTACGGCGGTTTACAAACCATCGAGCGAAAGGATGTCGTATTACTGGCCCGGGGAACAGGAATGGCGACATGAATTTGCCGCTTTCAGGGCATCGGAAAAAACAGTGATCCTGGGCCGGCAAGCGAGCCCGAGGGTTCACGGCGAGACGATCACGCATACTGCTTCGGATCAGTGGTTGTCGGCGGATATCAGGCAGCAGTTATTGCATGGCCTGGTGTACCTGCCGGTCTCGGCGGTGGCGCAGCCGGTCGCCCTGGCGACGCTAAAACAGGATCTGCGGAGCAAAAAAACGCTCAGCTGGCAAGGCTATGCGCAGCAGCTGGCGCAGGTCTGGCGCTATCCTGTTGCCGCGCATTAGCCCTGCCCTGCAAGCGTAGCCAAAGGGAGTCGAAACAATCGGCCCCGCGGCTTCGATACATCGAATTAAACCGCGGGGCCAGGATAATGGTCCCTTGTTTACAGCGTTCAGGGATCCCGACTGACGTGACTGGTTTAACGGATCACGATATACAACGAGCCACCGTTGCGTTCTACCCGCAACAGAATCGACGTTTCGCTGAGCTCGAGCGCCGCTCTGAAGGACTCGAAATCGCGCACCCGGCGCTTGTTGGCGCCGACGATCACGTCGCCCGGTCGCAGCCCGCTGTAGGCTGCGGGCGAATTCGGCGCCAGACCAACAACCAGCACGCCGTCCCCATCCGGATTATTGTCGATGCGCAGCCCCGCCAGTAACTCCGGCAGATTCTCGGCCTGCGCTACAGGCGAACTGGCGGCGCCGATCTCGACCTCTCGCTGGATACGTTTACCTTCGCGAAGCACGCTAAGACGTACCTTGTCGCCGATCTTTTTGATACCAATTCGGCTGCGCAGCTGTGCGGCCGAGCGCGTTTTCCTGCCGTCGACTTCGAGGATGATATCTCCCGCTTTCAGACCGGCCTTTGCGGCGGGCGTATCCTCGAATACATTGGTCACGAGCACCCCAAACTGGCCTTTTTTCAGGTTGAAGGCGTCGCGCAGGTCCGGTGTAATATCCTGGATACCAACGCCGATCTGCCCGCGCCTGACTTCACCGAATTCCATGATTTGCGCCATGCTGGCCTGCGCCATGTTTGCCGGAATTGCAAAGCCGATACCGACATTGCCGCCGGCCGGCGAGATAATCGCGGTGTTGATACCCACCAGTTCCCCGGCCAGGTTAACTAGCGCACCGCCCGAATTGCCCGGATTGATCGAGGCGTCGGTCTGGATGAAATTTTCATAGCCCTCGATGCCAAGACCGCTGCGGCCCAGTGCGCTGACGATGCCGGTAGTCACGGTTTGCCCAAGGCCGAAGGGATTGCCGATTGCAACGACGAAATCGCCGACCTCGAGCCTGCTCGAATCGGCAATTTTGACCTCGGTCAATTCATCGGCCTCTACTTTCAGGATCGCAATGTCCAGCTGGGGATCGGTACCCACCACTTTGGCCTTCAGGTTACGGCCGTCGATCAGCGACACGTAGACTTCGTCGGCGTTACGGATGACGTGGTAATTGGTCATAACGATGCCGTCATCGGCACCGACGATAACCCCCGAACCCGCACTTTGCTGGCGTTTTTCGGGCGTCTGAGGCTCGGATTCAGGCGTTTCGGGAAGATCGAAAAAGCGCCTGAAAAACGGATCGTTCAACAACGGATTGTACTGTTGTTCGCGCTTTGAAAAAGTCGATATATTGACCACTGCCGGATTTACCTGCTTCAGCATCGGCGCCAGCGTGGGAAACGGTTTTCCTTCCACGGTGACATTGGGCAAGGCCGCCTGT
>CAMYML010000169.1 GCA_947259305.1 uncultured Gammaproteobacteria bacterium | reverse complement strand
AACGGAAACGGGGTTGTTTTTATCGGCCCGCTCGAGTTCGACGACAGTACCCAGAAAACCCAGGTGCAGATCAGCGCGCCGATTTTATCCCAGAACCGCACCGTCGGCGTCCTGGTGCTGGGCGTTTCGGTCGACTACCTGACCGCGCAGCAATAGGCAGCTCGCGAACGAATTCAATCAAGTTAAAACACAGTTAAATAGGGTTTGAATCATGTTTAGAAACAGCAAAATCAGTCGTCGACTCATCGTCCTGATCAGCGCGTTGACTCTGACGATCGTCTCGATCGGCGGCGTAACCCTGGTCGGCATGACCGGAATGGTGGCCGACACCAAAACTCTGAATGTCAAGACCGCGGAAGCCTCGGCCTTTTCCCGGATCGCTGGCTCGGTTCGCTATCACATGCTGGACGTGGGCCAGCAACTTGCTGCCGCTACGCTCGGCTGGGAGGAAGCGGAAAATCTCCTGGCCTCTGGCACCTCGGAATTCGAAAGTTTGTGGCAGGCCGAGCAGGCGAAGATAGCGGCGAGCCCGGCTAACCGCGAATTCTTCGACGATACTTTCAGCCTCGAGGTCGAGCAGGTGCGCAAGGGTTATGTTGCACTGGCTGAGCTGGTTGCCGCCCGAGATTTCGACCGCATACAGGTCTGGGGGATCACAGATGCGCACAGCTTTGCCGACCCGTTTTTGAACTCGGCGGACGCTTTGTCGAATCTGAGTTCGATCGAGGCAGCAGCCATTTACGCAGAAAGCGAGCGGCTCGCGAATGTTTACCTGATGGCGGTTGCGCTGGTTATTCTCGTCGGTTTTCTGGCCGCCTCCATTCTCGGTTCAGGGGTTTATAAGTCGATCAGCGGTCCGATTGCGATCATATCGGATACGGTGAAGAAAGTTGCCGCGGGTGATATCGAGGCACGCACAAGGCTGGAGACCAGTGACGAGTTGGGCGAGCTCGCCGACGCTTTCGATAACATGCTCGATGAAAGGGTGTCGTCGATGGCCAGGGTGTCCGAGGACAACGAAAATCTCAACAACTCGGTCATCACGCTGCTCGAAGCGGTATCCGACCTCAGTGATCGTGATCTGACCGTACGGGTGCCGATCGCGGAAGACGTGACTGGTCCGGTGGCCGACGCCATGAACATGTTGACCACCGAAACCGCCCGGGTATTGGGGCAGATTCGCCAGATTTCAAACCAGGTCGCCGATGCGGCAACCACAGTCGAATCCCAGGGGGGTAAGATCAACCAGCTTGCTGACGAGGAGCGCGTGATCATCGAGGATACGATGAGCAAGCTGGACGAAGCCTCGAAAGCCATGGTGCTGATTGCGCGCCAGGCGAAGGCCAGTAACGAAATTGCCGCCAAGGCGACGGTGTCGACCGAGGAAGCGTTGCAGACTGTAATCCGGACTACCCAGGGCATGAACGAAATCCGCGAAACCATCGCCGAAACCGAGAAACGCATCAAGCGTCTCGGTGAGCGTTCGCAGGAAATCAACAGTGTGGTCGAAATCATCAACAATATCGCGGAACGCACGCATATCCTGTCGCTGAACGCTTCGATGCAGGCCGCGGCGGCGGGCGACGCGGGACGCGGCTTCGCGGTCGTTGCCAACGAAGTTCAGCGGTTGGCGGAGTCGTCGCGCGACTCGACCTCGGAAATCGCAGGCCTGATCAACAACATCCAGGTAGAAACCGCGGAAACCATGGCGGCGATGAACAAGGCTATCGCACAGGTCGTGGAGGGAAGTGAGCTGGCTCAGGCCTCCGGTGTCAAGATGCAGGTCACCCAGGAAACCACCGCCGAGCTGGTACATGCGGTAGACCAAATCGCCAAGCGCTCCATGGTGCAGGCTCAGTTCAGCAGGGTATTGCGCACCAAGACCGAGGAGGCGCAGAAGAGTACCGAGGAAACCAACACCGAGATCAAGCTGCAGGCCGACCAGGCGACCAACCTGGTGCAGTTCTCGCGGCAGCTGCTCGAGTCGGTCAACGTGTTCAAGCTGCCGGAGGCCTCCTGACACGGGGACAGGCCCCTTGTTGGCAATAATGATGAATCGGTAAATCGATGACAGACGACAACACAGATAACCTGGATGCGGTGGTGACGCTGCTCGAGCTGGCTCATGCCGACCTTGCCGGCACGCTCGCCAGCGACGGCAATGTGGACAGCGACGCAATACGCCAGGTCTGCAGCGGTCATCTCGAAAACCTGCTCCGAGCTTGCGAACAGGCCAATGAGAGCGATTTATACATGGTCGCTGACGCGCTGCTCGCTCACGTCGGTAACGCGGCGACCGCCATCGAGGCCGGCACGGCCGCGTTGTTGCTGGACTGGTTCGGCGACGCCCGAATCTACGTGGAAGCACCGAGCGACGAGCTCGCCGGGTTACTGCTACAGCCGTTGCCGGATTCTGTTCGCGACGGTCTCTCAGCGCTGATTTTCGCGAATGCTGAGATAACGTCGTCCGCTGAGGAGACGCCGGTATCGTTGCCCGAATCGGAAGCGGCCCCCTTTCCTGAGCAGAATCCCGTCGTCACCGCGATTCCGGGCCTGCCCGATGAGGGTTCGTTCGCCACTGCCGCAGCAGAATTCGACACAGACGACCTGCTCGGCATGCTCGCCTACGAATTAAAAGAGGTTGGCCCCCAGCTCGACGCGCTCGCACTGCGGCTGGCCGAGGCGGAGACGGATGAGGCGTCGACAGCGCTTGCCGAAGCCTACCGGGAAATTCTCGGCCGGGTCGAATCCATTGCGGTTGAGCTCAAATTACAGGGACTGAACTTTGTTTGCGGCTTTTTGAACCAGAACCTGGCCTTGATCGCGGCACGCGACGCGAGTGCACGCTTCGAATCGATCGACGTATTGCGCGGCTGGCCCGCAGTGATCATCGATCACCTGCTGCATCCCGAGGACGATAAGCGCTGCCTGGCCGTCGTCGACCACCTCGAATCCGAGGCCTGGCCACAACCGGTGCCTTATCGCGAACTGCGCAGCCTGATCGAGGGTCTGGCCAAAACGGTCGAGGTCAGCGGCGAGTTCGTCGCCGAGGCGCGCGCAATCGAGACCACGGCGGAAGATGTTTCGCTGGAAATCTCGGCGGAGATAAGCCCTGAGCTGATGGATGCTTTTTTTGCCGAATCGCCTGGCCATGCCGAGACCCTGTCGAAGGTGACCGAAGCCATTATCCGGGGAGTCGATGTCCAGGCCAACGTCGAAGCCGCCCAGCGCGTCGCGCACACCCTCAAGGGTTCCGGTAACCTGATCGGATCGAGGGGACTCGCCAACCTGTCCCATCACCTCGAGGATATCTTCGAGTACATTGCCCGCCACGAGTTTCAACCACCCGCGGCACTCGCGCAGACGATGCAGGAGGCAAGTGACCTGATCGAGGCGATGATCGAGGCTCTGCAGGGGATGGTACCGCCACCGCCGGAGGCACAACGGGTGTTGCAGGATGTGCTCGACTGGGCCAACCGGATCGACAGTGGCCGGATGCGCGAGGGCGATTACAGCGAGCCCAAGCAAGCACCCGATATCGCGGCTCAGCTGGCAACAGAATCCGATACCGAGCAACGTGATCGACGCCGTCAGGAGGCGGAGCCAGCGGCGCCCGCCACCGAAGATACCATCCGCGTACCGCTCAAACTGCTCGATAATATTTTCCGGCTCGTGAGTGAGACGGCGATAACCGCGGCCCAGATCCAGGAACGCCTGAACCGACTCGAAGGTGGTGAAAAGCTGATTCGAAACAACGACGGCCACCTGCAGCAGCAACGCTACGAGCTGGAAAACCTCGTCAGCGTGCGCGGTATGGCGGCCAAACACCGAGGCCAGGCCATGGGTGCCGATGGCGATTTCGACGCCCTGGAAATGGACGAGTACGATGAGTTCTACAGTGCGACGCACGCCTACATCGAGGCGGTCGCCGACTCGCGTGAAATTCTGCGCGGATTTACCGGCGAGGTTTACGAACTCGATTCGCTGTTTGTCGAACAGCAACGCCTGAATAAAGAATTACAGCAAGTGGTCGTGACCACGCGACTGGTGCCGGTTAGCACGATCGCCGCGCGCCTGCAGCGCACCGTGCGCCAGGTCGGGCGCAGTACTGGCAAGCAAGCTGAGCTGTCGATCTACGGTCAGGATTTGCTACTCGACGGCGAGGTGTTGAGCAAACTCGCCGATCCGCTGATGCACATGCTGCGCAACGCCATCGATCACGGCATCGAAGACAGCGACGCGCGCGCCGCCGCGGGTAAATCACCGGCGGGTCAGATTTCCCTCGAGTTCGTCCAGGAGGGTAACAACGTCGTGGTCAACTGCAGTGACGATGGCCGTGGTCTCGACTACGACCGCATTCGCGCAACGGCTATCGAGCGCGGGCTGATCACGGCAGACGACGCGCGCGACAACGAATCGCTGGCGCTGTTGATCCTGCATACCGGATTTTCCACCATCGAACGGGTGACCCAGGTCTCCGGTCGCGGCGTCGGCATGGACGTAGTCAACAACACCGTCCAGTCGCTTAACGGGACGATGAAAGTGAGCGACGGCAAGGACGGCGGCACCCGTGTCTCGCTGCGCCTGCCGATCACACTGCTCACCAGTCACTGCCTGTTGACGGGGGTTGGCAAGGATAATCTCTATGCCATCCCGACCCTGTCGCTGACCCAGATTCTGTCACCCGGCACCGGATTTATCGAGAACCTCGGCGACGCGCTGAGCTTCCAGCTCGAGGGCGAGAGCTATCCGGCTTATACGCTGAACGCGCTGATCGGCTCGGCTGACCGGCAAATGCGCGACAACCTGGACCAATACAACGTGGTGCTGGTCCAGACTGCAAATGGTGTCGCCGCGGTGGTGGTAGAGCGCGTCGTCACCAGTTACGATCTGGTGGTCAAGAATATGGGTGCTTACATCAAGTCGATCAGCGGCATTGCCGGTGTCTCGATGCTCGGTAATGGCGAGGTGGTGCCGGTGCTCGACCTTGCGTCGATGCTTCAGGCCCTGGGCAACGCCGATCTGGGTCTCGGCCGCATCGACGCCCAATCGCCGGCTGCCGAGGAGATCAGCCTGACGAAGGTCCTGATCGTGGACGATTCACTCAGCGTGCGTAATTCCCTCGCCCAGCTGATGCGCGACAGCGGCTACGAGGCGCTGCTGGCCCGCGATGGGCTGGAAGCCATCAATTTAATTCGCGCCGACAATCCGGACATCGTTTTGACCGACCTCGAAATGCCGCGCATGAACGGATTCGACCTGCTCAGCTACATCCGTAACTCCAGTGACCGGCCGGGGCTGCCGGTCCTCATGATTACGTCAAGAAACATGGCCAAACACCGCCAGCAGGCGGAGGCCGCTGGCGTCAACCGATTCATCGCCAAGCCGTTCATCGACGATGAAATCCTCGAAACCATCGAAACCGAGCTTTCGATTGAGGTGTGATTCGCCAGGAACAGCAAACAGGATCTATTATGAAACACATTGATATTTACGACAAAACCGAAACTGGTAAAAAAGAGATCACCGACAGTGCAGCTGGCCTGTCGATGATGCAGCGGCGCGTTCTGATTCTGGTCAATGGTGAAAACGAGGCCGATAGGCTGGCAAAGCTCTCCCTGTGCGACGAAATCGACGCGACGATTAATCACCTGCTCGAGCTCGGCCTGATCGAAGTGACCGAACCGACGGTTGTCGAAATTCCAGCACAGGTCGCTCCCGAGAACGCTGCCGCCAGCGACGAAGTAACCGTCACCGCGCGCGACCTCATGTGTAACACGTTGCAAACCTTCGGCAACAAGATCAAGATTACGGACCTGCACAACACCATCGCGGAAACCAGCGATCTCAATGCATTGAAAGACCTCGTCAAACCCTGGTATCACGCGCTCTCGGAGACGCCAGGTGGCATGTACCAGGCGGACGACTTGCGCAAGGAAGTTCTCGACCTGATGAGCCGTGAGGAAGCCGACGCCGCCTAGTCCCACTCTCCGGAATTCTTCTCAGGTATACTGTTCCCGGAATTCGCCCGCCCCGCAGAGATCTGCCAGCGGCGGCTGTTCGTATTACTAATCCGTGAATTCCACCTTACCTGAGAGCCCTGAGATGAACGACAACGAATACACCCCACCCAAAGTCTGGACCTGGGATAGCGAAAGCGGCGGCAAATGGGCCGGCGTCAACCGACCGATCGCCGGTCCCACCCATGAGAAAGTGCTGCCGGTGGGCGACGCGCCCTTGCAACTTTACTCGCTGGGTACGCCCAACGGCATTAAAATCACGGTGATGCTGGAAGAACTGCGGGCGTTAGGCAAGACGGATGCCGCCTATGACCTGCACACCATCAAGATTGGCGATGGCGAGCAATTCGGTTCCGATTTCGTCAAGCTCAATCCGAACTCGAAAATACCAGTACTGCTCGACCAGTCCAAATCACCCCCACAATCCGTGTTCGAATCCTGCGCGATTCTCTTCTATCTGGCAGAGAAATATGCAGCATTGCTGCCGCAGGATGCGGCGGACCGCACGGAATGCCTTTCCTGGCTGTTCTGGCAGGAGAGCAGCGCCTCCTTCCTGGGCGGTGGCTTCGGCCATTTCTACCGCTACGCACCTTACCCGATGGAATACCCGATCAATCGCTATGCCATGGAAACCAAGCGCCAACTGGATGTGCTGGATCGCCACCTGGCCGAGCGTGAATACATGTGCGCCAGTGGCTATTCGATCGCCGACATCGCGATCTGGTCCTGGTACGGGCGCCTGGCGATGGGCGACGTTTACGACGCAGAGGAGTTTCTGGATACGGCTTCGTACGCGCATGTCCTGCGTTGGGCGCGGGCGATCCTTGAACGGGAAGCGGTACAGCAGGGGTTGGCGGCTGCTCGCTGATTCGACCCGGCGCTATTCCGACTCGGATAATTCCGGGGGCGGTATGCTTAACTTTTGAGGGCGGAGGAGTT
Source organism: uncultured Gammaproteobacteria bacterium (assembly GCA_947259305.1). GTDB lineage: Bacteria > Pseudomonadota > Gammaproteobacteria. The sequence continues at coordinate 932 of CAMYML010000169.1, read as the reverse complement.
GGAAAATAATAGATCCCTTCTTCATCTTTATGATTTTTTGGAGGTAACGCCATAGATACCGTCAGTATTCTGGGCAGCGGCTGGATCGGACTGCCGTTGGCCGAGCGTTTCGTGACGCAGGGTTACCGGCTTAAAATATCGACCACGTCCCCGGATCGCCTGTCGACGCTCGCTGCATTGCCAGGCGAAGCCTGCATCGTCGATATCGGTAAACCCCTGGACGATATCGATGCGTTTCTGCAGTCGGACACGCTGATCGTCAACATCACCTCGAAGGACATCGCTGGCTTCGAGCGCCTGGTGCGGAAAATTGAAGCATCCGCGATCCAGGCGGTCCTGTTCGTGAGTTCTACGTCGGTGTATCCGGATAACTGCAAAGTCGTTTCCGAAGCGGCGGGTGAGGAGTCGCCGGATCATCCGCTGGTCATCATCGAAAACCTGTTCCGGCAAAGCACGCGGTTTCGCACGACCATTGTCCGCTTTGCCGGGCTGATCGGCGGCAGTCGTCACCCGGGCCGGTTTTTTCGTGGTGGCAAGAGGGTCAAAAACCCGGATGCCAACGTCAACCTGATCCATCGCGACGACTGCATCAACATACTCGATCGAATCGTCGCCAACGGACTCTGGGGTGAAACCTTCAACGCCTGTGCCGATTCACACCCGAGCAAGCGTGAATTTTATACGCAGGCCGCGAAAATGGCGGGCGCGCCGGTCCCGGATTTCGAAGACAGCGCCGATCGCGTTTTCAAGGTCGTCGACAACCGCAAGCTGAAACGGGTACTCGGCTATGAATTCCTGCACCCGGACCTGATGGCTATTCGATTCGACGAAAACAGTATTAAAGGCGACGGAGGAGTTAAAAAATAATCCCTCCGTCCCTTTTTTATTGGCCCCTTTTAAATAACCATTTTGTAAGCTCGCGGTGTTCTGGA
>CAMYML010000168.1 GCA_947259305.1 uncultured Gammaproteobacteria bacterium | reverse complement strand
TTTGCGGTGAGCGGTTGATGGAAGACCACGTCAGACAGCAAGCGCGAGAAACGGCTCCCGGTACATCGGTGCCGCACGAGTCTGCTGCGCTGCATGTCGCCGGCGAGGCGAGCTACGTCGACGATATTCCCGAGCTGGCCGGTACCTGCTACATCGCGCTGGGCCTGAGCGAGCAGGCGCACGCAGAGATCAAGTCGATCGATCTCGAGGCGGTCAAGGCGGCGGCGGGCGTAATCGCGGTGATTACCGCGGCCGATATTCCCGGCAAGAATGATTGCGGGCCGATCATCGCGGACGATCCAATCCTCGCCGATGGCCTGGTGCAATACGTCGGGCAGCCGCTGTTCGCGGTCGTCGCCGACTCGCAGACGGCGGCGCGCAGGGCGGCGAAGCTCGCCAGTATCGATTACGCCGTGCTGCCAGCGGTGCTCGACATCGCCAGCGGCAAGCAACAACAATCCTGGGTACTGCCGCCGATGCAATTGCGCCGCGGCGACGCCGACTCGGCGCTGGCACAGGCGCAGCACAAAATGAAGGGCGGGTTTGCAGTTGGCGGGCAGGAACAGTTTTACCTGGAAGGGCAGATTTCCTACGTCGCGCCGAAGGAAGACGGCTGTCTTCATCTTTGGTGTTCGACCCAGCACCCGACCGAGATGCAGCAGGTCGTGGCGCATGCATTGGGGCTGGATTTTAACCAGGTGGTGGTCGAAATGCGGCGCATGGGTGGCGGTTTCGGCGGTAAGGAATCGCAGTCCGCGATCTTCGCCTGTATCGCCTCGGTCGCCGCTTATCGCCTGCAACGCCCGGTCAAGCTGCGGCTCGACCGTGACGACGATATGCTGGTCACCGGCAAGCGCCACGGGTTCGATTTCGCCTACGAAGTCGGATACGACCAGGAAGGGTTGATTCGCGGGGCTAAAATCGACATGGCCGCGCAGGCCGGGTTCTCGGCCGACCTGACCGGGCCGGTGGTAACGCGCGCGGTGTGCCATTTCGACAATGCCTATTATCTCGGCGACGTCGCCATCGATGCCTACAGCGTCAAAACCAATACCCAGTCGAACACGGCTTTTCGCGGCTTCGGCGGCCCGCAGGGCGCGCTCGCGATCGAGTACATCATCGACAGTATCGCGCGCGAGCTCGGCAAGGATCCACAGCAGGTGCGCAAGCTCAACTTCTACGACAACGACTTCCGTAACACCACGCCCTACGGGCAAATCGTCGAGGACAACGTCATCCACGAACTGGTGGCCGAGCTCGAACAAAGTAGCGACTACTACGCGCGCCGTCAGGCGGTGGCGGCCTTCAATCGCGAAAGCCCGGTGTTGCGCAAGGGTCTCGCGCTATCCCCGGTCAAGTTCGGCATCTCGTTTAACGTCGTGCATTTCAACCAGGCCGGGGCGCTGGTGCATGTCTATACCGACGGCAGCGTGCTGGTGAATCACGGCGGCACCGAAATGGGCCAGGGCCTGCACACCAAGGTATCGCAGGTGGTGGCGCTGGAACTTGGGCTAGACATCGCCCAGGTGCGAGCGACCGCAAACGACACCAGCAAGGTGGCCAACACCTCGGCTACCGCGGCTTCCACCGGCAGCGATCTCAACGGCAAGGCGGCGCAGGATGCCGCGCGCCAGATCCGTGAGCGCCTGGCGCAGTTTGCCGCCGAGCGCTTTGGCGGCGAGGCGGCCGAGGTCGTGTTCGAGAACGGCGAGGTTCACTGTGCCGGTAAAACGATCGCCTTCCAGGAGCTGGTGGTGCAGGCCTATGAAAACCGGGTGCAGCTCTGGTCCGACGGATTTTACAAGACCCCGGGCCTGAGCTGGGATCGCGACAAGATGCAGGGCAGCCCGTTTTATTATTTCGCCTATGGCGCCGCGGTGTCCGAAGTCGTCATCGATACCCTGACGGGTGAATGCAAATTACTGCGGGCCGACATCCTGCATGACGCGGGCAACTCGATCAACCCCGCGATCGACATCGGCCAGGTCGAAGGCGCCTATATCCAGGGCATGGGCTGGTTGACCAGCGAGGAACTGTGCTGGAACGAGCAGGGCCGGTTGACCACGCACGCGCCGTCGACCTACAAGATCCCGACCATCACCGACTGCCCGGCGTCTTTCAATACCCGGCTCTACCAGAACCAGAACGTCAAGGATACGATCCTGCGCTCCAAGGCGGTTGGCGAGCCGCCGCTGCTGCTGCCGTTTTCGGTTTTCTTCGCGATCCGCGATGCGATCGCGAGCCTGGCCGATAACCGCATCAATCCGCAATTGCGCGCGCCGGCGACGCCGGAAGCCATCCTCGACGCGATCGAGGCCCTGCGCGCGGAAGTGGCATGAGCGCCTGGCGGCAAACACTCGAGTGTCTGCGCCGGGAGCAAACCCCGGTGATGCTGGTCAGCGTCGACTCGATCGTCGGTTCGACCCCACGCGAGCCCGGCGCGAAGATGCTGGTGACCGCGGAGCGGCAGTACGGCACCATCGGCGGAGGCAATCTCGAGTACCAGGCCTGCCGCATCGCGCGCGACCAGCTCGAACTGGGAGCGGAGGGCGGCCTGCGGCGCTTCCCGCTGGGCGCCGGGCTCGGCCAGTGTTGCGGCGGTCTGGTAAACCTGATGTTCGAACGGCTCGAAGCCGACAGCGACTGGAGCCGGGCCGAGATCGAGCAGGATTCGATCGAGCTTTACCTGTTCGGTGCCGGCCATGTCGGCCAGGCGCTGGTGCATGCGCTCGCCGGCCTGCCGGTAAAGCTGAACTGGATCGATACGCGCGACGAGATGCTGCCGCCGATCCCGCCACCGGGGGTTAAGACCATCTGTACCGATACCCCCGAAGCCGAAATCGACGCGGCGCCGGTGGGCGCATATTTCCTGGTGATGACGCATGACCACGCGCTCGATCAGCGCCTGTGCGAACAAATTCTGCAACGCGACGACTTCAGGTATTTCGGATTGATTGGTTCGCACTCCAAGCGGCGCAATTTCGAAACCCGCATGCAGCGCCGCGGTATCGATCCACAAAAGTTTGCGCGCATGACCTGTCCGATCGGAATCGAAGGCATCAGCAGCAAACAGCCGGCACAGATCGCGATTTCGGTTGCCGCCGAAATCCTGCAGGTATACGATCGCGTGCATAACCAAAATCAGACCAATAACAAAATAATTAACGTATTGGAGAGGCAGTCATGACATCCGCGACGGATGACGAGCTGGCATTCAGGCTCGAGCTCGAGGGCATTACCAAGATTTATCCTTCGGTCATCGCCAACGAAGACGTATCGCTCAAGGTGAGAGAGGGTGAAATCCACGCCGTGCTCGGTGAAAACGGGGCCGGCAAATCGACCCTGATGAAGATGATTTACGGGGTCGCCAAGCCCGACGCCGGGCAAATGAAGTGGCAAGGCGAGGTGGTTCACGTGGAAAACCCCGCGCATGCCCGCAGCCTCGGCATCGGCATGGTGTTTCAGCATTTCTCGCTGTTCGAAACGCTTAACGTGGTGGAGAATGTCGCGCTCGCACTGCCGGGTAATCCAGACCTGAAAGAGCTCGCCGAACAAATCACCGAGGTGTCGAATCGCTATGGCTTGCCGGTCGATCCGCAACGCCTGGTGCACGCGCTGTCGGTGGGTGAGCGCCAGCGCGTCGAAATCATCCGCTGCCTGCTGCAAAACCCAAAGCTGTTGATCATGGATGAGCCAACCTCGGTGTTGACGCCGCAGGCGGTGCGCAAACTGTTCGATACGCTGCGCCAGCTCGCCGCGGAAGGCTGCAGTATTCTCTACATCAGCCACAAGCTCGATGAAATCCAGGAGCTTTGCCACGTCGCCACGGTGCTGCGCGACGGCAAGGTGACCGGCGACTGCATTCCGTCGCAGGAAACCCCGAAATCGATGGCCAGCCTGATGATCGGTAAGGAACTGCCGGTACCGGAGCACAATGCGCCGGTCGAGCTGGGCGAGGTCCGCCTGCAGCTCAACGGGCTGTCGAAAAAATCAGACGATCCCTTCGGCAGCAATTTGCAGGATATCGAACTCGAAGTGCGCTCCGGCGAGATTCTCGGTATTGCCGGGGTCTCCGGAAACGGTCAGCAGGAACTGCTGTACGCGCTCTCGGGCGAGAAACCGGTCGCCGAGGCGGATGCGGTGGTTATCTGCGGTAAACCCTCGGGCCGCGACCTGCCGGATCGGCGCCGCAGAAACGGCATGGGCTTCGTGCCCGAAGAGCGCCTCGGCCGCGGCGCGGTGCCGCGCATGTCGCTCACCGAAAACGCATTGTTGACCGCGCATAACGCCGGCATGCTCAAACACGGCATGATCCAGTTCGACAAGATCGCGCAGTTTGCGCGCAAGTGTATCGAGGCTTACAACGTCAAGTGCGGGGGCGAGGAGCACGCCGCCAATTCGCTGTCGGGCGGTAACCTGCAAAAGTTCATCATGGGCCGCGAAATCCTGCTCGCGCCCAAATTACTGGTGGTCGCGCAACCCACCTGGGGTGTCGACGTCGGCGCCGCCGCGTTCATCCGCCAGGCCTTGATCGACCTGCGCAACGAGGGCACCGCGATCCTGGTGATTTCCGAGGAGCTTGAAGAGCTGTTCGAAATTTCCGACCGTATCGCGGTTATCGCCAATGGCCGCCTGTCGCCAGCGAAAAAACTCGCCGACACCAATATCGATGAAATCGGGGTCTGGATGAGCGGCATGTGGGAACAGCCGGCGCCCGCGGAGGTGCAGGCCCATGCTTAGGCTCGAACGGCGCGCGGAAGCGTCGCAGACGATGTCCTATGCATCGCCGTTGATCGCGATCCTGTTGATGCTGATCGGCGGGCTGCTGCTGTTCACCCTCCTCGGCAAGAATCCGGTCGAAGGTTTCAAGGTATTTTTCATTAACCCGATCAGCGATCTGTACGGCTGGTCCGAACTGTTTTTAAAAGCCACGCCGCTGATGCTGTGCGCGATCGGGCTCGCGGTCGGATTCCGCGCCAACGTGTGGAATATCGGCGCCGAGGGGCAACTCATCGTCGGCGCCGTCGCCGCTAGCGCGGTGGCGCTATATTTTTACGAATCCGAGGGCGGCGCGCACGTTTTAATCCTGATGGTCATCGCCGGTTGCATCGGCGGCATGCTGTGGGCAGCGATCCCGGCGTTTTTGAAAACGCGCTTCAATACCAATGAAATCCTGGTGTCCCTGATGCTGGTCTATGTCGCGCAGCTGCTGGTGTCGTGGTTGGTGCACGGGCCGATGATGGATCCCGACGGATTCAATTTTCCACAATCGCGCCTGTTCGAAGATTCGGCGCTGTTGCCGATTCTGATCGAGGGCACGCGTCTCAATATCGCTTTCACTTTCGCCGTGGGCGCACTGTTGGTCGGATACGTGTTCATGTTTCGCAGTTTCGCCGGTTTCCAGATGCAGGTTGCCGGTTACGCTAAAGATGCGGCGCGTTACGCCGGGTTTTCCGCCAAACGCATGATCTGGATCGGGCTCATGAGTGGCGGCGCCATGGCGGGGCTGGCCGGTATGTCCGAAGTCGCCGGTCCGATGGGGCAAATCACTGATCATGTTTCGAATAACTATGGTTTCGCCGCGATCATCGTCGCCTTCGTCGCGCGCCTGAATCCGGTCGGCATATTCTTCGCCAGCCTGTTGATGGCATTGCTCTATCTCGGCGGCGAACAGGCGCAGCAGTACCTGAACCTGCCGTCGTCGATATCGAACGTATTCCAGGGCATGTTGCTGATGTTCCTGCTGGGCTCGGATGTGTTCATCAACTACCGCATCCGCTGGAAGGAGGCCACGGCATAATGGATATTTTCAGTTCGATTCTATTCGCTACCATCGTCGCCGGCACGCCCCTGATCATCGTCGCCCTGGGGCAGTTGATCGCCGAGAAATCAGGCGTCCTCAACCTCGGTGCCGAGGGCATGATGGCGATGGGCGCGATCGCCGGATTCGCGGTAACCCTGCATAGCGGCAATGCCTGGCTCGGCGTTTTAGCCGGCATGGCGGCGGGCGCCGCGATGTCGCTAATCTTTGCGGTCGTGGTGTTGACCCTGATGGGTAACCAGGTCGCGAGCGGCCTGGCGCTGTCGATTCTCGGCGTCGGCCTGTCGGCCTTCATCGGCAAGCCCTATGAATCGGATATTCTGCCGACCGTGGGCGCGCTTCGTATCCCGCTGCTGGCCGATATCCCGATCATCGGCGCGCCATTGTTCAACCAGCAGGCGCTGGTTTATTTTTCGTGGCTGCTGTTCGGCGGCATCGTCTGGTTCCTGTATCGCAGCCGTTCGGGCCTGATATTGCGCGCGGTCGGTGAATCGCCCGCGTCGGCGCATTCTATCGGCTACCAGGCGATCAAGATTCGTTACCTGGCGACCCTGTTCGGTGGCGCGATGGCCGGTATCGGCGGCGCCTTCTTATCGGTTTTTTATACCCCGCTGTGGGTCGAAGGCATGGTCTCGGGTCGCGGCTGGATCGCGATCGCGCTGGTCGTATTTGCGACCTGGCGTCCGTTCCGGGTGCTGGTCGGCGCCTATTTGTTCGGCGGGGTGATGGTGGCGCAACTGTTTGTGCAGGGCTCCGGTCTCGGGATCAATATTCCGTCGCAATTCCTGTCGGCCCTGCCATATCTCGCGACCATCATCGTGCTGGTGATCATTTCGCGCGACCAGAACACGGTGCGCCTGAATGCTCCGGTGTCGCTGGGGCAGCCGTTCAGGCCGGAGGCCTGACCAATGAACAAGCTGCCGGAGGCCTGATAAATGAGCAAGCTGCCGGAGGCCTGACAAATGAACCAGATGTCGCAAGCTTAAGCAGGCGTTAATCGATGAAAGCTTATAAACCAGGGTTGCAAAATCCGTAAACACGATCCATTAATCAAACAATCCCGGGAGGGTTGAGAAATGACACTAACAAAGATAATCAGAAAACTGCCGCTCATGGCGCTGGCCTGCGCGATGACCGGTGCGAGTCAGGCAGCTGATAACGTCGGCTTCGTTTATGTAAGCCCTATCGGCGATGCCGGCTGGACTTACCAGCATGACCTGGGTCGCCTGCAGCTGGGAAAGGAAATGAACGTAACCACCAGCTACGTCGAGAATGTCGCCGAGGGCGCCGATGCCGAACGTGTTATCCGCGAAATGGCCAAGCGTGGCGACAAGGTCATCTTCGCCACCAGTTTCGGTTACATGAACTACATGCTCAAGGTTTCGAAGAGTTTCCCCAAAACCGCTTTCGTTCACGTCACCGGCTACAAGCTCGGTAAAAACATGGGCCTGGTCAACGCGCGTTTTTACGAGGGACGCTACCTGACCGGCGTTATCGCCGGGGAAATGACCAAGTCCAACGTGCTCGGATACGTCGCCGCGTTCCCGATTCCGGAAGTGCTGCAGGGTATCAATGCCTTTATCAAGGGCGCGCGTAGCGTCAATCCGAAGGCGGAATTGCGCGTGATCTGGGTTAATTCATGGTACGACCCGGGCAAGGAGCGGCAGGCGGCAATCACGCTGATATCGCAGGGCGCCGATGTCGTTACCCAACACACCGATTCCACCGCGGTGGTGCAGGCGGCGGAAGACGAGGGCGTCTATGCCTTCGGCTACCACTCCGACATGTCCAAGTATGGTCCCAAAGCGCACCTGACCGCAACTACTCACCACTGGGGTGATTACTACGTCAAGACGGTCAAGGAAGTGCAGGCCGGAACCTGGGCACCGGTTAGCGTCTGGGGCGGATATCCACGCGGAATGATAAAGCTGGCGCCGATGAACAAGGCCATCCCGGCCGAGCTGCAAAGCCGTATCCGCGATATGGAAAAACAGTTAACGGAGCGCAGGTTGCACCCGTTTGCCGGTCCGGTAGTCGACCAGGGCGGTAAAACGATCGTTCCCGCCGGGAAAAATATGAGCGACGAACAACTCAATAAGATGAATTATTACCTCAAGGGCGTGGTCAGCCCGATTCCGAACTAAACCTGGCCGGGTAGCCA
>CAMYML010000167.1 GCA_947259305.1 uncultured Gammaproteobacteria bacterium | reverse complement strand
CAACCTTAGACGCTCCATTGCCGCGCAACGCGCCGTATTGCACGACCTGCTCGCGGCCGACCTCGCGCGTCAAGCCAGCGAGATTCCGCGGTTCCTGGGGGATCGAGAAAAGCTCGATGCCCGGCTGCAGGAGATTTTTCGCCAGATCGATCATTGCAAGTATGTCTACGTGCTCGATAACGCCGCGGTGCAAATCACTTCGACCGTCAACCGTTACGGCGCCGACGCGGAAGCGTTCAACCGGGATCGCTCGCAACGACCCTACATGATTGCGACGATGCGCGACCCGTCGCTCATGTTCGATTTATCCGAAGCCTACATCAGCCGCAACAAGAAACGCCCGTCCCTGACCGCAATCCAGGCGATCGTCGACGCTGACGGCAAGCGCATCGGTTTTCTCGGCGTGGATTTCGATTTACGCGAACTGCCGCACACGGAAGTGCTCTACGAGGAGCCCAGCAAGTGGCGCCAGATCAAGGGTGACCCGGCAATTCGCTCCGGGCTGTTCCACCAGGAGCGCATCACCAGCCTGATGGACGAAAACATCGATCACGTACTTTCCCTGCACGAAGCCCTGATGATCGACCATGGCGTGTTCCACGTGCGCATTCATTTTTCCAGTAGCCGCTCCACCGTCTGGCATATCGACGACCCTTACGTTTACCACCTGCTGTCGATAGACGAGCTAGCCGATACCAGTATCTGTCTCGCTTATCCGCAGCGCCCATACTTCGAGCGAAATATCGTGCCGGAGACCGCCATTGCGCCGATTTTTCAGCAGTTCAAGGCGCTTCGTTTCTCCGATGAAACCATCTACCTGCGCAGTGGCTCGTTGAACCTCGTCAATGGAACGGTGACGCTGAATTTTTCCTGCGACGGATCACATTACCTGAACTACCAGGAATTTCTCGAGCGGGGGCTGGACTTCTGGATTGGCACGGAAACCTTCCCGAACGCCGTGCGCGCCGCCCGGGCCTGCGACCTGGACGAGCAAAAACTGGAAGCGCACATCGAGGACCTGGCGGGAGAAGGCTGTATCGCGGTGAACAAGCTGCTCTACGCGCTGGAAAGGAACGAAGTGCCGGAAAAGCTGGCCGGGCTCAGCCGCCCTGAACAAGAGTACATCTACAATGAACTCAAATCGGTAATGGATATCTACGAAAGCAACGCCCGCGGCTACTGACACGGGCAGGCGCCAGCCTGATCCCGCGCTGGCGAATAAGTACATGGGATAAGTACATCGCTGGCGAATAAGTACATGGGACACACACTTTACCATTGACGCATTGTCGTTGACAGGCGTAGGCTGCGGGTAACTCAGGTAAAAGGATTTAGCTGATGACGCGTCCCAGGAAGGAACTCATCTCGCTGGCGGATACGCCGTATTACCACATCACCTCCCGCTGCGTGCGCCGCGCCTTTCTGTGCGGGGTGGATCATTACTCCGGCCAAAGCTACGAGCACCGGCGGCAATGGGTCGTGGACCGCATTCGCCTGCTGTCCTCGCTGTTTGCGATCGATATCTGCGCGTATGCAATCATGAGCAACCACTATCACCTGGTGCTCAAAGCGTGCCCGGAACAGCTCGATGAGCTAGCCGACGACGACATCATCGAGCGCTGGTGCGCGCTATTCAAAGGGCCACTGCTGATTCAAAACTATCGTAATGGCGAGGCTTTGAAGCCCTACGAGCGCGCATCCATCGCCGACATTGTTGCCGTGTGGCGCGCGAAACTCGGCAGCATCAGCTGGTTCATGCGCTGCCTGAACCAGCCCATCGCGCGCCAGGCCAACCTCGAAGACCAGTGTAGCGGCAAGTTTTGGGAATCCCGCTTTACCTCGCAGGCCCTCAAATCCGAGGAAGCCTTGCTCTCCTGCATGGCCTATGTCGATTTGAACCCGGTCCGGGCCGGGATGGCGGAGACACCGGAACAGTCGGAATACACCAGTGTTCAGGAACGGCTGCAGCCCAGGTTCGATTTGCTGCAGGCAATTGACGTTCAGACCGAGTGCGGCGACCTGCTCGACTTTACCGCCCCGCTCAAGCCGCTGCTGCCCTTCGAGAGCCGGCTCACCGGCGCCATCCAAAGCGGCATCCTGTTCGGCTTCAGAGAATACCTGGCCCTGCTCGACTGGACCGGGCGCATCATTCGCGACGACAAGCGTGGGTATATCGACAATACCTTGCCATCCATCCTCGACCGACTAGAAATCACCGCCGATCAGTGGCGCATGAACACCACGCAGTTCGAGGCTCTTCATCCGAAGCGGTTCAATCGCATTATTCCACAGCTCGACACGGGCTAGTTACTATCCCCCACCCTTCTGACGAGGGCCGCCACGTACCGGCGACGGGCGAGTCTGACTGGAAATCGCCAATATCGCAGCACAAAGGCTTTTACTGGCTGCTCGCACCAATTTTGGGGTTAGTTCTAATCAAATAAGCTCCGCTATCGCAGCGACAGGATTATTCTTCTCAGAGGGTGTGTGTCCTCGTTAACCAAGTATACTGTCCCCGAGATCACTTTGAGATTTTCATGACGCGAATAGCCATCATCGGCGCCGGCCTGTCGAGTGCGGTATTGACCCACTATCTCGACCCGGCGATTGAAATCGAGATCTTCGAAAAAGCCCGCGGGCCGGGCGGGCGCATGGCGCAACGGCGACATGTGGAACGTCATTTTGACCATGGCGCGCAGTATTTCACCGCCAGAGGCGAGGCGTTCCAGGAATTCCTGGCCCCACTCCTGCAATCCGGCGAGGTCGCGCAATGGACTCCCCGCATCACGACCCTGGAAAAAGGACGCAAGCGCTACAAGCGGACCTGGTTCGAGCCGCACTTTGTCGGGGTTCCGAGCATGAGCCAGCCGGTCAGGTCTCTACTCGGCCAGTCCAGACTCCACTGCGGCTCGAGGGTTGCTGCGCTCGATCTTCAGGACGAGCACTGGCACCTCTCGCTGGACAACGGCGATTCCAGCCCTGCCTTCGACTGGGTCATCAGCACGACGCCAGCACCGCAGAGCCGGGAATTGCTGCCGACGGATTTCGTCGACTCCACCGAGTTCGACACTGCAAGCATGCAGGGTTGCTACACCCTGATGCTTGGGCTCGACCAATCGGTTTCGATCGGATGGGACGCCGCCGTAGTCAACAACTCACCACTCGGGTGGATTGCGCTGAATAACAGCAAACCCGGTCGACCCGCGATGCCGGCGCTGGTGGCTCATACCGGCAACCAATGGGCCGAAGAGCACATCGAAGACGACCCGACGCACGTCGAGTCGCTTTTAAAAAACGAGGTTCTGGAACTGCTCGACTTGCCCGCTGATACTATCGAGCACAGCAGCCTGCATCGCTGGCTCCACGCAAAAGTCAGCCGGCCTGGTAACAAGCCATATTGCTTCGACCCTGGCATGCAGCTCGCAGCCTGCGGAGACTGGTGCATCGATGGCCGGGTGGAAGCCGCCTTCGATAGCGCAAGGCAGCTGGCAATGCGCCTGAACGAGCACCTGTCCGGAGCCTGACCCCGTAACCACAGGCGTCATAAATAGCTGTATTAAGTGCAGTCACTTATCTCGCGCGTTAACTCCCGCATGCCTGATTGCCCGAGGGTCAACAAGCTCCATGCTGGATAGCCTGCCGCTGGGGTATTGATCGACGCCCTGTCCTATACATTCGAGGATAGATTTTATTAGCCGCGAATAAGGCAGGATAGCGGGCAGCTGACCCGGCAACCCCGGCGCGGAAGCGATAAAATTTGACAGGATGGATGGGCAAGATGTCCGAGCAAGACGATAATTCCAGTGAACTGACCCTCGAGCACCGCATACTGATCCAGGTGCGCCAGGTACTGGCAAGCGTGGTGCGCGACGTCACGCCTACGCCCGGCATGCAAAGCCCGCTGTCGCCCCGCACAATCGAGGATATCCGTAGCTGTTTTGCCCTGATCTCGGCGCGCGAACGCGAACTGGGCGGCAAGACAAACCCCGATTTGCCGGTATTCGGTGACGACAGGGCAACCACCCGCATCGTCGATTTTAAAAAGCCCGAGGATTGATCGATCTCGCGCCAGCGCATTGAGTTGGCGGCCAATTTCGGCATTATTGGACTTAAACGCAGTCGGGTAACTCGACGACAGCTTTGTTGTTGCCATCAAACATCCCACTAACCGGTGTGTTTGTGCTGCTGGTAACAGTCACCTTTGATTGCTCCATTTCGGAACCGGCAATCATGGTAAGACCGAGCGCACCTGAAGGTACGGTATCGTCCACGTCGATGGTGAAACTCGCTGAGGAACCGGTAGCCAACGATGGAACGCTAACGGACAATTGCTGATCGCCGTCCGCTACTCGATCCGAAGATACCAGTGAAATATTGCCCTGTTTCACCTCAAAGGGTTGGTAGACCTGCACACCAGCGCCCGTTTCGGTAGTGTCGAATATCAATTGGCCCACGCTTTGGGTCAGGTCGATAGTGACCATCAATTCATTCAGCTCGCAATTCCCGACGTTCTTGATTTCAAACCAGTCTTTTGGTGCACTTTCAACAAATTTGACCTCTATGTTGGCAACGGCACTCGTAGACAGAGGCAGTAACAGGGCAATTAACGCAAAAAAAGGCAAAGTTTTCATATTGTGTAAGCCATTATTTCTATCCAGTATTTTTGAGTGTGCCTTGTATACGTGGCAAGGGGGTGCTTGGGTCACGGCCAGGCCGAACAAGATTAGAGTTGTGATATCAGAGCCCGCAATTATGGTGACAGTTAACCTGATTCCGAAATCAGTTCACTTTCACCATAGTTACTGAGAGAGTGGTTCGCTATCGCGATAAGCCTGGACGGAGTCTACTGCGATCGCGAACGGCCCGTCTTTGCCGTCGGAAATCATCAAACCCAATCCCCGGATGTGCGCCGGGTTCGGCGGCGCGACGTCCAGTTTGTTACCACGGAATTTCGGCACGAAATCCACAAAGGGAAGATCGATCACGAGCCACTGGCCCGCGGTGGTTTCGAATTCGTTCCAGAAGCCAAGTTCTCGTCCACGGTACATGGCGTTCGTTCGAAGCTGCCACGAGTATTGCCGACCGTCGCCTCTGACCCGAAGCCTGATGCCACTAAATTCCGATAGATCCATCCGCGGACCTCGACTTCGAATCGAACTGAAACCGCCTCCGAGCGTATTTGTCGCTCCGGTAAACACCAGGCTGCCATCGTTCAGCTCGAACCCTCCGCTGCTCCGTCCACCCATGACGTCATCATTAACGACGAACCACTCGAGGCTACCAGGCTCCTGGGAAAAGTCAGTGATTAGTTTTAGCGGGCCCGCGGAGGCGGTGCTGAAAAGGGCTGTCATCAAGGTCAATCCGGTAAACGATAAAACAATTCCTGGGGCGCGCATCATAACGATGTCCTTCAATCACGGTTCAAGAGAGTAGCGCCGGGCAGGTCCCGTTGCCTGCGTTTAATGGTAATAACTATTCCGGAGAAAGTATATTTCATTGCCGATGCAGCGTTTGGCACAGATCCTACGCCCGAAGCTCACGTAAGCAGCCCCTGGACTTTCCGGCGTTAGCCGCGTGCCACTATCGCCTGTTAAAAAAACCGGGAGAAAGTGCCTCTTTCCAACCACCGCATCAGTAGGCCGTCGACCGAGTCCTGCACCGCAATACCCATTCGCTCCGGCAGCGTTTTTTTCTCCACGTACTTGACCTCGAACACGTCCGATGCCTCACAGGCATTGGCGATATATTCATCGCTGGTGATCAATTCATCGACCAGGCCGCGGTCCAGCGCGCGCTGTCCGAACCAGTGTTCCCCGGTCGCGACTTTTTCAATATCGAGTTCGGGCCGGTGCTGTGCGACGAATTCCTTGAACAGCAAGTGAGTGTCCTCGATTTCCTCGACGAATTTCTCCCGCCCCTTCTCGGTGTTCTCACCCAGCATCGTCAGGGTACGTTTGTATTCTCCCGCCGTAATCAACTCGAAATCGATGTCGTGTTTTTTCAGCAAACGATTGAAATTGGGCATCTGTGCGACCACGCCGATCGAGCCGAGAACGGCAAATGGCGCTGCCAGAATCTTATTCGCCACGCAGGCCATCATATAACCACCGCTGGCGGCGACCTTGTCGACGCACACGGTCAAACCGATGCCGTGGTCCTTGACCCGCTGCAGCTGCGAGGATGCGAGCCCGTAGGCATGCACCATGCCCCCGGCGCTCTCCAGGCGCACCACCACCTCGTCGCTGGCTTGCGCCATCGATAACACCGCAGTAATTTCCTGCCGCAGTTTTGACACCGCCAGGGCCCTGAGGTCGCCCTTGAAATTGAGGACGTATACCCTGGGTTTCGCGTCCGCTTCGGCTTCACCGGGGACATTGCCTTTGGCACCCTGTTTGAGTGCCTTTTTGCGCGCTTTACGTTCGAGTTTTTTCTCCTTGTGCCATTGCTTGACATGCAGCTTGTAGGCTTCCGGATCGGATACCCCGGCATCGAGTGCAAAGCGCATTGCCTCTATCTCGTCATTGACTTTGGTGGTCTCGATATGGCCTTTCATCGATTTTTTGACCCGCCGGGTGACACCCACCGACACGATGATGATGGCCAGTATGGCAATGACAAAGGTAAACAGCTTGGCGGCAAACAAGCCGTATTCGAAAAAGAATTGAGTCACGCTTTTCTCCTGTTGTGCGAATGTATTTCCGCGCCAGGGCTGCACGCAGACGGGGCGCCGCTTCGAAACGGCGATATCAGACAGAGATATGGTGACGTTTAACTAAATTTCCACAGGAACAGGTATCAGTAGCAAATAGGGGGCAGGGTACGTGCTCGAGTCGTATGCCTCGCTCTGCCATTTGTCGAAGCAGGTTATCCTGACAGTTCGGGTACTCACGGGGCGCGGTATAGAAGCGTGAAATTCAGGCGACAGTATACCTATTTCGCGCTTGCCCAAGCATTGAGACCGAAACGAATTAAGTATACTGTCCCCTGAATTTCCCGAAATAAGCAACCATTGAAACAAAACTAAAGCTGTTAGCTTACTATTACCGGGACAATGCTTACGAGTTCCAGGGACTTTGCGAGACGATGACACGGATGTCGGTCGGTTTGCCACTGTTACAGGGGTTGTTCAATTGCGGACAATTCGAGATCACGGCCAGCACCTTCATTTGTGCCTGCAGGCTGACATAGTCGCCGGGGTTCGAGGCGCCTGGAACAAAGACGTTGGCGGCCATCCGGTTATCGTCTACCGGAACATCGCAAAAAAAGTTGATGTTCGGCACAATATCCTTCCGCCCCAGGCCATGTTCAGCCAGAGCCGATAAAAAGTTCTCCCGGCATCCCGGTACATTTTCAACCCCGTACAGCATTTTATTGCTCGGCGCGCTGCAACAGCCCGCGATGGTGTCATGCCCGTTACAGCTGTCATGCGTAATCTTAAACAGTGGCCGCGCGATATCGGAATAGAGCGTGTGCCCGGCAGTCAGCTTCAGGGTTTCTATCGCCTTCAGCGTATTGGGCGCGTGGTAACGCTCTTCCGGGTTATCCGCGTTGTAACACAAAAAATCGACCCCTTGCTGGCCTTCGAGATCAATGATGCTGAGATAATGCCCCTGCTCCACAATGCCCGACCAGGGTTTGCCGGCGGGAATGATTTCATCGATGAACGGAGTTTGAGACATGGCTGGATTCCGGAGCAAGGTAAGTGGAAGAGTTCAGGGTTACATTTCACACTTGTCGCGAACACGATGTCAATGGCAAGGTCTGATATCCATGATGACCGCACCCCGAAATGTGAGCCACCAACCCGAAATGATCCGCAGCGGTAGAGGGATCGGTGACATTATTTAATAGGTATACTGTCCCCCGATTTCCTCCATCCCTACTCGCAGAAGGATACATTTTTTCATGGCGTCAAATGAAAACATTGAATAAGGTTGGAATTGGGGTGACAGCTTGCTTAAACTGAACCTTTAAAGTGGGATCAACT
>CAMYML010000166.1 GCA_947259305.1 uncultured Gammaproteobacteria bacterium | reverse complement strand
TTTACTGTCCCTGAGAACAAAATAACCCGAAAAAACAGGCGGTTCGGGCTTCACAGGCGGGTTTATTTAGGTACAATACGCGGTCTTCTGATCCCAGGGTCAGCGGTAGACTGCTGCCTGCCGGTATATTGGTGAAATCCGGGGCGAAGTTTAGCCGTTTATATTTTTGGAGTTTTTGTATGGTTTCTATTCGATTGGCACGCGGCGGTTCGAAAAAACGCCCGTTTTATCACGTCGTGGTAAGCGACAGCCGTAGCCCGAGAGATGGCCGCTATATCGAACGCGTCGGTTTCTTCAATCCCCAGGCCCGTGGCCAGGAAGAGGAATTGCGCCTCGATGAGACCCGCATCGATTACTGGATGTCGCAAGGCGCAAAACCCAGCGAGCGTGTAGCCAACCTGATCAAGGGAGTGCGCAAGGCCGCGGCTTGAGGCAAATGAACCAGCACGATGATGATTTGATCTGTGTTGGGCATGTTCTGGGCGCGCAGGGTGTAAAAGGCTGGATTCGGGTATTTTCCAAAACCAGCCCGCGCGAGAACATAGTGAGTTACAGCCCCTGGGTGATAGCGCAGGGAGACGAACTCAAAGAGGTAAAAGTGAAGGGCCGACTGCAGGGCAAGAATGTTGTTGCCAAGCTGCAGGGGGTCGATGACCGCGGCCAGGCCGAAGCGCTGATCGGTAGCCAGCTGTTTATAGATTCGCGGCGGTTGCCCGGGCTCGAAGCCGGGGAGTACTACTGGTCCGACTTGATCGGGCTGGCGGTGGAAACGCTGCAGGCCGAGCCCCTCGGGGTAGTGACAGGGATGCTGGAGACCGGGGCAGACGATGTCATGGTGTTGCAGGGCGAACGCGAGCGTTTGATACCTTTCGTTCTGAACGAAATTGTCAGGGAAGTCGATCTGGACAATGGCCGGCTGGTGGTTGACTGGTCGCCCGAGTACTGAAATGCGGATCGATGTCATCACGCTGTTTCCCGAACTGGTAGAACAGGTGATTGCTTACGGGGTAGTTGGCCGGGCCGCCGAGCAAAACCTGCTCGAGCTGCACTGCTGGAATCCGCGTGACTTTACCCGGGACCGGCATCGTACGGTCGATGACAGACCCTACGGCGGTGGCCCCGGCATGTTGATGAAGGTGCAACCGCTGGAGCATGCGATCGCCGCGGTGCGGCAACAGAATCCCGGCGCGAGCCTGGTGTATCTGAGTCCGCAGGGACAGCTGCTCAAGCAGCAGAAACTGGAACGGCAGGTTGCGTCTGGATCGGTGATTTTTTTATGCGGTCGCTACGAAGGTATCGATGAGCGCCTGATCCAGCGGGAAGTCGATGAAGAGTGGTCGCTGGGCGATTACGTCATCAGCGGCGGTGAGCTGGCGGCAATGGTTTGTATCGATGCCATGACGCGCCTGATTCCGGGAGCCCTGGGGCACGATGAATCGGCGCAACAGGATTCGTTTAGTGCGGGATTGCTGGATTGTCCACACTACACGCGGCCCGAAGAGTATCGGGGAGATCGCGTGCCGGAGGTTCTGATGAACGGTAATCACCGCGACATCGAAACCTGGCGTGAACAGCAGGCGCTGGGACGCACCTGGCAACGACGACCGGAATTGCTTGATAATATCCGGCTGGATGCGAGGCAACAGGCCTTGCTGGATGAATATATCGCCGAGTTTGAGAAAACTCGGAAACGGTGATAGTCACCGTGTTGAAACTAGAGTTAGTTGAGGAATTGAAATGAGCAACATAATTGCGCAACTTGAAGCGGAAGGCATGAAGTCCGATGTGCCGCCATTCTCTCCGGGAGACACCGTTGTGGTGCAGGTCAGAGTCAAGGAGGGTACACGTGAGCGTTTACAGGCTTTTGAAGGCGTTGTTATCGCCAAGCGTAACCGGGGTATCAATTCAGCCTTTACCGTACGCAAGATTTCTCATGGCGAAGGCGTTGAGCGCGTTTTCCAGACCCACAGTCCGCTGATTGCGGAAATCAAGGTCAAGCGGCGCGGCAAGGTACGTCAGGCCAAGCTCTACTACCTGCGTGGACGCACCGGCAAAGCCGCGCGTATCCGGGAAAAGTTATAGACAGAACATAGCTATGCTGGATATAAAAGGCGTGTTTGATTCTTCGACACGCCTTTTTTCTGCAAAAATGAAAATAGTCAAAGCGTTATTGATCCTGGTCCTGGTTGGAGCCTGCGCTGCGGCGGCGGCCGACGAGCGGCTCGACCTGTTGAAAAATATTTCCGCCGCAGGCGCTCCGAATCTGACCCTGAAAATGCTCGATGAGGCCCAGCCCAAGGTTGATGAAGACTTGTATGAGTGGATCCTCTGGGAGCAGGAGCGCCTGGCAATACTGACGCAGTGGCAGCAGTGGGATGAATTACTGGTGCGAACCGAGAATCTCCCCGCAGACGTTCCCAAGCAATTCAAGCGTCAGGCCGCCACCTATCAGGCGCGGGCGTTTATACAGCTGGGGCAAGGACCGACCGCACGTGAAGTATTGCGCCGGCATCTCTGGGAACCCGGCGCCAGCGAGTCGGCTGAATATGAAACCTGGCGGCGCCAGGTTGTCGAATCCTATCTCGGCGATGGCCGGATCGAAGATGCGCGCATCGCACTGCTGCGCTTTGACCAGGATTTTGACAATGACGATCTCGATTGGCTGCTGTTGCGCGCGCGTGTGCTGATCGAAGCGGGCAGGTATGAACAGGCGGCCTTGATTCTGCAGGATCATGACGCCTGGCAGGCCCAGCTAACCAGCCTCTACGCCAGTTTCCGCCGCAACCGGATAGACCAGGCCGAACTGTGGCAGCAGGTTAAGAAACGCAGCGCGAGCAAAGACATAACTGCCGGGGAACGCGCAACTTTATGGGCCCTGGCTTACCATGCGGCGCAAAAAATGGCGCCGGTCGATCGCGTGGTTGCGCTGGAAACCTTGTTTCGCAACCCTGAGCAGTCGCCGTTGCAGCTGTTTCAGTTACCGGTGGATCTGCTATGGCAGGCTTACCTCGATTATGCCGAACTGGTCGGCAATCGCTCTGAACTGCTGCTTGGCGACGATGCCAAATGGCTCGAGCTGGCAAACAAGGCAAGCAAGATTACCCCGGTGAAATCCAGGTCACTGTTCGCGATGTTGATGCTGCGGTCCGCCGATAGCCCGGCCGCAAATCAGGCTGCAAGCGGATACATGCAAACCTTCGCCGAGATCGATGAAGCCGAGCGCAACCTGCTGGATAACCTGTTCAATCGCAGCAAAACCTTTTCCAGTGCGCTCAAGATCCCGGCTGGGCTCAAGATCCCGGCCGGAATCCGCTACCAGCTGGTTGACCTGGCGCTGAAATCAGCCGAAATCGAAGAAGCCACCCGCCTGATGTCGGGCTTGAATACCATTCCGGAGGGCACCAGCCGTTTCGACTGGCAGCTACGGCAATCGCGGGTGTTGATTCTGGGCGGTCGCTACGAGGAAGGCAACCTGGTGTTGCAAAGCCTGATCAGCGACTACCGCGAACCCAGCGCGGAATCCACCGATCGGATTCTGCAGGTTCTGTTCGACTTGCAAACCGTGAATCTACACGCCGAGGCTATTACCCATTTTAGTCAGCTGTTGCGGCTCGAGATCGAAGCCAAGCAGCGACGTGAGATTCTGTACTGGATCGCCGATTCATACCGCGGTCTGGAAAAACACAACAATGCGGCGCTGCTATATCTGCAATCGGCGATGCTGCCGGCGCCAGACGCGATGGATCCCTGGGCGCAGACGGCTAGATACAATGCCGCCGAAAGTCTGCGGGCATCCGGCCTGGTCGACGATGCGCGCCGTATCTACCTGGAGCTGCTTGCCGTCACCGAAGACGCCGCACGGCGCTCGGTGTTGAATCAAAAAATTCAGCGCCTGTGGCTAAACCAGGCTGGGCAGTAGAGCGTGACCAATTGCCGCAACGGGTGACTCCATAACTTGAAATTTTAGCCTGATAACCGCATATAGGCCTCTTCAATTTTAATTCTTATTGCCGGAGAAAATAAGAGATGACGACCGCTGCCAATACCGAAACCCGTGGTTTTGAAACCGAAGTCAACCAGCTACTGGATTTGATGATCCATTCGCTGTACTCGAACAAGGAAATCTTTTTACGCGAACTGATTTCCAACGCGTCGGATGCCTGCGACCGCCTGCGCTTCAGCGCGGTTTCGGACGCCAGCCTTTACGAAGAAGACATCGAACTGAAAATCAAGGTCAGCTATGACAAGGACAAGCGTAGCATAACCATCATCGACAACGGCATCGGCATGACGCGCGATGAAGTGATCGACCACATCGGCACGATCGCGAAATCGGGCACGCGTTCCTTTCTTGACTCGATGACGGGCGATGAAAAAGACGACGCCAAGCTGATTGGTCAGTTCGGCGTGGGTTTCTATTCGTCGTTTATTGTCGCCGATGAAGTCACCCTGCGTACCCGCAAAGCCGGCGCCCCCGCCGACCAGGGCGTCGAGTGGATATCCGAAGGCAAGGGTGAGTACAAGATCGGCTCGATCGACAAACCCGGCCGCGGTACCGAAATTACGCTGCACCTGCGTGAGGGCGAAGACGAGCTTCTCAACGACTGGAAACTGCGCTCGATCATTACCTCCTATTCGGACCATATCGACTTCCCGGTGTTGATGGACAAGACCATAGAGCCGCAGGAAGAAGGCGGCGAAACCAGTATCGAAGAAGAAACCGTCAACCAGGCCTCGGCCCTGTGGACGCGCGCGCGTTCGGAAATCACGGAAGACGAGTACAGGGAGTTTTACAAACACGTCGCGCATGACTTCGAGGATCCGATCGACTGGAATCACAGCCGTGTCGAAGGCACCAATGAGTACACCTCGTTACTCTACATCCCGGCGCGCGCGCCGTTCGACCTCTACGATCGCGAACCACGCCACGGCATCAAGCTTTATGTGCAACGAGTATTTATCATGGAAGATAGCGAAAAGCTGATGCCGCGTTACCTGCGTTTCGTGCGCGGGCTGATCGATTCCAACGATCTGCCGCTCAACGTGTCGCGCGAAATCCTGCAGGGCAGCAAGGTGATCGAGAGTATTCGCAGCGGTTCGACCAAGAAAGTGCTCGGCATGCTCGAGAAAATTGCCAAGAACGATCCTGAGAAGTATCAGAAATTCTGGCAGGAATTCGGCCGAGTGCTGAAAGAGGGCCCGGCAGAGGATATCGCCAACCGGGAAAAAATTGCCAAACTGTTGCGCTTCGCCACTACCCATAGCGACTCCGAGGAACAGACTGTGTCGCTGGACGATTACATCGGCCGCATGCAGGAGGGCCAGGAGAAGATCTATTTCATCGCGGCCGATTCTCACGCCGCGGCCAAAAACAGCCCACACCTTGAGATCTTCCGCAAAAAAGGCATCGAAGTGCTGCTGCTGTCGGATCGCGTCGACGAATGGCTGACCTCGCATCTGATGGAGTATGACGGCAAGAAGCTGCAGTCGGTGGCCAAGGGCGAGCTCGATCTCGGCGATGACGAGGCGTCGGAGAAAGAGCTCGAGAAAAAATCCAAGGCTGCCGAAAAGCTGTTAAAGCGGATGAAAGATGCCCTGCAGGACAAGGTCGAGGACGTGCGCGTGACCAATCGACTGACCGACTCTCCCGCCTGTATCGTGCTCAACGAGCAGGATATGGCGATGCACATGCAGCGTATTCTCAAGGATGCGGGGCACGACTTGCCGAGCAGTAAACCCATTCTTGAAATCAATCCCGACCACCCGATCGTGAAGAAACTCGGTGGGGAAAAATCGAAGAAGAAGTTTGCCGACTGGTCTGATATATTATTCGATCAGGCTCTGCTGGCCGAGGGTGGTCAACTGGACGATCCCGCCAGCTTCGTGGCTAAACTCAACAAGATGTTGGTAACCATTGCCAGATAACACGACGATACGAAAATTCATCCGTCATCCAGCCGACGTGCCGATCCAGGTTACGCTGGACTGGGTGGATGATGAGGATGACGAGACCGTTGATCAAACCATCACCAATGTCAGCCTCGGCGGTCTCGCATTCATTTCGCAAAAACCACTGGAAGTGCTGCAGCGGGTGCGCATCTCTATCCCGGTTTTACAACAGGAAAATCACCTGGTGGGAAACGTTGTCTGGTGCGAGAAATCGGGCCCGCTTTATGAAATCGGCATCGAATTCGAGCACTCCAGGGATGTATTTCGCCTGCGCATGATCGAGCAGATTTGCCATATCGAGCACTACCGCAAGGAAGTCGAACAACAGGAAGGACGAAAGCTCAGTTCCCAGGAGGCGGCCAAGGAGTGGATTTCGAAGTACGCCAGCGACTTTCCGGCGCTCTAAGTCACAGGTGGACAATCAGCCATCAGTCGCCATCATTGGCGCCGGCCTGGCAGGCTTAACCTGTGGCACCGCGCTGCAGGGCCTGGTGCCGAACATCAAAATATTCGAGAAAAGCGTTTTCCCCGGAGGGCGTGTCAGCCGCTTGCGCGTCGGTGAAAACGAGTTCAATCACGGTGCCCAATTCTTCACCGTAAACAACCCCCTGTTCTGGAACATCGTTTCGGCCTGGCAGACTGATGGCATAGTGCGCCCCTGGGATGGCTGGATCGTCGAGTTGCAAAAGGGGCAGATCATCAACAGCGATCTGGCAACGCAGCGTTTTGTCGGGGTGCCACGCATGCAGACGGTGGCGGAAAATCTGGCCCGGCGCTGCGGCCTGGCGACCTCGGCCAACATTTCGGAACTGGAGCCGCAGCGGGAAGGCGGATGGCGCCTGTTCAATGAGCGTGGCGACTACCAGGGTGCCTACGATATTGTCGTTATCGCCACCGCGGCACACCAGGTATCGGAATTATGCCGTTCGGTGCCCGAAATCAGCGAGCCGGCCGACGGCGTCGATATGACGGTTTGCTGGAGCGGCATGCTGGCGTTCGAGCAGCGGCTCAATATTCCCTATGACGCCGCTTTCGTGCTCGATTCGCCGCTGTCCTGGATTTCCCGCTATCAAGTTTCCCAGGCCGAAAACGGCCCGGATTGCTGGGTGCTGCACGCGTCACCGGAATGGTCGCAGCAATATGCCGCCAGTTTCAGGGGCCGGGTCATGCACGCGCTGCTCGATGCATTCTGGGAAGCGACCGATGTGAAACCGCACAAACCGGCCTCGGCCTCGGTGCATTGCTGGAAACATGCGTTACCAATTAATCCGATCAGCGAGGATTCCCTGTTTGTCGAATCGCAGGCAATCGGCGCCTGCGGCGACTGGTGCACCGCGCCACGTATCGAAGGTGCCGTGTTAAGCGGATTTTCGATGGCTGACCGGGTGATGAAGTATGTCCACAAAAACACCGCCTGATGACCGGCGGCGAAGCAAAAGTCCGGCTCGACAAGTGGCTGTGGGCGGCGCGCTTTTTTAAAACCCGGGCGCTTGCCGCCGAGGCGGTAACCGGGGGCAAGGTGCATTTGGGCGGACCTCGGGTCAAGCCGTCGCGAACCGTCAAAATCGACGACTGCTTCGAAGTTCAGCGCGGCTACGAACGCTTCGAGATAATCGTCACCGATATCAGCGACCGCCGCGGCTCTGCCGAGCAGGCGCAAACGCTTTATCGCGAAACCGGGGCCAGTGTCATAAAGCGCAGCGAAGAGGCAGAAAAACGTAAGCTCGCAATGCTGGTCCGCCCGCGCTCCGACTCGCGCCCCGATAAAAAACAACGTCGAAAAATCCGTCAGTTCACTGGTAAATCGTGAACCGGGTATTCGTTTATTGCACTTTAAACGTGGCCAGCGTAACCAGCATTTTATGCGCAGCGCCGACTGGGTCAGCACCGCACTGAACAAAATTACTCGATGTACGAGTTCGAGGATTACCCGGCGGTATGCCTGCGCGGATCGCACGCGATCACGGGAGAGGTTTACCACATCAGCGATCGCCAGTTCGGAATGCTCGACGACCTCGAATGGTATCCGCACTTTTACCAGCGCATCGAAATTCCCACCGGCTGGGGCGACGCCTGAACGTACATCGTCAATTTCTACCCAGTCGCGAACGAGGAGCTTCGTATTTCGGCCAGGTTCCGATATTGGTACCTAATAACAAATACCTCTCTATTTACCGAATCCGTACTCGTAGACAGATGACTACAATCGCCGCACAAAGACGGGATTCCGACCTACATTTGTAATTTGCATACAAAAACACTGCACGATTGATGCGTTTCTAAGAGGGGATACATTCTTTACACTGATGTCATTTCGTGTATCTCTCAAATACTCGTCGCCGGTAATTAAACAGGTACCTGGCTGACGGAAAGCAACACACTTGATTTTCCCAGGATAGCCCGCGAATCGCTCATAATGGAGCGCTTGACCTGCTCACCCCCGTCTACGAGTGGTTCACCGAGGGGTTTGAAGCAGTTGACCTGCGCGTGGTAAAGGCCTTACTCGAAGAATTGTCATAGATCGCAACTACCAAATAATAAATTGATAAAGATGGCGCTTTTATTCTGAAACAATAGATAAGCGAGAGTTTTGGGTCGCTTATCGCCGCTGATGCATCGAGTTTAAGGGTCTGATTTGTCCAAAACTGACGCTCAGATGAACTTGCTGGGCTTCTCGAAACGGCCAAAAACCGACCTTAGTGTCGTTTCAAATTCGGCGAGCCTATTTTTCATTTCGCAGTGATCTGCGCCACGTTAGCACTATAGTCGAAAGAAGATCGGCATTGATTTTCGGAAAATACAGGCTATTACTTCCGATGCACTATTACTTCTTTTTTGCCAGCCATAGACGTTTCTCCAGGTTGATTTTAAAAAGAATCAGCTATCTCATCATCTTTAAATACGGAGTTCGAAATGAAAATTGCACTTAGTTCCTTTATTGTTTTATCTATTGCGGTTCTAACCGGCTGTGTAACCTCCCATCCGCAAAATGCCATTGAATTTCGAGCAGCCGTGCCAGGCGCCTTTCTGGCGAAAGTAGAAAAATACGAAGTATCTCAGCCTTTTCAAAAGGTAGCATCGCGCTTCGAGAAAATGGCGCCTAAATGCCTTAACGTGACTATAAAAACAGTCTCGCAGAGTACTACCAGTTACCAGGTAATCGTTACCGAATACAAACCTACTGTCATTCGCAGTGAGGATCGCGCAGAGCTGCACGTGCAACAACACCATGCGCAGGGAGTAATGAAGATCACCGAGGAGCCTGAGGGTGGCTACTATCTTATGGTTGTTGACGCCATTAAAGTGGACGAAGGTACCACTCGAATTGAGTACTATGGCCCCAGTGCAGGACATGAGTCGATAATCAAGGCCATCAAGGGATGGGCTAGCGGCGAAAATGTGGGTTGTCCAGATTTAACGAAGTAATTTATGTGGGATTCTCGATGATGCGAATTTATTTTGCGCTTGTTGCCCTTGTTTTTATGGTGCTGTCGCTTGGGGGATGTGCTACTACCAGGCACTACAAAGATGCGTTACCTCATAATTTGAAAGTCACGTCCAAGATTGAATCTGTTACAGCCGCTCTGGACATCTATAGTGTTGGTCAGCAATGCAAGATCACCTATCTGGGGACGGTCGATATTGATCAAGACTTACTGGAGATAGGTATAGCGACAGGAAAAGCATCTTATCTAGTAGTCAGCTTCACCAACTCCTCTTTCTGGAGTAGCTCGAGCGGCTTTACCCATTATGATTTTTCGTTGTTACCACGAAAGGCTTATCGTTATTTAATCGATGTTAGCTATATTGACAATATTTATAATGTTATCGTTTACGAAATAAATCAGCTTTCAGGGGAGAAAAGAGAAATGGAGGGCAAAGAGTTGCAGAACTGTGGTAGCTAATGGATCAGAAAACCAGTAGAAACCTTCCAATTTTTCATGAGACGAAAGGATAATATGAGATCGGGTTTAAATTTCGGTATAGCAATGCTCACATGAGAATAAGCCGAGCTGCAGTTTGCAGAGTATCGCGATATTTGTACATGCAATATACTCCAATATTCGAACCCGTCACGTAGTCACCTGTCATAGTTAGAAACAATGTCACTAAAATTACCATTGGCTTTTTTGTTGCTACTTATTTTTAGTAACACGGCAAAATCCAGTGATGACAATACCTGTATAAAATCATCTGAAGCGGCAATTTCCGGCTTATTGCCGGGCATGAACAAAGCCGCAATAGGAAAAATTGAAAGATACATTGCCATGGAATCTACAACGGGCGAAGATGATGGAGGATATTATGAAGCACAAATATATCACTATTCAAAATATGATATTACTATCGTGCGCGGCAT
Source organism: uncultured Gammaproteobacteria bacterium (assembly GCA_947259305.1). Classification (GTDB taxonomy): domain Bacteria; phylum Pseudomonadota; class Gammaproteobacteria. The sequence goes on along the minus strand of CAMYML010000166.1, from coordinate 1,800 downwards.
CATCGACTCAATTGTTATTACTTCTCCTGAGCAACTTTGGGCAAAAAAGATCAAGATTGGTGCAGATAGAAGTTTGCTTGAAAAACGTATAAAAGTAACGCAAATCGTCAACGATAAGACATCCTCACAATTTTTAGTATGTTCTAAATTGGGTGATGTCTATGCCATCATTAACTACCATAATAGTAAAATCCAAACCATCGAAATAGCCATAGACCGACCATGAAATACCGGCGGTTTAATCTGGTTGACTTAACACTTTATCTTTAAGTTCAAAGGATGGAGCGTAGGATGCGTGGTGATTTCGGCTGCAGGTATCGAGTATTTAAGGGGCTGTTTTCCCGAAAACAGACGCTCATTCACGCGCAAGCAGCTTCGTATTTCTGCCATAAGCGGACGCCCAGCATTGAAGTGATAATATTATCAGGACAGAAACCTTATAATCCTGCGGTTGGATATCAAGTTTCGCTAAATCTATAGAGTTAACCATGCGGTCTATTTTTAAAATCACCCGGGACTTGGTAAAGAAGTTATGAGGGCGGTCTTACACACCAGGTATGGACCACCGGAGTTTCTTCAGATCACCGAGATCGAACAACCGGTCCCCAATGAGCGTGAAGTTTTGATAAAAGTACACGCGACTACAGTAAATAGAACGGATTGCGCGACAATCAGAGCAAAACCATTTTTCATGAGGATAATTACCGGTCTCTTCAAACCAATAAAACAGATATCCGGAACCGAATTTGCTGGAGAGGTTATAAAGAAAGGCGAAAATGTTTCGGCACTTGAAGTTGGGGATAAGGTTTTCGGGTTCGATGACCAGGGCTCGAAATCAGAAGGTGCACACTATGCGTTAAATTTTATAAATAAAGTTGATCTTAGAAAGGGACAAAGAGTGCTCGTCAACGGAGCGACGGGGGCGATCGGTTCCGCGGCGGTTCAACTTCTTAAATATTTTGGAGCCGACATTACAGCAGTGTGTGCCACACAAAATATAGAACTGGTTAAGTCTTTGGGTGCAATTAGGGTAATCGACTACACCAGGGGCAATTTTTTAAAAGAGAATCAAAAATACGATTTCGTTTTTGATACCGTTGGCAAAAGCTCGTTTCTAAAGTGTAAAAACCTATTACTTCCTGGCGGTGTTTATATTTCCTCGGATTTAGGTTTTTTGGCGCAAAATCTCGTCTTGCCGCTCATAACGCCTGTTATAAAGCCTGCGATAGAAAACAAGAAAACCGTATTTCCAAACCCCACAGATATTAGGAGAACCTTACTGCTAATAAAACGCCTGATGGAACGGGGCAAATTCAGAGCAGTAATAGATAAAGAATACCGACTAGAACAAATTGTCGAGGCTTTTAAATATGTTGAAACTGGGCAGAAAGCTGGAAATGAAGCTTCGCTCAGATGGCGTTAAAACGATTTTTCTTGACGGTGATGATTTGCGGTCAATTTTCGCCGACCGCTGGGGTTATGAAAAAACAGACCGAGTGGAACTTGCTAAAGTGTATTTTCAACTATGCAGTCATTTGGCCGCCCAGGGCTTTACGGTGGTAATCGCTGCCGTAGCCATGTACGATGAGGTGCGAAGCTGGCTTAAAAGAAATGTGCCAAACGCGGTTGAAGCCTATCTGGACGTACCGAAGGCGGAACGGCATAAGCGCGACAAAAAAACCAAAAAAATTTATGTGTCCAATGTCAATATTGAGTCGCTTTATGATCGTTCTAAAGCGGCAGACATAGTCATCAAGAACTATGGTGAGATCGATCCTGATCAGGCAGCTGAAGATATTA
>CAMYML010000165.1 GCA_947259305.1 uncultured Gammaproteobacteria bacterium | reverse complement strand
CCTGGCGACCAGGCCCGAACTAATCGAGTAGCGACTCTTCCCAGGGATAGGTGGTCAACAACTCGTAGCCGTCTGCGGTGATCAGCACCTGCTGCTCGATCTTGACCCCGTCGCGTTCGCCCGCGGGGCCCATGTAACTCTCGATGCAAACCACCATGCCGGCTTCGAGGGTGCAGTCGTACGGATTTTCCTGGCGAAACAGGTGCTTGACCTGCGGGTACTCGTCGCACATGCCCACAGCGTGCATGACACAGGGATAGGCATTCTCGCGGCACTCTTCCGGCACCGGGTAAGCCTGCTGCTGCATCTCCTTCCAGGTCATGCCGGGATAGACCAGCTTCAGGTTATGCTCGATTTCATCGACCGCCATGCGGTAAATTTGCTTTTGCCGGCGTGTCGGTTTGTCCGGGCCGCAATGAAATGTGCGCGACAAATCGACGAAGTAACCAAAGGGTCCCACCATGTCGGTATCGAATCCGACCAGGTCGCCGGATTCGATCTTGCGTGCACTGGCTTCCTGCAGCCACGGATTGATACGCGACCCGGAAGACAGCATGCGTCCCTCATGCCAGTCACCGTTGTTGGCAATGTTGGTGTAATTCAGCAGGCCCCAGAGCTGCAGCTCGGTAACGCCGGGACGCAGCGTTTTTTTAACCATGTCGGCGCCGTGCTGGCCGACCGCGATCGCCCAGCGCATGCAGGCTATTTCGTCCTCGGACTTGATCAGGCGCGCGAGCTCGGCGATGCGCACCCCGTCGATTACCTCGACCCCACGCGCCTCCAGCGCCTGGACAATCGAAGGGTTGACGTATTCGAGCGCGACGCGCCGGTTGCTGCTGCCGATTTCACCGAGATAAGCCACCACGTCATCCGCCAGACCGCGGGCGGCTGCATCGATATTGGTGCCGCCATCGAAAAAGGCGTGCGGCCGGCCCGGGCGAAAATCGTGCACCTGGGGCACATCGTAGTAGCAGCCGTAAAACACGTTTGGACCGTCCTGCGGCAGAAACAGATACACCTGGGGAATGTGCGACTGGAACAGCATGTAGGAGCGGTAATCAACCGCGTAGCGCAGGCTGATCGGATTCACCAGCACCACCATAGCCGCGTCATGCAGCTGCAGCTGCTGCTTGAGGCGCGCCATGCGGTAGGCGGACATACGTTCGAGGTTAATCTGCGGCACCTTGTGGAAGCGGCTCAGGTCGCTCCAGTCGTCATCGAACACCTGCTTGTCGACGGGATTGGCGCTCATACCTATTTCACCGGTAATAGGACTGAAACGCCGTGATCGCCCGGTCGATGCTGGCACTATCGATATCGAGATGGGTGACCAGCCGGACCCGCGGGCACTGATGGCCAATTTCAACCCGGTGTTGCAGCAAGTGTTGGCGTAATGGCTCGAGGTCTTTTGCTTGCGGTTCGATGAACACCATGTTGGTTTCGTGACTGACCGGCAGACCATCGATTTCGGCCAGGCCCGCGCCCAGCGCCCGCGCGTGGTCGTGATCCTCGGCGAGGCGTTCAATGTTATGTCTCAGGGCGTAGAGACCACAGGCCGCCAGCACCCCGGCCTGGCGCATGCCGCCTCCGAGCATCTTGCGCAGGCGTCGCGCGCGCCCGATAAATTCGTCGCTACCGCATAAAACAGCGCCAACCGGCGCGCCCAGGCCTTTCGACAGGCACATCATGACGCTATCGAACGGCTCGACGATCTCAGCCGCGGGGATCGCCAGCGCGACCGATGCATTCATCAGGCGCGCGCCATCCAGATGCACGCTGAGCCCCTGCTCACGCACCGCCTCAGCAAGCTGGCGATGCTGCGCCGGATCCTGCACCCGCCCGGAAACGGTGTTTTCCAGCGCCAGCGTGCGCGTGATCGGGTGATGCGGGTCGTCCTCCTTGATCGCCGCCAGGACCTGCTCCAGCGCCAGGCCACCCGCGGTGTCGGTTGCCAGCGGATGCATGATGATACCGCCAAGTGCCGATGTACCGCCGGCCTCGGAAACGAAAATGTGATAACAGTTGCCCAGCAGAATTTCTTCCCCGCGCGCGTTATGCGCCAGCATCGCCGCCAGGTTGGCCTGGGTTGCGCTGCTCAGAAACAGGCCTGCCTGCTTGCCCAGTATGTGCGCCGCGGTCTTTTCCAGCCGGTTTACGCTCTCGTCTTCGCCATAGACGTCGTCACCCAGCGGGGCTGCCATCATGGCCTCGTACATTCCCGCGCTCGGCCGGGTCACCGTATCGCTGCGCAGATCGACTATCGCTTCATTTGTCATCTAAATAATCCGAACTTGATCTGCGGCAATATTAGGCTGGAATCTGCGTCAATGGAATGATTTTCTGAGCCTGAGAACCAGCATGCCTTTGCTCCCTTGCTACGCTACCATGTAGCGCATGACCACACCCCAAGCCGCCAACATCAGAAACCTGGTGGCCGCCTGCGCCGCGATTACCGTGTTTGGCTTCGCCTTCGGCATGACCTATCCCCTGATGTCGTTGATTCTCGAATCGCGCGGGGTCTCGAGCGACATGATTGGCATCAACTCGGCGATGACGCCATTGGGAATTCTTTTGTTTGCGCCGGTGATTCCGGGCGCGGCGAAACGCTTTGGCGCGCGCAACGTTGCGCTCACCGCGGCCATCGTTACGGCGCTGGTGATGCTTTCCTATAAAGCCTTCGATACGCTCGCCGCCTGGTTCGTGATTCGCCTGGTTCAGGGCATGTCCATGTCCACGCTGTTCGTCTTGAGCGAGGCCTGGATCGTCGGCTCGGCCGGCGAGCAGAATCGCGGCAAGGTGGTCGCGATCTACGCCTGCGTGTTGTCGGCCAGCTTCGGCGCCGGTCCGCTGATGATCAGCATCATCGGCATCGAGGGCTGGACACCTTTTGCCCTGGGTGCGGGCGTGATCGCAATCGGCATAATCCCGTTTTTTTTCATTCGCGAAGACGTCGGCGCCGATCCCGAAGAAACCCATCCCTCCGGGGTGTTCGATTTCGCACCGAAGGCGCCGATGCTGTTGTTCGCGGTGGCAACCTTTTCCGTGTTCGACGCGGCAACCCTGTCGCTGTTTCCGGTATACGGCATACAAAACGGTCTCGACCTCTCCACCTCCGCCAACATTCTGACCGCCTTAATTCTCGGTAACATGGTGCTGCAGTTGCCGGTGGGTTGGCTGGCCGACCGCTTTGCGCATCGCTGGGTGCTGGCGGGATGCGCGCTGACGACCGCGGCAACCCTGTTGTTGCTGCCGTTGCTGATCGATTCGGCACTGAAGTGGCCGCTACTGATTCTGATGGGTACTACCGGCTATGGCGTATACACGGTTTCGCTGGCTTCGCTGGGCAATCGCTTCAGCGGTATCGAACTGGTTAACGGCACGGCGTCATTTGCGATCGTCTGGGGTTTCGGCGCGCTGATCGGGTCGGTTTCAGGAGGCTGGGTGATGCTCGGCTTCGGCTCGCACGGGCTGCCGATCGGCCTGGCGCTGGTTTACTTCATGCTCGCCCTCGGCATAACACGACGACAGCTGTCGCTGCAACGCGCCCAGTGGTGAACAGCAAAACAAAAGCGCCGTATCACATCAGATTTCTGATGGCGCCTCTCAATCACCCCTCCAGGATTACGAGCTCGCGGTCGTAGGCGCGCTGCGCCAGCGCCATCGCGCGCTGGTACTCCGGGTCTTCATAACAGTCGACCGCCTGCTGGTAGCTATCGAATCGAACCACCAGTTGTCGCGCATACTGCGGCCCTTCGCGGGTGTCGATTTTACCCTTGCCGGCAATAATTTCAGCACCGAAACGGGCAGCAATGCCGACCCAGAGCTTACCGTACTCCTGCAGCGCAGCCTGATCCCTGACCTCCGACCCCCTGACTATCCAGTAACCCGCCATGACGATTCCCCCTTGTTGTTGGTGCCTGATTGATCGAGTGCGACGCCTAACGCGGACGCTCGCCTTCGACGATGATGCGATGCATGACCCGGCGATAGCCGTGATAGTCATTCAACGCATAATGCTGGGTGCAGCGGTTGTCCCACATGGCCAGCGTGTCCTGCTGCCAGCGCAGGCGAAAGCTGTATTCGGGGCGCGTCACCTGCTGATAGAGATACTCCAGCAGCGGCAGGCTTTCCGCACGCGTCATGCCGTCGAAGCCGAGCGTGTGTATGCCATTGACGTAGAGCGCTTTCTTGCCGGTTTCATCATGCCGACGGATTACCGGGTGGATCGCGTACTGATCGCGCTGCGCGCTGTTTTTACTTTTCACTTCCCGGTAGATATCTTCATTGCGCGGCACCACGCTGGCGGAGTTGATCGCCCGCAGAGATTCGAGGCTCGCCTTCAAGCCCGGCGATAAATCGTCGTACGCGGCATACATGTCGGCAAACAGGGTATCCCCGCCGCGCGGTGGAATCTGTCTGGCATAGAGCATTGTGATCTTGGGCGGCAGCTCGGTATAGGCCGAATCCGAGTGCCAGAAACTGCCGAAGCTTTCACTCTCGGTTTCGGTTTTGACGATCTCGGTGATGAACGGAAAGCCGTCGATACCCTCGGCGAACATGTAATCCTTGAGCCGCCCGAAGCGCTGTGCGAAATCGTTGTATTGTCGCGATGAGAGTTTTTGCCCGTGAAAGAAAATAATCTGGTAATCGAGAAAGGCCTGATTGAGCTGCTCGAATTGCGCGTCGCTTAAATCGGCGGCAAGATCGAGGCCGCGAACCTCGGCGCCGATGGAGCTGGATTGGGGTATCACTTGCACCAGGTTCTATTACCTCGATGGTTGAAAAACTGCACGCGGAATCGATCGAATCATCGTATCATTCACCCGTTTTTCTGTCACTGACCAGCGTAGCGACTAGCGATGAATTCCGACCGACTCGATCTGCCCGCAGCAACCGATGTCGTCATCATTGGCGCCGGCATCGCAGGTATCTCGGCCGCGTGGTTTTTAATCAAATCGGGGCTGCGTGTCTGCGTTTGCGAAAAGGGCATCGTTGCCGGCGAGCAGTCGAGCCGCAACTGGGGCTGGTGCCGGCAACAGGGGCGCGATAAGGCCGAGTTACCGATCGTGATGGAAAGCCTGCGCCGCTGGCAGGAAATTGCCAGCGAGCTCGATACCGATATCGGCTTCCGGCGCGAGGGCAGCCTTTACCTGTGTGAAAACGATACCGAAATGGCAAAACACGATCGCTTCATGTCGTTTGCGCCGGACTATGGACTGGAGACCCGCCGGCTCAACCGGGAGCAACTCGAAGCGCTCGTCATCGACTGCCCGCAGCGCTGGCGCAGCGCCCTCTACACGCCCGACGACGGACGCGCAGAACCCGCGCTGGCGGTGCCCGCGATGGCGCAGGCCTTGCGCGCGCGCGGCGTGCACATCGTCGAGAACTGCGCGGTGGAAAAAATCGTGATGCAAAATCGCAAGGTGAGCGCGGTAATCACCGAGCACGGCGAGTTAAAGACGAGCGCGGTGCTGGTCGCGGCCGGGGCCTGGTCAACCTTTGTGCTGCGGGATTGCGGCATCCGCCTGCCCCAGCTGACCGTCAAGGCGAGCGTGGCTCGAACTTCGAAGGCGCCGCCGATATTTAACGGTAACGCGTCGGGTAGCCAGGTATCGTTTCGACGGCGTCTCGATGGCGGCTACACCGTTGCCTCGTCGGATTACCTGGAAATCTTTCCCAGCTTCGATCATCTTCGATTTCTCGTGGATTTTCTGCCGCTGGTAAAGTCATCGCTGGGCAAGCTCAAGCTGCGCATTCCGGAACTGCAGGTCGACAGCAACTACACCCGTCAGCGCATCCTGAATCCCGTGCCGACGGCGAAAACCGTGGCGCGCATCAAGTCCCGCCTGATCGATCGGGTGCCGGCGTTCAGGGACGTCGAACTCGTCGAGAGCTGGTCGGGCATGATCGATGCCCTGCCGGACGTCGTGCCGGTACTCGATAAAGCCGACGCACTGGATGGTTTGTGGATTTCGACCGGATTCAGCGGGCATGGATTCGGTATCGGCCCCGCGGCCGGGAAAATTATGGCCAACCTGATACAGAACAAAACAGTCGCATACGACCTGGGTCGCTTCCGCCTGGCGCGTTTCAGCGACGGCAGCAAGCTCGAACTCGGCCCATCGATATGAAGCAGCACTCACCCAGGCACTGCCTGGCAAGGTTTTACTCAGAGTAAAATCTACGGAAACCGGCCCAGGCTTATTGCTTACTGGCTGGATTCAATGGTTAGTTGATAGGCTTTGTCGGTCAGAATCCTGGCCCTGACACTGTCGCACTCGGGAGGACGCGCAGCGGCTTCGGCTTCCTCGACCAGGTGAACCACCGCCTCCCGTTTCTGAGCATCGCTCAATGCGGCCCTGGCCCTGGCAATCGACGCCGACGCGGCATCGCTGAGCCTGCAATAAGCTTGCGGTAATGTTGACCCGTGCTAGCTGCCTGGCGGAAGTCTGGAACGCATCAATTCCAGCCATTTGCGTTGCTTCTCGGGATTGCGGCCGAGCGAGGTTTCTTCGTCGAACTTTTGATTTTGCTCCAGTAAAACCTTGAGCCGTTGCTGCAATATATCTTCGAATTGCGCCTTGATTTCCCGTTTCATGACATCGTTGCTGGCTGCCTTTACGCGTATCCTGAGCGGTGGCAATGCACTCCATTCGCGCGTCGCAATCTCGAACAGCGCGAAATGAATTTGCTCGTGCTCGAGAACATAGTCTTCGTCGCTACCTGGAGTACCCGTATTCCACCACGAACAAGTGCGATTCATCAGCGCGCGGTACCTGAGATTTTTATAGGTTACATCGTAGACCTGGTCACCGTCCGCAGTCCTCGCAGGCTGGATATCGATAGCCTTTTTGTCAACCAAGGGCTGGGTAAAAACACAGGTTACGGCGGCCATCCGCTGATCGAAATGAGCCGGCGGTTCCGTGCCCCTGAAATCGGCGCGTTCCAGCTTGCGATAGCTAATAACGTCGCTCATGTCCAGGTCCTGATCGACGACCGAGATCTTTGGCGCCGCGTAATCCGGAAGACCCGATGTACACCCGCTCAGCATCAGCGCCGCACATATCGACAGGATTTTCCCGTTAAACGCCGGTATCAACCGGACCGGCCCGCAGCGAAAAAAGAGACCTTCCTTTGCACCCGACGAATTCTGCCGCGCTGACCGCTGCCTGCCGAGAATTCCTGACATTATTCCAGGACTTCCGCTATTTCCCGCGCCGCGCGAATACCGGAGCGAAAAGCGCCGTGGCAGCAGGCATGATCGCCCACGGAAGTCGCCTCACCGGCAAAAAACAGCTTCTCGTCAAGCGGCCGCGCCAATTGCTCGCGCTGGTGCGCCTGGCCCGGCAGGGCGCAGGAATACGAACCCCGGGTCCAGGGTTCGGTGACCCAGGCGGTGGCAATCGATCGGGTGACGTGCTGGCGGATATCGTTGCCAAAAACCTCGGCGACACGTTCAACGGCAAAATCGTGACCGGCCTGCGGACCCTGCTTTTCTAGCCAGGCGCCAAAGCGACCGCCGGTAAACACGATCGCCGTGTTTTGACCCATGACGCTGGCTTCGAACCCACAGGCTTCGCCTGCGTCGTTCCAGGTAGTATGAAAACCTCGTCCCTCGGGGCCGAATACGTCGCGCTCGAAGTGCAGGCAAATCTTGTTTTCGGTACCGGTCGGCAATCCCAGGATAGCCTCCATCTTCCAGTCGGGCAGGCCAGGGGCAAAATTGATATCCCCGGCGGCGAGAATCCCGGTCGAAACCGTGGTCAGCGCGGCCCAGGCGCGCAGACCGCCCTGGCTGGTTTCGACTGCAACTTCCCGGCCTGACCAGTCTATGCGCTCGACCCGGGTATTGAGTGCCACCGGCACATCGCCACCCCAGGCCGCGACCAGGTTGCCATAGCCATTCAGTACTGGAATATCCGGGCCGCCCCCGGCTGAATTGAAATCAACGGCCGAAGTTTCATCGAGATCTACCGCGTTGAGTTCCGCCATGCTATGCAGGTAAGACAGGGTATATTCATGCTCCAGGTCTACCAGGTCGGCAATGGCAACATCCTCGCCGCGCTTTGCCGCGGCCTCTATCGCCGCGTAACATTGTTCGAAGTAGATAAAATAGG
>CAMYML010000164.1 GCA_947259305.1 uncultured Gammaproteobacteria bacterium | reverse complement strand
CCCGATTAACCGATTAAAGTGTCCCCCGATTAGGTTTTTTGCGCTTAAAGCCGGGATTGGAGACAATGCCGCGCATCCGTCTAGAACGACGATCCTCTTTCAGATCGGAAAGGCGATCCTCGCCACCGCCTCTAATCCACTATTAAATGGCTGTATGACTTGAACTGGTTCCATCGCCTGCCCGATAACCTGAAAGGCATCGCATTCCTGATGCTGGCGTCGGCTGTGTTTGCATTGATGGCCCTGCTGATCAAGCTGCTTGGTCAGCGCCTGCACATCACGCAGATTTTGCTGGTGCGTCAAGTCGGCATGACTATTATGGTGGCGCCGGTAATACTGCGCAATTTCCCTGCTTCGCTGCGCAGCGAGCGCCCCGGCCTGCAGCTGATGCGAGTGTTTTGCGCACTGGTGGCGATGCTCTGTGGATTTACCGCGGTGATTCATATGCCGCTGGCCGACGCCACCGCAATCTTTTTCGCCAAGAGTTTTTTCGTCACTGTTTTCGCGGTGGTCTTTCTCGCTGAAACCGTCGGTATTTACCGCTGGGGCGCGGTGCTGATCGGCTTCGTCGGGGTGTTGATCATGCTGCAACCCGGCACCGACAATTTTTCCATTTACGGGCTGTATTCGCTGGCCGGCGCGGCAGGCGCCGCCGGCGTCATGATATTGCTGCGCCTGTTGTCGCAGAGCGATCGCGCCGAAACGATCATGATCTACGGGGCGCTGGGCGTAGGGGTTGTCATGATACTACCGGGGATCCACTACTGGCAGCAACCGACAGCATCGGAATGGTATTTGCTCGTCGCGGTAGCGGTGGTTTCCTACTTTGGGCAAAAGTGCAATATCTTCGCCTACAAATACGGTGAAGCATCGCTCCTGGCATCGCTCGATTATGTGCGTCTGTTGTGGGCCACCCTGTTCGGTTATCTGGTATTCGAGCAGTTTCCCGGCGGCGCGACCTGGCTTGGCGCGGCCATCGTCGTCGCCGCGGCGATCTTCATGATTTACCGCGAGACACGGCGCAAACGCGACTGGACTGTCGCAGCGTCCGGACGTGACGGAGTAAGTTAACTATCGCCGCTCATCCATGCGCCGATAGCCAGCAGCCAGCTTTTCGGAAAACGGCACACAGGCGTTGATCCGGGAACTCGCGATAGCTTTCGGCAAGCTGGTGTGAAGGATGGCGTGGTACGCGGCGCCAGTGCGCATCCATGAGGTCAGGCGTGGCTATCAGCAAGGGGTGAAGGGGTAATTCCAAATCCCTTCAAACCCGGGTTTTGACAGCAAAAAAAGGCCGGGTCGCCCCGGCCTCTCAAGCTAGTAGTGAATCCAGGCTGGCTTAGGCGAACCACCACCGTTCGGCGTTCTTCATGCCGTCCAGTTCCCAGGCGTTGCCGATCTGTTCGGGGTGACCGATCTTGTCGTTTATCGCCATCACGTCACTGAGAAAGAGCGGCAATATCAGGCCGCCATCGTTGTGCACGATCTGTTGCATTTCGACATAGATTTCGCGTCGTTTCGCCGGTTTCAGTTCGGCACGGCCCTGGATGAGCAATTTGTTGAAGCGCTCGTTTTTCCAGTAAGTTTCGTTCCATTTGGCATCCTCGGAGTAAACCTGGGAAAACATCCAGTTTTCGGTAGGCCGGCCGCTCCAGTAGGAGCCACACCAGGGTTTTTTCAACCACACGTCGGACCAGTAGCCGTCATTGGGCTCGCGTTTGACGTCGATATTGATCCCGGCGGGCTTGGCCGATTCGCGCATCAGTGCCCCGGCGTCCACCGCGCCGGCGAAGGCGGTATCCGCGGCGTGGAATGTCACCGACAGTTTCTCCATTTTGGCCTGCTTCAGGTGCCACTTCGCCTTGTCGGGATCGTATTCCCGCTGCGGCAACTCTTCAGCGGTTGCGCGGTACACGTTGGCCGGACCGATCGGACTGTCGTTGCCGAGTTCGCCGTAGCCAAACGCAATCTTGTCCAGCCATTCCTGCCGCTGGATGATCAGCTTGAGCGCCGAGCGCACGTGGTTGTTGTCATAGGGTGCCAGATCCGTGCGCATCGGCAGCGTGATCTGCTTGTTACCCGTGGTGGCGATAACCTTCACGCCCGGCAGCTTGGCCAACCGGCTGGCGGTTTTCAATTCCACTTTCTGAATGCAATCCACGGTGTCCGTGCGCAGGGCGGTGGTGCGCGCCGACGGGTCTTCGAGTCCCAGCGACTCGATTTCATCGAAATATGCCCTGCCTTCTTTCCAGTAGTTGGGGTTGCGTTTGGTAAAGGTGCGAATACCAGGCTCGTGGCCCGCCAGGACGTAGCCGCCGGTGCCGATGCCGGATTGCCAGTCGATGCTGCCGTTCCCGTTGGAGGGGCAAATCAATATGTGGTAGTCACTGAGGATGAACGGAAAGTCGGCGTCGCCGCCTTTGAGGTTTACCACCACCGTATTCTTCCCGTCCGCCTTGACATTGTCGACTCCGGTGAGGATACCGGACGCGGCCGAGGTCGATTTTTCGCCGAGGTGATGATTCAGTGAAGCCATCACGTCCTGCGAATCCAGGGTCTTGCCATTGTGGAATTCCACGCCCTGGCGAATCTTGAAAACCCACTGGGTGGCATCGGCATTGGCTTCCCAGCTCTCGGCCAGTTCTCCCACCAGTTCGCCACTGGCCGCGACTTCGGTCAGGTTGTTACGCAGCTGGCCGAACTGTATGTTGATCATATAGGAGTCCAGAATCTGACCCGGGTCCAGCACGTCGCTGGTCGCGCCACCGGTCAGCCCCTGCCTGAGCCTGCCGCCTCGTTTCGGAGCGGCCTGGGCCGCCGTGCTGTACAGGGCGGGCGCCATCGCGCCCACGCCCAGCGCCATCGCCGCGGACAGGAAATTGCGCCGGCTAAGGCTACCTTCCGCGACCAGTCGCTGCAGAAATTTAATTTCGTCGTCTTGTTTCATATGCTCCTCCGGTATTGAGTTAACCATGCTTCTTGAGAGACATGTTTTAATCGAGATTTAGCCTGTCAAAGTTCATGTGACTTGCTTCGCCCCGCAATTATACCCTCGAACAGGATGCAAATAAAAATTGATGTATCCCGCGCAAGCATAGAGGTTGTGCCAGCAAGCACGATATGAATTCATCCCTGCACCCAGCCACCGTGCGAATAATTTTAACGCCGCTAATGCATTGCGCAGCAGGTCAGGATCGCGGTAGCTTGTTTTCCGGATCGTAGAGCGGCCTGTAACCGACTGACTCGACTTTCATCGGAAATTGCTCGCCGAGATATTCCATAATCATCTCGCGGCCTTGCTGGCAGTACTCGTGGGGCAGGTAGCCAAGCCCGATATTTTTGCCGATGCTCGGGCCGTAGGCGATGCTGGTGAGATAAGAACGGCGGCCTTTTGAATCGATCGGTACTTCACCGGTCTCCGGGTCCATCAGCGGACACTGGCCGACCGGGTAGCGTGCGATACCCTGCGAATCCACATTGTCCGTCATGACCAGTGTGCACAGGTACGCCGCCTGGTGTTCCAGCTCGCGTTGCTCTAGGTAGGGCGCCTTGCCGTGGAAGTCCGCCTGCTTGACGACGGGGCGCGCGAGGCCCGCTTCGTACAGGTTGTACTCGGTCAACAGGTCGGCGTTCTGCAGGCGCAGGCTTTTTTCCATGCGCCGACTATTGGCATAGGTTTCGACGCCGACCGGGGTGGCGCCCTGCGCGTAGACCAGGTCCCACAGCGACAGGCCGTAGCTGAACGCCACGTGCAGTTCCCAGCCCTGCTCGCCGACATAGGAGATGCGGAAGGCCTCCACTGGAATGCCCTTCAGCGTGAGCTGTCGGGTTGAGGCAAACGGGAAGTTTTCATCTTCCCAGGCGGCGGGGTCGTCCGCGATCGCCTGAATGGTCTTGCGCGCGTTCGGTCCCCAGACGCCCAGGCAGGCCATGTGATCGGAGCGATCGTCGATGTAGACATGCCAGCCATTGTCTTCGGCCATGCGCTTGAGCCAGATGTAGTCGCGGTGACCCGCGTCGGCACCATCGATCACGCGGAAGCGATCTTGTGCCTGGCGAATCACCGTCAGGTCCGCGCGCACACCGCCGCGCTTGTCGAGGAAGTGGGTGTAGACCCCCTTGCCGATGGCGGTATCGCCGCCGACTTTTGCAACGCAGGCAAATTCCATCAACGTCTCGGCGTCGGGACCGATGACATCGTAGACCGCGAAATGCGACAGGTTGATCATGCCGGCGTTTTCCGACATGGCCAGTTGTTCGGCGTTGGAGACGCGCCAGAAGTGGCGGTTGTCCCACTCGTGCTCGCGTAGCGGCACCTTGTCGCCGTATTTCTCAAAAAGGTGTTCGTTGGAGGCGTAACCGTGCGCGCGCTCCCAGCCCGCCAGTTCCATGAAGTAGCCGCCCAGCTCCTGCTCACGCGCCCAGAACGGGCTGCGGCGCAGGTTGCGGCCCTTGGAATAGGGTTCGCGGTTGTGCACCGCCGGGTTGTAGATCTTGAACGCGGATTCGTAACAGCGATCGTAAATATACGACGGGGTTTTCTGTATCGGGTAGTGGCGCGCCGTGTCGATGCCGAAGAAGTCCATCTCGGCGACGCCGTCGGTCATCCAGTCTACCAGCACCCTGGCGATGCCGGGGGCGTCCTTGACCCAGACCGCGATCGCGTACCACAGCCCGCGAGTCTGCGAGGATTCGCCAATCGACGGACCGCCATCGGTAGTCACCTGCAACAGGCCGTTAAACGAGTGCTTCTCGTTGTAGCCGATTTCGCCGAGGATCGGGGTCAGTTCCATGGCGCGCTCCAATGGCTCCATGATCTGTTCGAGTTCGAGATCGCGCTGCGACGGCGACCAGTGGGTCTCGCCTTTCTCGGGCAGGTCACGCGGGTGTACCAGGCGGGGTTCTTTTTCCTCGTAGTAACCCCACTCGATCTGACCGCCTTCGGGTGTTTTTGGGTCGCCGGTATCGCGCATGTAGGCGGAGTTGCCCTGGTCGCGCAGCAGCGGGTAACCGATGTCCTTGCCGGTGCCTTCGAATTCATTGAAGGGGGCGAAGAAGGAGAGCGGGTGGTCGACCGGCATCACCGGCAGGTCCTCGCCGGCCATCTCTGCGATAGTGCGACCCCATAGCCCGGTGCAGACAATGACGTGCTTGGCGGCGATATAGCCGCGACTGGTTTCCACACCGACGATGCGGCCGTCCTGAATGTCGAGCCCGGTCGCGTTGGTGTTGGCAAAGGATTGCGCCTTACCGGTTTTGACCGCGTTATCGACCAGGATCCCGGCAACGGTTTGCGAGCGGGGTTTCACCAGCCCGGCATCCGGGTCCCACATCGCGCCCTGGATCATGTCTTCTTCCAGCAACGGAAAGAGTTCCTTGGCTTCGGCCGCGCTGATCATCTTGACGTTGGTGCCGAAAGCCTTACCGGAAGCGACCTTGCGCTTGAGTTCCAGCATGCGGTCGTCGTCGCCTTTGCGCGCCACCTCGAGACCGCCGACACGCGCATAGTGGCCCATCTTGTCGAAGAACTCGATGCTGTAGTGCGTGGTGTAGCAGGTGAATTTGCTGTGATCGGTGGCGTAGCAGAAATCGGACGCATGCGAGGTCGAGCCGATGTCGGTCGGAACCGACGTCTTGTCGATGCCGACAATGTCTTCCCAGTCGCGTTCGACCAGGTGATGCATCACCGAGGCGCCGACTATACCGCCGAGACCGATGATGACGACGTTGGCTTTATCCGGAAATTGTGCCATGACTATTCTCCCGATGACGGTCGACCGGCGCCGTTGCCGCCAAAAATGTACTCAAACTAAATGAACCCGGCAGCTCTGCCGCGGGGTTCGGGAAGTATAAACACCCAGTTTTCTCTCTCCAACATTTTTAGAGGCAGGAAGTCGCGCCGCTGTCCAATCGTGTCGCATCTGAAATCTGACTTAATTCCAGCAATCGAACCGGGAACCCGAGATTTCGACGTGCTTGCCGAACCCAATGCCGCACTCCAAATTCTCGCGAGCTATGGGTTTTCAGGATATCCGTCCGGAATCGTCGCCGGTGGCTTTATTTATGCTGTCACTATCGCCGGGCCAGTAAGGCGTGGCGATGGCTTCGCCGAGATCGGCATCGATGAGCCTTTGTCTCACTCGTAACAGGTGAGCAATCAGGTCGGGCTCGGCAGCCGCATAGGCGCGCGCGTCCGGTACGCGATTGACGACCACGCCCAGCAACTCGGTAATCGCGTTGCCGATCGAATTCTGACTAATGGTGACAAACCAGTTGCCGTCCTGGTTGCGATAAATAAGCTGTTTGAATGCGGGTTGCCAGCGAATCAGGCTGGCATACCTGGCATCCTCGATACAGCGATCGCGTACGATCTTGGCGGTAGCCAGGAATTTGTTGTTGTAGAGTAATTTGTCGTTAATCTGCTCGGGGAAATAGGCGTTTTCCGGTATTGCGGCGTTACGGGTCGACACCTGGCTGAAAAAGCTGCGATAAAAATCGATGAAGCCCTTCAGGATAACGTCGTACTCGCGCCAGAAGCGGACGCGGTTTATCGAATCGTGGCCGCCGGTAATCTCCCAGCAGGGCAAGCCCTGCGGGTAACCGGTCAGCGCCAGCTGCGAGGCTTCGCCTTCGACCGGTCTGAGCAAAGCCAGATCGAGGCTGTCGAAGAAGTCCCGGTAAACATCGTGCATGGTGCTTTCGAACAAACTATGTTGTCCACCGTCGGTCAGGTTGGCGCAATCGGGGTCTGCCAGTTCCGCGTCCTGCAACTGTTGCTGATCGAACACGATGAAGTGGTTGTGCAGCATGCGGATGCTCGGCACCCCGGGGGAAGTCAGCGGCCAGGTGGCGTCGAGGCTGGCTTCGCCGCACATGAGCAAATGTTTTTCCGGGTCGGGAAAGCTTTCCTGCATATAGCCGATCAGCACCTGGTTCATGCGATTCCAGACATTGATGACCCCGGCGGGAACCTGGTTGCGGCGCACCGGGCGGCCCAGCGGATCGAGCACCAGGCGCGAAGTGTTGTAGATTATCGATGCATCGAAAACATTCGAATGCCCGAGCGCCTTACGGTAAAGCAGCAGGTTCTCCGGATTATGCAGCAGGCCATTGTTGTGCACCAGGTCGTTCAAGTTTTCCGTGCTATTGAAAAACTCGTTCGCTTTCATGCCTGTGGGAATGCCGAGTGGAATCGGCCTGTAAGGCACGTTGATTTCGCGGGGGCCCCTGGTCACGTCTCTGCCATTACTTCCTCAAGTAACTGCAGCTTACTCCAGGCCGTGCCGGAATCATCCTAAAATTTTTTTAGCGTGATATCGATTAATTGAATCGGCCGCCTGTTATCCGGGAATTAATAATTCCCCAGGCTGAGGTTAAATATGAGCTGGAGCGCATCGGTCACCAGGTTGCAGGCTAGCGCTCCGATCCCTGTAACTTCAATTTATCCGAAGCGTTGGTCGAGATAGTTGATAATATTATCCGATCCGTACATCCATTCCATCGAACCGTCTTGTTGCACCAAACGTAGGCAGGGCACCTGGTATCTACCCCCCTGATTGACTAGTTCGCTGTTCCATTGCGGGTCATTGCGGGCATCTCGCGTTTCGATATTGAGGCCCAGGCGGCGAATCCTGCGGCGGGTTTTGACACAGAACGGGCATTGCTTGAAGTGGTAGAGTTTCATGGCCGACGTTGTCGCATCGAGCTCGGCGCGTTTTTCCGCAGGAAAAACCGGTATCGCCGGGCGCGTGATCCAGTCGATGAAAATGATGATCTGACCCAGTGGCCAGCGAATCAGGCGGAAGAAATATTTCATAGGTTGATATATCCAGGTCTCGGGTAACGCAATACCATTGCGGCAGTCGTCGCGTCATAGAATCGCGGTTTGATATGCAGATGCGAAGAGTACTGATTTTGTCGTGAAAGTGAAGAATATAAGGGCAATGCCCGTTAGTTTTTGTATTTTCATTTCCAGCGATCAGTAGCTATGCCAGTGCCAGGCCCTGCGATGTATCGAGCCGGGAACTGGATTCGCTGCTAAATACATTGCCCCGGCGGCAGGTAAAAATGATAATCTTCCAGCAGTGTTTCGGCTCAAGAGCATCAACCACTAAACTATTTCGGGAATCTGAATGTCATTTACCTCACAAAATCTCGCCGAG
>CAMYML010000163.1 GCA_947259305.1 uncultured Gammaproteobacteria bacterium | reverse complement strand
CTATCTCAGCAAAAGCAGTGGGCATCAGCCCGATTTCCATGAAATTTCCAATAGTGTGTTTAACTCCAACCCGATCTTTAACCGCGTACTCGGAATTTTCTCCATGAGCCGCACCAATGACGTGCTCAATATTTTGCCGAGTATTTTTATCGTCGGTGGCATATTCGGTACCTTTCTCGGCATCATGAAGGCCTTGCCGGAACTGACCGCGATGGATATCACCAATGCCGAAGCCAGCAAGGTGGTCATCGATAACTTTCTGATCAAGATATCCTTCGCCTTGAGTACCTCGATTCTCGGTATCGTGCTGTCGATCGTCATGAGCTTCATGAATACGCTGCTGTCACCAACCAATACTTTTGTCGAGATTGTCGACTCCTTCAACTCCGCTTCGGAAATTTTATGGAACAAATCCGAAACCAATGAAGTCGGCAGGCGCGATAGCAGCGTCAGTGACCGAGAATCGGAGGCGGTTGACGCCTTCGACCTGGCGATTGCCAGCCTCTACGCCAAACGGGCCTGATCTGGGTGCCTGCTGTCCCCGTAGTAACCCGTAATAACTAGTCGCCGTCGAGGATTAATAATGTACATTTCGCGTTATTACGGCGCAGCGGTTTAACCGGCGCGTACTCTTCCGAGTCGACGAAGGCCCTCGCCGCGTCCATGTCGGGGAACTCGATGATCACCATCCGCGTCGGCGTCCACAGGTCGGTTTCGCGGATATCCATGGCTCCGCCGCGCGCGCGGTAACTACCGCCGTATTTTTCCGCAATCGGTTTCGCCAGCTTCTTGTATTCGTCATAGGCTTCGGGGTTCTCTATCTGGGTGTCGACAATTAGAAATGCGCTCATAAACTGATCCTCGTTCGGGTGCTGGAGAAAGTTTTTCTGGATATTAAGGTGAATCGTTATACTGCGTTTAACCAAACCCGGGCAAGTATAAAATGACTGATTTCAAGCACATTAAATTTGAAAAACAGGGCGCTATCGCGAAAATTGAATTGAATCGCCCCGATGCCGCCAATGGCCTCGATACGCTGATGTCGAGCGAACTGCACCAGGCCGCAAGACTCTGCGACAACGATCCCGCACTCAAGGCCGTGGTGTTGAGTGCAAGCGGGCGTTTCTTTTGCGCGGGAGGCGATATCAAGGAAATGCTGTCGCATGGCGACACGGTGGGCGAGGCGATCAAATCACTGGCGGATGATTTACATGGCGCGATTTCGATCCTGGCGCGCATGCAGGCCGCGTTGATCGTTGCGGTAAACGGGGTAGCCGCGGGCGCCGGTTTCAGTATCGCACTGGTCGGTGATATCGTGCTGGCGGCGGAATCGGCCAGCTTCACCATGGCCTACACCCGTGCCGGATTATGCCCCGACGGCAGTTCGAGCTACTTTTTACCGCGCCTGGTCGGGTTACGCAGGGCGCAGGAGTTGATGCTGACCAATCGAACCCTGAGCGCCGCCGAAGCCTGCGCACTGGGGCTGGTGACGCGGGTGGTAAGCGACGCTGAATTGCAGGCGCAGGCGAATCGGGTGGCCGGCGAACTCGCCGCCGGCGCGCGACTGTCGACCGCCTATGTCAAGAAGCTGCTGCTGGCCAGCGCCGGCAACGATCTCGAAACCCAGATGGAGCTCGAAGGCCAGCTGGTGGCGCAATGCGCGGCCTCGCCGGATGGCCGCGAGGGCATCCAGGCCTTTGTCGAAAAACGCAAACCAAATTTTAACTGACGGGGAGCAGAGCCATGACCGATTTTTCCCAGGGCGTCGCCTTCATCGAGGATGAATATGTCGCCATCGCCGAGGCGAAGATCCCGCTGCTGGACTGGGGCTTCCTGCATTCTGACGCGACCTACGATGTCGCACACGTCTGGCGCGGCAAGTTTTTCCGGGTCGGTGAATACATCGACCGCTTTCAAACGAGCATGGGCAGACTGCGCATGTCTATTCCCTATGATCGCGACCAGATTCAGGCGATCATGTTCGAACTGGTCAGGTTGAGCGGATTGCGCGATGCCTACGTCGAGATTATCTGCACCCGCGGCATTCCAGCGCCGGGTTCACGCGATCCGCGCAGCTGCGAAAATCGTTTCCTCGCCTTTGCGGTTCCGTTCGTCTGGATTGCGAATGATGAAAAACGCGCGCGGGGACTTAACCTGCTGATCAGCAAGCGTCAGCGGATACCACCCGAGGCGGTAGATACCCGGATTAAGAATTATCACTGGCTGGATATGGTGATGGCCCTGTTCGAGGCTTATGACGAGGGCGCCGATACCGTGGTGCTGGTCGATGCCGAGGGTAATCTCGTCGAGGGACCGGGCTTCAATGTCTTTGTGCGCCACGGTGATACCGTCATTACCCCGGTGCGCGGCGTGCTCGAAGGGGTAACGCGGCAAACCATACTGGAGATACTGACGCGGGAAGATCTTCAGGTGAAACAGGAGCCGTTGCCTTCGGCCACGGCAAAAGCCGCCGACGAAGCCTTCCTCACCAGTACCGCAGGCGGCATCATGCCGGTTACCCGTATCAATGGCGAGCGGGTAGGGGACGGCAGGCCGGGAGCCCTGACGACGAAGCTTAATGACGCTTACTGGGCGCTGCACGATGATCCCGAACTAAATATCGCGGTCGAATACTGAAGGAGTAATCAATGGGTGACGGTTTGAAAGTGGCGTTGGTGACCGGCGCCGGGAGTGGCATCGGCAGGGCGGTTTGCCACGCCTTGCTGGATGACGGCTACGCGGTGGTGCTGGTTGGCAGACGAGTGCAGGCGCTGCAGGAAACCGTCGATCTCGCCGGTGCCGATGCGGCACGCTGCCTGTGCGTGCCGACCGATGTCGGCAAACCCGAGCAGGTCGTGAAGCTGTTCGAACAGGCGGCAAAGGCTTTCGGTCGGCTGGATCTGTTGTTCAACAATGCCGGCAGCTTTACCCCCGGCGTGCCGCTGGAGGAGCTGACCTACGAGCAGTGGCAGGCAACGGTCGATGTCAACCTGACCGGGCCATTTCTTTGCGCCCAGCAGGCGATAAAAATGATGAAAGCCCAGGACCCGCGGGGCGGGCGTATCATTAACAATGGATCGATTTCGGCGCATGCGCCACGTCCTTTCTCCGCACCCTATACCTCGACCAAACACGCGATTACCGGCCTCACCAAGTCAATCTCGCTCGATTGTCGCAAGCACAATATCGCCTGCGGTCAGATCGATATCGGCAACGCCGCGACGCCGATGACCGAAGCCATGCCGAAAGGCGTGCCGCAGGCCAACGGCGAGCGCGCGGTGGAACCGGTGATGGACGTGGCGCATGTTGCCCGCGCGGTACTGCAGATGGCGTCGCTGCCGCTCGATACCAACATCCAGTTCATGACCATCATGGCGACGACCATGCCCTATATCGGTCGAGGTTAATCGGCGCCGCCAGATCTCCAGCGCAGGTCGTCGGCACAGCTGACCTGCTCGAGTCCGGTCGCCAGCTGCAGCGCCTGCTGATCGATCCATGCCGGGTAATTCGGGCCGTTCTCATTGAGCGCCTGGCGCGACTGGAATTGCGCATGCTTTGCCAGTTCTTCCGGCGTAAACAGAAGTTCAAAACAGCAGTCGACGGGATCGAGTTTTTGTTGCCAGTGCGCCCCGGTTTGCGCGCCGATCTCTGCCGCGACCGCGTCGATTAACGCCCGCTGCGGCATGCTTTCGAACTGCCGCGTGATCCATTCGGGCTTTTCCAGTGCGTTACAGAAGTTTTGCCAGAATGCGGCTTCGATGGCGCCGAGGCTGACGAAACGATCGTCGGCGCATTGATAGATGTTGTAACAGGCGGCGCCGCCGTTAAGCAGGGATACGGCCCGCTGCGCCGATTCACCCAGCAGCGGCAGGTACTGCCAGGCCAGTATCGATTCGGTCATGCTGATATCGAGATGAACGCCGCCGCGACCGGAATTTTTTGAAATTAGCGCGGCCAGCATGGCGATACTGGCCTGCAGCGCCGCCGCATGATCGGCGATCGGCGGGAATCCGATGACGGGTTTCTGCGCGACGCCGCTGACGATCGACTGCGCGCTCAAAGCGCAATAGTTGATATCGTGACCGGCGCGCTGCGCGTAGGGCCCGTTTTGGCCGTAGCCCGAAAGCGCGCAGTGAATCAGGCCGGGATTGATTTTTTCCAGTTGCTCCCGGTCGAATCCGAGCCGGGCCAGTACGCCGGGGCGAAAGGATTCCAGCAGGATGTCAGCGCCGACCAGCAGCCTGGTTAAATTCTGCCGATCCTGTTCGGTCTTGAGGTCGAGGTTGCAAATTCGTTTGCCGCGGTTGAGGTGGCGATAAATCGGCGATAGCCCGGCTTCGTCGGCATGCATGAAAAAGCGCATTGGATCGCCGCCGGGCGGTTCGACCTTGATCACTTCGGCACCCAGGTCAGCCAATTGCCGGGTGGCGAACGGCCCCGGAATATACTGCGATAAATCGATTACCCGGACGTTTTCGAGCAGGCGCTGCGACGGCATCGGATTCGCGCCTGTTTACGCGTAACTGCGGCTATCGTCGATGACCTTGCCATCGTTAGGCAGGCTGCCGGGCGCGACCATTTCGACCTCGCCGCGCAGTTTGCAGATCGAACGGATACTTTCGGCGATCGCGGCCGCTAGCGCGGCATCGGCGCTGTCGGACTCGCATTGCAGCGTGATCTGGTCGGCCTGATCGATCCAGTTGATAACCAGCCTGGCTTTGACGATCTCGCGGTGACGTTTAATTACCCTGTCGACCTGCTCCGGGTGAATGAACATGCCGCGCACCTTGGCGGTTTGATCGGCGCGTCCCATCCAGCCCTTGATGCGCTGATTGGTGCGACCACAGGGACTGATTCCCGGCATGAAGGCGGACAGGTCGCCGGTGGCGAAGCGTATCAGCGGATACTCCTGCCCCAGGTTAGTGACCACGACCTCGCCGACTTCTCCCGCCGCGACCAGCTCGCCGCTTCCCGGGCGCACGATTTCGACATACACACCTTCATCGATGATCAGGCCTTCCTCGGCGCTGGATTCGTAGGCGATCAGGCCCAGGTCGGCGGTCCCGTAACACTGCTGCACCCGCACCCCGCGCTCGACGAAACCGGCGCGCAGCGGGGGCGGCAGGGCTTCGCCGCTCGCCATCGCCTTGCTGATCGAGGTGACGTCAGAGCCAAGTTCGTCGGCCTGTTCGAGAATGATCTTTAAAAACGATGGCGTACCCACGTATGCATCGGGTTTGAGATCCGCAATGGTCTGTACCTGCAGCTCGGTCTGGCCGACGCCAGCCGGGATTACGGCGCAACCCAGCGCCGCCGCCGCGCTGTCGAACATCTGGCCGGCAGGGGTGAAATGGTAGCTGAAACAGTTATGCACCAGGTCGCCGGGGCGAAAACCGCTGGCGTAGAGCGAACGCGCGAAGCGCCAGAAATCGGGCACCGCGTAGCCTGGTTCGTAAATCGGACCCGGAGAGGCAAATACGTGCGAGTAGGTAGCGGTATTGGTCGGCGTATAACCGCCGAAGGGTCGATGTGCCTGCTGTAATTCGATCAGCTCCGATTTCCGCGTCAACGGTAGAGTACTGAACGATGCGGCGTCCGTGATCCCGCTGGCATCGATATCCCTGAGCGATTCGGCATAAGCCGCGGTATTGTTTTTGACATGTTCGATTTGCGCCCGGATCGCTTCGAACTGCGCCTGCGCTCGCTCGTCCGCGCTGCGCGTTTCCAGGCTGTCGTAGTGTTCACTCATTTGGTCTAGTCCTCGCCCTTCGTTTAATAGAGTCATCCCCGCGCAAGCGGGGATCTTGCAATGACGGCAAGATTTTTACATCAACCCTAACACGCAGTTTTTTAAAATAACGAATAATTTAAGATTCCCGCTTGCGCGGGAATGACAGTGGTATTCACGTCAGCCATCTCTTGCGGCGGCGATAGTGTTTGACGTCGCGGAAATTGACGCGCTCGCCTTCGCTGATGCCGAGGTAAAATTCCTTGACGTCGGTATTTTCACGCAACTCGGCCGCGCTACCTTCGAGCACGACGCGACCATTTTCAAGAATGTAACCGTGGTTGGCATAACGCAGCGCGATATTGGTGTTTTGCTCGGCCAGCAGAAAGGTGACCCCTTCGTCCTTGTTCAAGCGCGCGACATTTTCGAAAATTTCTTCCACCAGTTGCGGCGCGAGGCCCATCGACGGTTCGTCGAGCAATATCATTTTCGGACGCGACATCAGCGCGCGGCCGATAGCGACCATTTGCTGTTCGCCACCGGAAGTGTATCCCGCCTGGGCGCGATTGCGCTTCTTCAGGCGCGGGAAATAACTATATACCAGTTCGAGATCGCGGTTGATCGCAGCGTTACCGTCACGCCGGGTGTAGGCCCCGGTCAGCAGGTTTTCCTCGACCGTCAGATGTTCGAAGCAATGCCGACCTTCCATGACCTGGATGACGCCTTGATGCACCAGATCCGCCGGAGTCAGCTTGTCGATACGTTTGCCCTCGAACTCGATGCTGCCCTTGGTGATGTCACCGCGCTCGGAGCGCAGCAGGTTGGAAATCGCTTTCAGGGTCGTGGTTTTGCCGGCGCCGTTGGCTCCGAGCAGGGCGACGATGCCCTGCTCGGGAACCTCGAGCGATACGCCTTTCAATACCAGGATGACGTGATCGTAGATCACCTCGATGTTGTTCACCGACAGCAGTGTATTGCTGCTGGTTGCTATCGCGGCTTCACTCATCAAACGCCCCCGGGTATCCCGGCCTAGTTACAGCTGCGTTCGGCAACGTTGTTTTCGGCGGCGTACTGGGCCGAATCTTCGGCAATCAGCGGGCCGGTGATGTCACGCAGTGGCTCGTAGAAGCCGCTGACCAGGCTCCATTTCTTGGCCTTGGCGTCCCACTGTTGCAGTGCGACCTTGCCCGGACCCTCGTGGTTCTTACAGGTCACCTTTACCGGAATGGTGAAATTCGCCAGGCCCAGTTCCTTCAGGCGCGCTTCGTCGACTTCGAGCGCCTCGAAACCGTCACGCACGTGTGTGCCCTTGATTTCGTTGGTGCCGTGGATTTCCATCGCCTTTCGAATCGCCTCGGAGGTCCACATCGCGGCCACCAGGCCCCGGTTGTAGAGGACTTCGCCGATACGATCGCGGTCGCCCAGGCCCATGCCCTTGTCGTAGACGTGTTTCTTGATGTCGTCGTGGGCGCCGAAGTTGTCACCCGGCTGGTGGAAAGCACCCGACAGGTAGCCATCAGCGGCTGCGCCGGCCGGCAGGACGTCGTTTTCAGAGCCTGACCACCAGACACCGATGAAATGATCCATCGGGTAGCGGATCGACCCGGCTTCCTTGATCGCGACCTGGTTCATGACACCCCAGCCCCACATCATCACCCAGTCGGGCTTTTCGCGGCGAATCTGCAGCCAGGTTGCCTTTTGCTCCTGACCCGGATGATCGACCGGCAGCGCCATGAATTCGAAGCCGTATTTTTCGGCGGCTTTTTCCAGCGTGCGTATCGGTTCCTTGCCGTATGCCGAATTATGGTATACCAGCGCGATTTTCTTACCCTTCAGGTTCGCCATTCCGCCTTCCTTTTCGCCGATGTACTGTACGAATACGGTTGCCTGGCTCCAGTAGGTCGCCGGGAAGTTGAATACCCAGGGGAATACCTTGCCGTTGGCGGCGGAGGTACGGCCGTAGCCCATCGAGAAAATCGGGATTTCATCGACGCTGGCTTTCGGGATCAGCTGGTAGGTGATGCCGGTGGACAGCGGTTGATAAACCAGTGCCCCGGACTGGCCTTCGCCCTTGGTGTTTTCGTAACATTCCACACCCTTCTTGGTGTTGTACCCGGTTTCGCAGGGCACCAGGCTGATACGCGCGCCGTTGATGCCGCCATCGCGTTCGTTGAGCATGTTGAGGTAATCCCCGTAGCCGTTGGCGAAGGGAATGCCATTCGGTGCGTAGGGGCCGGTTCGATAATCAAGCGTCGGCATGACCAGCTCGTAGGCGCTGGCAACACCGGACATCAGTGGTACCGCCATTAGCGCGGCCACGATTGTGCGGGTTAATTTTCTCATTTTATTTACTTCCTCCGGTTGTATTGCGAAACAACATTTTAATGTACACGCCGTCGGCCGATCCACCCGTTAATAGGGGAACGGCCAGAGGCGCAATTTTTCCTTGGCGATCCGCCACAGGCGTGCCAGCCCGTGCGGTTCGACAATCAGAAATCCAATAATCAGTAC
>CAMYML010000162.1 GCA_947259305.1 uncultured Gammaproteobacteria bacterium | reverse complement strand
GTTGGTGTGACTGGAGCTTGAGCTTTTCCGCTTCCTTGATCTTGGCCCGCAATTCCTCGAGATAGGAATCCTTGCCCGAATACAGCGAAACGGGGATCGCCAATTGCCCAGCCGACAGCGACGGGTCGAAGTTGGCGGCAAGGGCCACCTCGGCCTGTTGTCGTACACTGTCTACGAAGTCCAGGTCCGACGGCGTTGTTTGCACTTTCTTGTACTCGAAAACCGCATAATAAAATGCCGTCGCGAATCGGTTCAGCGATGCGATTTTGTAATGCAAACCGAACTTGAAAAACAAAAACACGACCAGGCAGCCCGCTATGCCGCCGATAAATGTTCTGCCGATCATTTGATTGGTGAGCTGCATATCGAAAACGAACACGAAATACGCGACCGCCGCTAGAATTCCTAAAAATACGTACTTAAACATTGTTGCTCCCTAACCCAATACCAGGATTAAAATAGAGTTTTACTGTTCCGAATATAGTTTAAATTCGAGAATGGACGCCTGTTCCTTCTTACAGTCGTACTCGATACAGGTTGCCTTTTGTCCCACCAGCTCGGCGGGAACCGGGGTTGCAGTCCGGTAACCCAGCGCTTCGATACCCAGGTCGGCTTTCAACTGGGCCCGATACTCGTACTCGCCCATTTCAGCGCCATCGAAAATGAAGCTATACATGGCGAGCGCGCGATCGTTACTCAATTTCAAATTGTATTCACGCGCTTCTTCCCCTTCGGCAGACGTATCGCCGATGTCGAAATATTTGCCGCGGAAAATGGGCGAGGTCAGCCCGGAAATCTTGAGCGACTCGACCTGCTTGGCGGCGCCTTCATTTTCGTAAATGCTTTTCGCATATTTCGGAATCATGACCCGGAGTAAGTCTTTCATGCTATCCGAAAGCTCGGCGGAGCCGCGCACGAAATAAGATTCCTGAAAGTTGATCCTGACCCTGCCGGTCTTTTGGTCGATATCAACGTCTCCTTCCTGAGAGTCCTTGAAGTTCTCGAGAAGATTGTCGACGATCTGTTCCCTTACTTTTTCCGCCTCTCGCCTTTCTTGCTCTGCCTCGAGAAACGGCTTCAGCTCCGCATCCTTCTGTGCCTCGAGCTGGGCCAGCTGTTGCTCCATCGCTTGCGCATGCTCAGCTTCGACTTCTGACTGTGCCTGCTGCTTGGCCGTCTTTAATACTTCCCGCTCTGTTTCCTCGGAGGCTGCCTGCGCCGCTTGCTTCGCCAGTTCCCGTGCCGCCGCTTCTGCCTGTGCCAGTTCCTGTTCCTTTTGTGCGTCGAGCCTGGCTTGCTGAGCCGCCAGCTCTTGCGCCAGTGTCTGCTGTTTGGATTCCTCTGCGGCTGCTTGCGACGCTGCCAATTCCTGTGCCTTTTGTGCCTCGAGTTTGGCTTGCTGAGCGGCTAATTCTTGCGCCAGTTTCTGCTCAGCTTCGGCTTCTGCCTGCTGTTTGGCTGACTCTGCGGCTGCCTGTGCCGCGGCCTGTTTTTGTGCTTCCATTTGCGCTTTTTGCTTTGCCAGTGCCTCGGATTGTTGTTGTTGCGCTTCGAGTTGCTGCTGCTGGGCTTGTTGCGCTGTCTGCACTTGCTGTTGCATCTGTTGCTGTTCCAGCCTGGCCACTACCATTTGTTTCTGTTGTACGAGTTCCGCTTGCTGCTGGGACAAATCTTTTACGCGCTTCATCTCGGCCGCAATAATCGCCTGCGTAGTCGTTTCGAGTTGCGCCTCATTGGCAGTAACGATTTGCTCGAATTCCTGTTTAGCCGACGATACTTCCGCTTCCTTTTGTTGCTCCAGCTTGGCGACCTTCAATTGCAATTCCTTTTGCTTTTCTGCTTCGAGCTCGGCCTTTTGCTTTTCCACTTCCTGCTCGTGCTCGACTTCGAACTTGGCGACGAGCGTTTCGTATTCCAGTGCAGCCTGGCTTTGTTGCTCGGACAGCATTTGCGTAAACTGAGCGACCAGCTGTTTCGCTTTCTGCTCTCGCTGCGTCTCGATTTCTTCTAACGACTTGACGGCATTTTGTGCCAGCATATCGCGACGTTCCTGCCTGGCCTGTTCGGCGGCGGCAACTTCTTCTTGCAGTTTTTTGTAATCAGTAGCGATCTGTTCGATCATCTCCTGGCTTTTCTCCTGCGAGGCAATGATTTCATCACTCGAGTAAATCATGAACACGATCGCCAGCACGGCGAATAGATCGACCATGGGGATCAGTGCTTCGATGGTTTTGGACTTGTTTGTATCGGATTTGGTGAAGAACATAAGCTAAGTTTCGGTTGTTTACGGAATCCGTGATAAATCAGGTGTATATCAAGATTATTAATAATAGGTCAGATTTACGAAAAACCACGGCCAATTTTGGTGATACATGTCACAGAAGCCGGGTGGTCGATCACGCCGCCTCGCTCTCCCTGCGTTTGATTTCGAAAACGGCATATAAATCAATAATTTATCTGGGTTACTGCAAAGCTCGATCAGGAAATGAAAAATCTAACGGGCGATATCGAATGATTGCGAAAAATGGTGGGAATCCAGATATGGTGGCAGTTTTATTAATTGAGATTGAGTGAGATTGAGGGTTCAGGCCTTTGGTTTTGGGTATTCTGATGAGCGAAATCAAAAATCAAAGACCTGGCACTATGGGTTCGATATGCCTATTACAATTTGATGGCCATTAAATAGGTATACTGGTCCCGGAGTTGGGGGAAGAATTCGATCGGTGTAAAGACTAAGGGAAGTTGTATCGCTTTTTTAAAGCAACGTAGCTTGGTAAAGTCATATGCGGTCGTGAAGTTTTTAATGAGGTAGTTCAGGGAATTACAGGGTCAGGTTGGTTTTTGGGAAAGCAAAGTAAATTTGATGGCTGCCCCTTAATAAACCTACTAACTTCAGCAAGCTTTAAAATTTATTCGAGAGGTCCCACGTGAAATCTACATCTCAATGCGAGGCAACTACGAAGAAAGGTGCGCGTTGCCGGAACCGAGCCGATGGAGGAAAGTACTGTGCAGGTCATGCTCGAAGGTTGGACGGCAGTAGTATTTTATCGGAGAAGAAAGAAACTTCGCAGAAGCCAGTTTCTGAACAAAGTCTCGTAAAGGTCGATCAGCCAAAATGGGAGAACTACAAAGCCGGCACCTGCATAGAAGAGGGGCATAAGATCAGCTCGATACTAGGGAAAGATGAAATTAGTTGTGTATGGATGGATGAAAAATCTGGGCTTTGGTGGGATTACAATAAAACGGTCGCCCTAAACGCCCGGCCCTACATTGCATACGCGGTACGACTGCATATGCAAGTAAAGGCGACCATACCAGAGAAACGATGGGCCCAGGTAATCCCATATCTCGGGAGTCGATTATTCAGTGGGTTGCTTAAATCAACTCAAGGCGACGACACTTTTGACCCTGCGTATTTTTCTAATGTAGAAGAGCTTATCGAAACCAAAAGTCGGGAAGCCTCCCATTCAGTCTATTTATTCAGTGGTTCCGTGCTTGTGTTGGTGCTCGGGTTATTGTGGATTGCTGTATATTTTTCTTCTTCTGTCGAATTTCGAACGTCAGGCATTTTCAAAATATTTTTTGGTTCCACTGCAGGAAGTGTTGGGGCGCTCCTCTCAATTGTGTCGAGATTCAGATCTATCGAGATTCAAAGGTACGCTTCAAGTGCCTCTATCGGCACTCAGAGCATTACGAAGGTCCTATTGGGTTTCCTGTCAGGCGGATTTCTGGTTTTGGCAATACAGGCGGGCTTTATATCAGTTTCCGCGGATAATCTTTATGCAATCGGTGTATTTTGTGTTGTTGCAGGATTTAGTGAGCGACTTGTCCCGGAATTGATGGGAAAGCTCGAGAACAGAGTTGTTGAAAAGAACCGGGATTCGGAAACAGGGGGGAATCCCGATTAATTAGGTGTCAGAGAGCAATAAGCCGATTTCGATCTCGTACAAATGTGTCAAACAATCCGACTGGAGCCAGAAAGGAGGGCTTTTTGACCTGGAGAGAGCGAGAGCTATAGGAAACCTTTAAAAGTTGGAAAGGGTACTGACAAGTTGAGTATCGAAAGCGCAGGGAATCAATTTGAGAATCAAATAGCTATTCCGCAAGATCCAGTCCCTTTAAGGGATGCACGCTCCGGGTATTCTCCGATATAATGCTTCTCCCGTAATCTTTCGTTAATAATAATTCCCGGGCAACGGGATAGAATAAGTTACGGGCAAAAGGACCCTGGCCCGCGCACGCAGGCCAATCACGCATAACCGGAGGAATAACAATGTTCAAAAAAGCTCTATTCAGCATCATGCTTGCCGGCGCCTTGCTGGCATCCCCAATCACCACATTCGCGGCCACGGAAATTCAATTCTGGCACGCCTTTACCGGCCGCCTTGGCGACCTGGTGGCCGAGCAGGTAAAAACGTTCAATGCGAGCCAGGGCGATTACACCGTGGTTGCCGCGCACAAGGGGAATTACTCGGAGACGCTGAATGCCGGCATTGCCGCATTCAGAGCCAGCGAGCAGCCCCATATCCTGATGGTGTTCGAGGTTGGCACCGCAACCATGATGGCTGCCAGGGGCGCGATCAACCCAGTGCACGAGGTGATGGCGAACGCCGGCGCCAAATTCGATCCCGACGCCTATATCGGCTCGGTCAAGGGTTACTACACCACCACCGATGGCAAGATGTTGTCCCTGCCTTTCAACTCCTCGACTCCGGTACTCTGGGTTAACCGGGATGCCTTGAAGGCTGCCGGCATCGGCCCGGACGCGGATCTGTCGACCTGGCAAAAAGTCGGCGTCGTGCTCGACAAGCTCAAGGCTTCGGGCCACAAGTGCCCGTTGACCACCGCCTGGCAAAGCTGGATTCACCTGGAAAATTTCTCCGCCTATCACAACATTCCATTTGCCACCAAGGACAATGGATTCATGGGTGTCGATACCGAACTGGCATTCAATGGCCCGGTCCAGGTCAAGCATATCCAGACCATGGGTAACTGGGCGAAGGAAGGTAAATTCTTCTACGCCGGGCGCCGCAACGAGGGTGGCGCCAACTTCCGTGGCGGCGAATGCGCCCTGTTTACCGAGAGTTCGGCGGGTTACGCCGGCATCAAGGCCGAGGCCAAGTTCGACTTTGCTGTCCGCCCGCTGCCGTATTGGGACGGCGTAAATGGCGCGCCGCAAAACACCATCATCGGCGGTGCATCGCTGTGGGTAATGAGCGGTCACAAGTCGGATGAATACAAGGCCGTTGCCGCATTCCTGAATTTCCTGTCGTCGACCGATATCCAGGCCAAGTGGCATCAGGATACGGGCTATCTGCCGATTACCATCGCGGCCGGAGACAAGACCCGGGCCGACGGGTTCTACCAGAAGAACCCCGGAACAGACATCGCGGTCATCCAGATGACGACCAGGCAACCCACGGCGAATTCGAAAGGCCTGCGCCTGGGTTCGTTCGACCAGATTCGCGGCATCATCGACGAAGAACTGGAAGCCGTCTGGTCGGGCGACAAGAACGCTCAAACCGCGTTGAACAGTGCGGTCCAGCGCGGTAACAAACTGCTGCGCCGTTTCGAACAGGCAAACCGGTAAGCGACGCGGGCCGTTGCGGGTCAATGGCGGCAATCCGCCGCCATTGACCGCGTCTCCCGGCGGACTGGATTGATGGAAAAACTGGTCACCTTCAAAGGCTGGTTGCTGCCGCTGGCGCTTATTTTTCCGCAAATCGTCATTTCCGCGATTTTTTTCTTTTATCCCGCCGGGCAGGCGATCTGGCAATCCCTGTTCATCCCCGATCCGTTCGGCCTGTCGACGAAATTTGTCGGCCTTGGCAATTTCGAATTTCTGCTGACCGATGAATTCTATCGAGCCTCGTTTCTGACCACGGGCATTTTCTCCCTGCTGGTGACCCTGGTCTCGATGGTTCCGGCCCTGTTCCTGGCGGTTATGGCCGATCGCCTGATCAAGGGCGCGGGCGTCTATCGCACGCTGCTGATCTGGCCTTATGCCGTGGCGCCCGCGATTGCGGGCGTGTTATGGCTTTTCATGTTCAACACCCGGGTCGGGGTGGTCTCCTGGTATCTCGGTCAACTGGGCTACGACTGGAATCACGTATTAAACGAAGCCGAAGCCATGGGGCTGGTCGTCGTCGCCTCCGGCTGGGGGCGCGTCAGCTACAATTTCCTGTTCTTCTTCGCCGCCTTGCAGGCCGTCCCCCGATCGGTGATCGAGGCCGCTGCAATCGACGGCGCCAGTTTCTGGCGGCGGTTCTTTACCATTGTTCTGCCGCTGCTTTCGCCCACCACTTTTTTCCTGCTGGTGGTCAATATCGTCTACGCGTTTTTCGAAACTTTCGGCGTGATCCACACGATTACGTCTGGAGGCCCGCAGCAGGCCACGACCATCCTGGTGTACAAGGTTTTTGCGGACGGATTCGTCGGCCAGGATCTCGGCTCGTCCGCCGCCCAATCCGTGATTCTGCTGCTGCTGGTCGGTGCCCTGACCGTGGTGCAGTTCAAGTTCGTCGAGAAGCGGGTGCATTACTGATGGCTGAATCGAAACACGAGCCGATGCCGGGAATGGTCGAGAAGAGCGGGCGCGCGCTGTGGTTGACGCACGCGTTGATGATCCTCGGTGTCCTGATCGTATTTTTCCCGATCTGGCTGGCCTTCGTCGCGTCGACCGTGACCCAGCCGGAGATCGTCAGTCCGCCGATTGTTCAATTCGCTGGTCATGGCACTGGGAATCGCCGTCGGGAAAATCATCATCTCCTTGCTGTCGGCTTTCGCCATCGTGTATTTCCGCTTTCCCGGCCGCATCTTCTTTTTCTGGATGATTTTCATCACCCTGATGTTGCCGGTCGAGGTGCGCATCGTACCGACTTACGAGGTGATTGCGGGCTTCGGCATGCTCAACAGCTATGGCGGCCTGATTTTCCCGCTGATCGCCTCGGCCACCGCAACTTTTCTGTTCCGTCAGTTTTTCATGACGATTCCGGACGAACTCGCGGAGGCGGCGCGCGTCGACGGCGCCAGTCCCATGCGATTCTTTGTCGATATCATCCTGCCGATGAGCCGCACCAATATCGCCGCGCTTTTCGTCATTCTTTTCATCTATGGCTGGAACCAGTATTTGTGGCCACTGCTGATTACCACCGACGTGGAGATGAACACGATTGTTATGGGGATCAAGCAAATGTTTCCATCGGGCGACGATACCGCGGACTGGCCGGTCATCATGGCCACCTCGATCCTGGCCATGATTCCCCCGGTTATCATCGTGGTTTCGATGCAAAAACTGTTCATTCGTGGACTGGTCGATAGCGAGAAATAATATGGCGACAGTAGTACTGAATAACGTCAAGAAGCGCTTTGGCAAGAGCCAGGTCATCCATGGGGTCAGTATCGACATTGCCGATGGCGAGTTTATCGTCATTGTCGGCCCGAGCGGCTGCGGCAAATCGACGCTGCTGCGCATGGTGGCCGGGCTCGAGTCGGTCAGCGAGGGCGAAATCCAGATCGGCGGCGAGCGGGTCAACGAGAAGGAGCCGATGGAGCGCAACATCGCCATGGTCTTCCAGAACTATGCGCTTTATCCGCATATGTCGGTGTGGCAAAACATGGCCTACGGGCTCAAGATCGCCAGGCTGCCAAAACCGGAAATCGAAACAAAAGTGGCCGCGGCCGCGAAATTGCTGCAGCTGGAGCCATACCTGGATCGCAAACCCAGGCAATTGTCGGGCGGCCAGCGTCAGCGTGTCGCCATGGGCCGCGCCATCGTACGCGAACCTGCCGTATTCCTGTTCGACGAACCCCTGTCAAACCTCGATGCCAAGCTCAGGGTGCAGATGCGCCTGGAGATCAAGGAGCTGCAGTCGAAGCTCGGTATCACCGCGCTCTACGTGACGCATGACCAGGTGGAAGCCATGACCATGGCGGATCGGATGATCGTCATGAATGACGGGGTCGCCGAACAGATCGGCAGCCCGCTTGAGGTGTATCAGTCCCCGCGAACCCTGTTCGCCGCGCAATTCATCGGCAGCCCGGCGATGAACGTGCTGGGCGGGCAGATCGAAGCCGGCGAGTTGCGGCTTAATAATCAGTCTGTGATTCCATACCACGGCTCTTACGCAGGCGAGGTGATCGTGGGTATCAGGCCGGAGCACCTGCATCCGGACGACAACGGGCCAATTGAATTGCTGGCCGGCCTTGCCGAGCCCCTGGGCGCCAATACCCTGCTGCACGGCAGCCTGAATGGCAGCGGGGAGGCGCTCACGGCCAGCCTGCCCGGTATTCATCGCCTGCCACGGTCCGCACAAGCGGTGAAACTCTCCGTCGCCGCGGAAAATATTCACCTCTTCGACAAATCGACGGAACAGCGAATCGATGAAGGATAAATAACCAGGCCGCGGAAATTCGCGGCCTGATACTAGTAAATTTCGAAATGAGCATTGCGCGGTTTGTTGCCGCAAATCGAAGTAATATCCTGCGGGCAGGCCGACAGGCATATCACCAAGTCCATTTCTGCGCGCATTAGGATGTAATCGCCTTTTTTGGTCCGCGGAGGATTGGGCTTGATCGTTCCATCTGGCTCTACTGGCGTGTTTTGCCACAGGTTAAAGGGTGATGGTAATTCCACGGGTTTGCAGCCGACCTCGACCATTGCCTGCCAGAAATTATCGGTACAATTTCGGTGATACTCCTTACACCCCAGCAATTCATAGCGGTAGCGGTCGCAAGCGGCCAATAGCGTGTCATGGGTGCCACTGGCGGAGTCTTCGATTATTTTCAGAATCGGTCGCCGTCTATTGGTCACCATCGTATTGCCTTTGCGCGGGATGACGCTTTCCAGCGAAACGCGGCAATGTTCCATCGACATAAACTCGGTCATATTGTCGGCATTCAATGCCCAGCAATCGACGACCTGGGTACCATGGGTATTGATGACCTTGATGTGTTGCCGCTTTTTTACAAATGTCGCTTTGGCGTGCCTGGCGGGAATGGTTATTTTACTGACATCCTGGTTAGTTTTAGCGCTGGCCATGTTTTCTAGCTACCCTGTTTGAATTCCGTGGACAGTATACCTTTTAAAAAAGCGGCCATTTAAAAAGGTAAACTGTTCTTCTGGCTCACCGCTAGCCGGCGCACCGGAGTGTATGAAAGCGCCTGGCGAATGGGAATAAAAAAGGGCCACCGTTTCCGGTGGCCCTTCGAGTTACCTGGGAGAAAGACTGTCAAGGGCATCGGTTAAACCGGGCCTGGCCAACGGCCTGTAAGTCTTTCAGCCTTCTTCTAAACCTCGGTATCCCCGAGCGTTTTGACACCTTTCTCCAATATCTCTGTAGACACTAGATCACCCCCTTTACGTTGTTGCGGATAGTGTGGAGGATGCCACAATTTTCCGGTCTGTCAAGATTGCGATATCCGGAGGTAGCAAACGCAAATAAAGTGACCGACTAAGGTGCAAATATGGTCACAGTGCACCTGACTCTGCAGGGACTTGAATTGAGTGAACTGTCACCACAATGTCCGACTTTCAATCCCGGTTTGATCGGGGTCTTCAATTCGGTTATCTTGCTAAACACAAAAAGGCATTGCAGGACGAATATCCAGCGAATGCCCCGATAACCGGAGGAGAGCATGCGTAAACAAGATCGTCGTAACTTTTTGAAATTGTCCGCCGCGGGTCTGGCGGTCATGGGAATGCCGTCACTGGGCTTTAGCGCGGGTTTCCCGGAGCGCACCATGAGGGTTTTTATCCCCACGCGCGCCGGCGGCGGTGCCGACCGTAACTTCCGCAACTTTGGCGGCGTGTGGAAGAATTACCTGGGTGTCGACCTGGAACCGTCGTTTTATCCCGGCGCCGCGGGTCGCGTCGGCTACGAAACCTATATGGGCAAGGCCGCCGAAGATTGCCATGACCTGATCTTCGGCAATATGGGTCCCGAGGTTTTGAACTGGGTGGTCAAAAAGCCGAGCTTTGCGCTCGACGATTATTTTTATTTCATGATGGTCGATGCCGACCCCGGTTGTGTATTCATCAGTGACAAGAGCCCGATGAAAACCCTCGACGATGTCGTGGCCGAGGGCAAGAAACGCACCCTGACCGTCGCCACCAGCCGGCTTGCGCATCCGGCTTCGCTGGGCATGCTGGTGCTGGCGAACAAGACCGGCATGAAAGTTAACCTGATTCCGTTGTCCGGCGGTAAAAATACGCGTAACGGCGTGTTGACCGGCGAAGTGGATCTGGGTGTGCTGCCGTTGACCACGGCGATGCGCCGCAAGGGCATCAAGATACTGGGATTGTTCGACGAGCAGAACCTGGTGTCGCAGCATACGCCGGGCGCGGTCTTGATCAATCCCGAGTACAAGCTCGGCATTCCTCCGCTAGCCGCCGGCGCGCGCGCCTTCGGCATCAAGACCGCGGCCGCGGAAAAGCATCCCGACCGCTTCGACAAGCTGCGCCAGACCGGCGAGAAAGTGTTTTCCGACCCGGCTTACAAGGAAGCGGTCACCAAGGGCAAGGGCTCCTGGGAGCTGATCGCACCGGGCGGTGTCGAGGCCTGCCGGAAATACGTCGACAACATCACCACGCTCGGCAAGGAATATCGCAGCCTGTTGACAGGCTAGTTCCGGTAACGCCGGATACTACCGTTCCCGGGTTTTCCGGGAACGGTCATTTCCTGCCTTGCGCCGCGTCGGCGGGGCGTCGACTCCCCGATTGACCGCTTGCGCGCACAGGCGACTCGACTGATACGGTGAAACGGTTGCAACAAGACCCACAGGACAAACCCCGCAATATACTGCCCGATTGCATCATCCCGGCGATCGCGCTGGTGTTCACGATTTACTACCTGACGACGATTACCGAGGTGCCGTGGATATCCCAGGCGAGCGCGGTCGTGGTCAGCGGCCTGTTGCTGCTGGCAATCATCGCATTCGTGATTCGCAGTGCCTGGCGTATCGGGAAACACCGGGAAACGCTGCATCTGCAAGGCACCTTCCAGGATTTGCTAGGGTTCATGCCCACCAGCGCGCGCCGTATCGGCCTGCTGCTGCTTGCGGTGGCTTATGTCTGGTTTATCGAAAGCCTGGGTTTCACGGTGACGACGTTTATCTTCGTTTTCGCCGCGATCGTGTTGCTGTCGTCGCTGGCCAACTGGAAGCGGGCGCTGATCATTTCGCTGGCGTGCTCGGTCATCGGTTACATCGTGTTCGTCTATTTCTTCAAGACCCGTTTCCCGATGGGTCCGATCGAAG
The DNA here is from genome assembly GCA_947259305.1 of uncultured Gammaproteobacteria bacterium. Lineage (GTDB taxonomy): Bacteria > Pseudomonadota > Gammaproteobacteria. The sequence continues at coordinate 3,776 of CAMYML010000162.1, read as the reverse complement.
TCTGGCTCAAGGGAGTGCTGTAGCCGATGAGCCTCGATTTCGGCGTATTTCTCGATCTTTTCGTCGACACGCTCGGCTACTGGTGGATTATTATCCCGGGAACCGTGCTCGGCATCCTGGTGGGCGCGATTCCGGGTTTCAGCGCGGCCAACACGATTATCATCCTGCTGCCGCTGACGCTGGCAATGGAGCCCGCCACCGGCATGATATTCATGGTCGCGCTGTATACCGCATCGCGGCTCGGCGCGGGCATCCCGGCGATACTGGTCAACATTCCGGGCACCGCGGGCGCCGCCGCGACGCCGCTCGACGGCTATCCGATGGCGATTGCGGGCCGCGGCCAGCAGGCGCTCGCGATCTCGTTTACGGCATCGGTTGGCGCGGGCCTGATCACCACCGTCGCCGCGTTGATCCTGATCCCGTGGCTGTCGCAGGTCGCATTTCACCTGCACAGCGTCGAGATGATCGTGGTCATGCTGTTCGGCATTTCGCTGATCGCGACGATTTCCGCGGAGGATTCCATCAAGGGGCTTATCGCGGGTTTCTTCGGCCTGATGATCGGTTATATCGGCGCCGATGTCGTCTACGAGGCGCCGCGCGGTACTTTCGGCTTTCTCGAGCTTTACGACAAGGTGCCGCTGATCCCGGCGCTGGTCGGCCTGTTTGCGATTTCCGAGGCTTTTGTCGTGATCGAACGCAACACCATCCTCTCCGAGCAGGGGGCGGTGAAGCAGCAGCAAGCCGGATGGGGGCCGACTTTCGAGGGGATTCGAGACACCCTGCTGCACTGGAAGGAAGTCGTCTGGACCAGCCTGTTGGGGCTGGTGATCGGAGTCATACCGGGCGCCGGTGCGGCGATTGCCTCCTTCGTCGCCTACCAGCAGTCGCGCATGATGTCGAAAACGCCGGAGAAGTACGGCACCGGTCACGTGCCAGGATTGATCGCGCCGGAATCGGCGAATAACGGGGTAACTTCAGGCACGCTGATTCCGTTATTGATCATCGGCGTGCCGGGCGGCGCCACCGCCGCGATCATGGCCGTAGTGCTCGAATACCACGGCGTCAATTTCGGTCCGGACCTGTTCGAGTCGCAACCGATGATCGCCTACGGATCGTTCACCGCGATGCTGATCACCTATATGCTGCTGGGCCTGCTGATTCTGCCGTTAACGCGTTATTTTTCCCGTGTCATGGTGGTGCCGACGGTGTACATGGCGCCGATCCTGATCGCGTTTACGCTGGTGGGATCGTTTGTGCCGCGCGCCTACGTGTTCGACATGGGCGTCGCGATCATCTTCGGCATCATCGGTTACATCGCGCGCCGCACCGGCTATCACGTCGCGGCTATCCTGATCGGTGTCATCCTCGGCCCGCTGCTGGAGAATTATTTTCTGCGCGCGCTGCGCATTTCGCAGGGCGATCTGGGGGTTCTGTTTTCATCGAAGCTGGGTAACCTGCTGTGGATATTGTTGCTGTTGTCGCTGCTCGCACCAGTACTGAGAAACTATTTAGCGCGGCGCAAGGCAGGCAAGGCCGGCGACCGGGGAGCGCGCGATGAGCCAGGTGCTTAGCAACAATATTCGCAGCCTGTCGCGGCTCGACATCGAGGGCGGTGGCCAGGTCGTAGTGAGCGACGGTTACGCCTACATCGGCCATATGAAGCCGCCGCAGGGCACCAGCATCGTCGATGTCTCCGATCCCGCGCAGCCGAAGCTGATCGCGCGGCTCGAGTCGAGCCCCTGGTCGCATACGCACAAGGTACGCGTCTGCGGTGACATCATGCTGACCAATGTCGAGCAAGACCGGCGGCATTTTTTGCGTCGTGAGTTGCAGCGCCTCGACGAGTCGCGCCAGGCATTAACCCGGTCGCTCGGTCGCGACCCGGAATTCGGCGAGCTTGCCGCCGAACTCGAAATCACTGGCGACGAGCTCGCCGATCTCGAATCCGCGCGGCAGCGGGGTTACGACGAGGGCGGCTTCAAGGTCTGGGACATCAGCGATCGCGCCAGGCCGCGCTTGCTTAAGTTTCAGCCTACGCACGGCTTTGGCGTGCATCGCTTCGACATGGACGAACGCTATGCCTACATCTCGACCGAGATGCCGGGTTACATCGGCAATATCCTGGTGATTTATGATCTCGCCAACCCGCAAAAGCCCGAGGAAGTGTCGCGCTGGTGGATGCCGGGTCAGCACCTGGCCGGTGGCGAAACGCCGACCTGGCAGGGTTACGGCCACCGGCTGCATCACGCGCTGCGGATCGGCGACGAACTCTGGGCCTCGGTCTGGCACGCGGGTTTGCGCGTGATCGATATCAGCGATATCCGCAAACCGCAAACCCGCGCTGCCTATACCTATCACCCATGGGTGGTGGAGCCGACGCATACCGTGTTGCCGGCCGCGCGGCGTTTCGATGGCCGCCGCGTCGCGCTGGTGGCCGACGAGGAGCACGAGCATCGCCATGGGCAACCGCATGCGGGCCTGTGGCTGTTCGATGTCACCGACCTCGATGCGATCGCGCCGCTTTCGACCTTCCATGTCAGCGAAATGGATTCGCCGTGGTCGCGCGCGCCGGGCCGTTTCGGCATGCACCAGTTCCAGGAACATATCGACGAAAACCTGGTGTATTGCGCGTGGTTTGCGGGTGGTTTGCGCATCGTCGACATCGGCGATCCGGCCCGCCCGCGGGAGGCCGGGTTTTATATTCCGACGCCAATGCAGGGCGAGGCCAGCCCGCAAACCAACGATGTCGATGTCGACGAGCGCGGGCTGATTTACTTATTGGACCGTAACCGCGGTTTCGAGGTGGTCGAGTATCGGCCGCATGCTTAAGCCTGGCGGCGACAGGTTAGAATAGCTATCGGTCACAAAACCGCTGGCGTAACACGGGACCACAGGTCCAGGAGGCAAGTAATGCAAACACGTCAATTGGGAAACAACGGGCCCAGGGTATCGGCACTGGGGCTGGGCTGCATGGGGATGACGCCGATTTACGCGACGCCCGATCCGGACGAGGCCAGCGCCACGATTCACGCCGCGGTCGATGCGGGCATCAGCATGATCGATACCGCGGATATGTATGCCGGCGGCAAGAACGAAGAACTCGTCGGGCGGGCGCTCAAGGGAATACGCGAGCGCGTTTTCCTGGCGAGCAAGTTCGGCAACATGCGCCTGCCGGACGGCACACGCCAGGTAAATGGTAAACCCGAGTATGTATTCGAGGCCTGCGACAAGGCGCTCAAGCGCATGGAGGTCGATTTTATCGATCTGTATTACCTGCACCGCATGGACCCGACGGTACCGATCGAGGAAACCGTCGGAGCGATGGCGCAGCTGATCGAGCAGGGCAAGGTCGGCGCGATAGGGCTGTCGGAAGCCGGCGCCAGTACGATCCGCCGCGCGCAGGCGACGCATGCGCTCGCCGCGGTGCAAACCGAGTACTCGCTCGCGAGCCGTGACGTCGAGGCCGAGATCCTGCCGACCTGCCGCGAGCTCGGCATCGGCTTTGTCGCCTACGCGCCGCTGAGCCGTGGCCTGCTCAGCGGTGAAATCGCGTCGCTGGATCAGCTCGGCGACAACGATCGCCGGCGCGATATGCCGCGCTTCCAGGGCGAGAACCTGGAGACTAACCTGGCGATGGTCAATGTCCTGGCCGATATCGCCGCCGGCAAGGGCGTGTCGACCGCGGCGCTCGCGATTGCCTGGGTGCTGGCGCGCGGCGAAGACGTGGTACCGATTCCCGGCTGCTCGCGCCGCGACACGCTGCGGGACAGTTTGAC
>CAMYML010000161.1 GCA_947259305.1 uncultured Gammaproteobacteria bacterium | reverse complement strand
ATTCTTGCGCATAAACAGGTAGTCGGCCCATTCTTCGTCGCTCAGCTTTTCGGTTTCCAGCGGGCGCGCGATATGCGCTTCGCCGACACAGGAGAATTCGGTTTCGTCGCGCTCGCCGCACCAGGGACATTCAATCAAAAACATTTGCCATGCCTCCTAGTGGGCCACGCCGGCCGCGCCGTGTTCGTCGATCAAAAATCCGCTGACGAAACGATCCAGTGCGAATGCCCGGTTGAGTTCATGCGGTTCGCCGGTGGCGACATTGTGGGCAAACACCCAGCCCGAGCCCGGCGTTGCCTTGAAGCCGCCGGTGCCCCAGCCGCAGTTGAAATAGAGCCCCTTGACCGGGGTATTGCCGATGATCGGGCAGGCGTCGGGCGCGGTATCGACGATACCGCCCCACTGGCGGTTCATGCGCACGCGGCGGAAGATCGGGAACATTTCGCAAATGGCCGCAACGGTATGCTCGATGGTCGGGAAGCTGCCGCGCTGGCCATAGCCGTTGTAGCTGTCGATGCCGGCGCCGATGACGAGATCACCCTTGTCCGACTGGCTGATATAACCATGTACCGCGTTCGACATGATGACAGTATTGATAATCGGTTTGATCGGCTCCGACACCAGCGCCTGCAGCGGATGGCTTTCGATCGGCATGCGGAAACCGGCCATTTCGGCGAGCACCGAGCAGTGCCCGGCGACGACGACGCCGATTTTTTTCGCATTGATGCGTCCACGTGTGGTTTCGACCCCGGTGACGGCGCCTTTTTCCTGGCGGATCGCGCTGACTTCGCAATTCTGGATGATATCGACGCCGTGTTTATCGGCGCCGCGGGCAAATCCCCAGGCCACCGCGTCGTGGCGCGCAACGCCGCCACGCGGCTGGAAGGAAGCCCCGAGGATCGGGTAGCGGCAACCCTGGTCGATATTGATTTCCGGGATCGCGCGCTTGATTTCCTCGGGCGTAACGACATGCCCGTCGATGCCGTTCAGGCGATTGGCGTTGACGCGGCGCTGGATATCGCGCATGTCCTGCAGGTTATGCCCGAGGTTATAAACCCCGCGCTGGCTGAACATGACGTTGTAGTTCAGGTCCTGGCTGAGGCCTTCCCACAACTTCATCGATTTTTCGTACAGGTGTGCGGATTCGTCCCACAGGTAGTTGGAGCGCACGATGGTGGTATTGCGCCCGGTATTGCCGCCGCCGATCCAGCCCTTCTCGAGCACCGCGATATTAGTCATGCCATGCTCTTTGGCAAGATAGTACGCGGTTGCGAGCCCATGGCCGCCACCGCCGATGATCAGCGCGTCGTACTCCTGCTTCGGCTCCGGGCTGCGCCAGGCGGCGGCCCAGTTTTCGTGGTAGCTGATCGCGTTGCGAAGCAGCGAAAATATTGAATATTTGCTCATAGCAGTGCCGAATTTTAAGGCGCGTAGCATATCAAGCCTGCAAACGATGGGTAAAGCGAAATGCGCGACCAGGCCGCCAGGGGTCGGATCAAGCTAATTCGATGGCGCATTCAATACAGGCCGGCAAGGTTCCCGAATCGCTGCAATTCAAATAGACTGCGGGCCTCGCATTCCAGATGTAACAACCACAGCAATGATCGGCAGCAATGACACCGCCAGGGCTATGGCGATGATGATCGTCGCGATGCTGATGCTGCCCGGCATCGACGCCATCGCCAAATGGCTGTCCGGATCGATTTCATCGGGCCAGGTGACCTGGAGCCGCTTTTTCTTCCAGATAATATTGATGTCGCCGCTGTTGCTGAAGACGCGTGGGCCCTGGTTCAGGTCCACCCTGTTGCTGCACGCCGCGCGTGGCTCGCTAATCGCTTGCGCGACCCTGTTCTTTTTTACCGGGCTAGCCTATTTACCCCTGGCGGATGCGATCGCGATATTTTTCATCGAACCGCTGCTGGTAACCCTGCTGTCGGCGCTGTTCTTAGGTGAGGCCATTCACTGTCGGCGTATATCGGCAATCAGCCTCGGCTTCATCGGCGCGGTGATTATTATCCGACCAACTTTTTCCGAAGTCGGCTACGCCGTCCTGTTCCCGGTTGGCGCGGCCTTTTGCTTTTCGTTTTACATCCTGTTGACGCGCAAGCTGGTCAAAAACGAGGATCCGATCCGGCTGCAGTTTTTCGCCGGGATTTTCGGCTGCCTGGTGATGAGCATCGCGCTGACCTGGGGCACCGCGAGCGACGTCGGTATCCTCACGGCGCTGTGGCCATCACGCGATCAATGGTTGCTGCTCGGCTGCCTGGGATTGATCGCGACCGTTTGCCACCTGTTGGTAGTTTATGCCTACCGGCTGGCATCGATCGGTATACTGGCGCCGTTCCAGTATGTCGAAATTATTGGCGCGACGGCGCTGGGTTTGATCATCTTCGACGAGTTTCCGGACCCGATTACCTGGTTCGGGGTGGCGATTATCGTCGGTTCGGGCATGTACGTGTTCCACCGCGAAGCGAAATTGGCGGCGGTCACGACGCCGTAACCCGTGCAATCACAAGTTGTCGCCAGTTGCAGATGTTTTGCGCATACGTTTTAATAGCCTGCAGCACGACATAATCACAAAAAACCAGAGGACATAACAATGGAAATCGAAACCAAAGCAGTGCATTCGGGTTACAGCCCCGACCCCACAACCAAAGCGGTCGCAGTTCCGATTTACCAGACTACCGCCTACGCGTTTGACGACACCCAGCACGGCGCCGACCTGTTTAACCTGGCTGTACTCGGCAATATCTATACCCGCATCATGAATCCAACCAGCGACGTGCTCGAACAACGCGTCGCGGATATGGAAGGTGGCGTCGCCGGACTGGCCCTGGCCTCCGGCCAGGCGGCGACTACCTATGCGATTCAAACGATCGCCGAGGCCGGGGATAATTTCATCAGTATGTCGACCCTCTACGGCGGCACCTACAACCTGTTCGCACATACCTTTCCGCAAATGGGCATCAACGTGCGTTTTGCCGACCCGGAAAAACTCGAAGATATGGCGTCGCTTATCGACGACAAGACCAGGGCGGTGTATTGCGAATCGCTCGGCAATCCGGCGGGTAACGTCGTCGATATTGCGAAAGTATGCGAAATCGCGCATGCCCACGGGGTGCCGGTGATCGTCGACAATACCGTGCCGTCGCCCTACCTGTGCCGTCCGATCGAGCACGGCGCGGATATCGTGGTGCATTCGCTGACCAAGTATATCGGCGGTCACGGCACCATCATCGGCGGCATGATCGTCGACTCGAACAACTTTGACTGGGTCGCCAACAAGGACCGCTTCAAACGCCTGAACGAACCCGATGTGTCCTACCATGGCGTCGTCTATACCGACACCGGCGTACCGCCGTATATCCTGCGGGCGCGGGTCGTGCCGCTGCGCAACATGGGTGCGGCGCTGGCGCCGATGAATTCTTTTCTGGCGCTACAGGGACTCGAGACCCTGCCATTGCGCATGGATCGGATCTGCGAAAACGCGTTAACCGTGGCAAAGCATCTGGAAGGCCATTCAAGCGTCGAATGGGTGCGCTATGCCGGGCTCGACAGCAGCCCGCACAAGGCGTTATGCGACAAGTACATGGGTGGCAAGGCGTCCGGCATCCTGTCGTTTGGGGTCAAGGGCGGCATCGAGGCCTGCACCCGGTTTATCGACGCGCTGCAACTGATTACGCGCCTGGTGAATATCGGCGACGCCAAGTCGCTGGCCTGCCACCCGGCGTCGACCACGCATCGCCAGTTGGGGGATGAAGAGCTTGCCGCTTCTGGCGTTACCCCTGACCTGGTGCGACTGTCGATCGGTATCGAAAACGTCAAGGATATCATCGCGGACATCGAGCAGGCGCTCGACGCGGCGAAATAGTCAAACCAGTCCCGCGGCGACGCCGCGGGACTGGAGAAAGGACACGGAGTAAAAACCGGCGCAAGCCGGTTTTTACTCCGAGTCCACCCTGTCAGGATGCGATATAGGAGCGCATCGCCTCGGCTTCCGACTGGACTTCCATGATGCGGTATTTGACCAGGTCGCCAATGCTGATAAATCCGACTAATTGGCCACCCTCGAAAACAGGCAGGTGGCGGATGCGGCGATCGGTCATCATCGCCATGGCTTCGTGCACCGTATCCTCCAGTGAACAACGAATCACGTTGCGCGTCATCAATTCTTCGACCGCGACATCGTGCAAATCGGCACCGTGCGGGCCCATGCCGCCAACAATATCGCGTTCGGATAATATGCCGACGATTTCTCCACCTTCATCTTCAACCAGCAAGGCGCCAATTTTTTTCTCGGTTAAAGCTACCGCCGCATCGGCGATATTCTGGCTGGCCTTTATCTTGACAATATCCTGGCTCTTACCACGTAACAACTCAGCTAGCTTCATTTGACTTTCCCTCCATATCCCGTGGTTTATCGAGTCCGGCGCGAACACCGGGTCAAGCCGCTACATAATACGCTAAATTGCACCGAAGTTTGAGATCTCCGTCATCGACACAAGAGCGAGTCGACTTCCACGCTGCTTAATCACCCGGACGCAGCAGGTGAATATCGTCGATTATACTGGCGGCCTTTGACAGGTCGTCGCCGATCGGGTTGCTGTAGTCGAAGGCTATTTCGGTCATTTGTTCCTTGAGCCTGATAAACAGGTCCAGCAAATCCGGATCGAAATGCGAACCGCGTCCTTCGAGCATTAGCGCAACCGCCTTGTCGACCGGCATTTCATCCTTGTATACCCGCTTGTGTATCAATGCATCAAAAACATCGACAATCGCGACAATACGCGCACTGATCGGGATCTTTTCGCCCGCAAGGGCATGAGGATAGCCACTGCCATCCCATTTCTCGTGGTGGCCAAGGCAGATATCGCGCGCCATTTGCACCAGCGGCGTTTTCGAGTTGGACAGGATTCTGCCCCCGATTTCCGGGTGCAGTTTCATAATTTCGAATTCGCTCTCGGTCAACTGCCCGGGTTTTTTCAGAATATGATCCGGAATGCCAATCTTGCCAATATCGTGCATCGGCGCGGCGATACGTATTTCCTCGGCGTCGGCATCGTTCCAGCCCAGATGCTGCGCGATCAGCTCACTATAGAGCCCGAGACGACGGATATGGGATCCGGTCTCGCCATCGTCTCGACTGTCGGCAGCGCACACCAGGCGTAGCGCTATTTCTTCTTCGCGCGCCCTGATTTCCCGGGTCTGTTTTCTGACTTCATCTTCGAGCACCCGGTTGAGCAGTACGCCCTCGCGGCCCATTTGCAGAAAGCTCTGATTGAGACGATAACTCTCGTCCAGCACCTCGAGAAACAACAACCGGTTCCCTTTCCAGTAAAGTGCGATCGCCTCCAGCGCCACCTCGCAACCGCCGTCCGTCTCAACCCAGGGACCCGAGCGAATCCGCCGCTCGCTATCCCCTGCTTCCCAGACCTCGGTGGCATCGACCAGAAAATTCTCCACGAAAGGGAATTTCTGCTGTGGATACAGCGCCCTGGCCGATTCGGCGGATTCGGGGTATAAACGTTTAAAGCGGTCGGAAACCGGCTCGAGACGCTCGAACGAGCCGTCATCATTGGCGCGCAGGGCCATCATGTTGAGGCTTTCGAAAAAATCGAACTGGGTATGCGGATCCGTATCCTGATCGCTTGCAACAGGCTGGCGTTGAGTCTGCTGTTGCAACAGGCGTAACTCGTTCGCATTTTGACGCGCGGCCGATTCCCATTCCATATCGCTGGTTTTGTCGACCAGAATAATCCATATCTGCTCCTGATCCCTGAACAGATGTATATCGACAATCGGACCGTTACCCGCCTGGAATGCAGCGATGAATTCGTAATCCCGCGACATCGGAACATAACCGCTGAGAAACAGGGCCTCATCGAGTATCGACTGCCCCGGTTCCCACTGCGGCAAGCCCGTGGCCGCAATTTCTCCACCCTGGCTGACGAGCCTGCCTTTTTCATCGATCGCAAGGTAGGCGAACTTGTTTGACTGCAGCGTGACCTGCAGAATTTTGTCGACCACGGTCTCCGGGTATGCGCTCATGATACCGGTTGGAGCAGTTGCCCGGCCAGGGTTTCGAACGCCTGATCAACATTGCTGCTGTCCCTGGCGCTGGTCTCGATAACCTGCCAGCCTGCATCGCGCAACGCCTGCAGACGCTGGCTATCTATGGTCCAGTTATCGCTTAAGTCGGATTTATTGACGATCAGAATAACCGGGACTTCTCCAACTTCATGATAGAGCTTGTCTCGCAATTCAAAAACGATGTCCAGCGTCTCGGCGCGAGTACCGTCGGCCACCAGCACGCCACCGGCCGAACCCCGCAGATAGGAACTGCGCACATTGATAAAATCGTCTTCGCCGGCCAGGTCCCAGAGGATAAATTCGATTGAACGCCCGTCCAGTTGCAGGTTTTTCTTGTCGATCTTGACCCCGAGTGTGGTCTGGTAGCGTTCGCTGAAAATGCTATGCACGTAGCGCTGCACCAGCGAGGTTTTACCCACCGCAAAGGCGCCCAGCATGCAGACCTTGAATTTGCTCATTCACATTCCCGCATCAATCGACAATCACCTCGAATCCGACCCGGCGGTTAAATCGCCTTTCGGACTCGCTGGCTTCCACCTTGACCGGAGCCTCGATGCCCTTGATCGCAATATGCCGGGGACTGACCCCGGTCTTGAAAATTGCCTGTGCGACAAAATCAGCGCGGTCACGGCTGAGGAACAGATTATCCTCGAAGCTGCCGGTCGAATCCGAATATCCTTTTACAACAATTAGCACAGATCTGGATAGTTTGTTTCCCAGCTCGACAATATTTCTGCACAGCGTGCCGATAAGAGCCGCGTCGATGCTGTCGGCATCATAGGAGTTCGCCGCCTGGAAAAAAACCGATTGCTTCTCGAGCTGGGCGATTTCCTGCACCAGCGCGACTTCGGTCAGATTTACCAGCGCACGGGTATCGACTGCATCAATCTCAGCATACTGCTCGCGAGCTGCGGCAAGCGACAGTATCCAGTCCTGATCCGCGGCACCCTCGACATAAAGCACCCCTGCCTCAAGCTGCAGCGATACCCCGGGAGGTGGCGCCAGCTGGGCCGGGGTAAAACGAACTTTCAAAGTCGTGGCGTCGAAAGTTTCGATGCCGGCGATCAACGGCAGGCGCGACTGAAACGCTTCGTGCCATGCGAGAGCGGCAATGCCGCTTACCTGGATATGATTGCCGCTAAACGCGAGCGTCACACCCGCGGGCGGATTAAGAATTTTGCGTGCCCGCTGCTCGACAAACCGGGCATTCAGCGACTGGTACGGCTCGAAGCGATGACTTACCTCGGTGGGATCCAGCGACGCAATCGTTAACAGCGTCTCGGCCGGGCGAGACAATGGATCGCGTAAACCCTTGATGACAAAAACACCGTCATCATAGTAACTCTCGGTCACGACATAGCCCGGTTCATTTTTGAGACTGCCGGCATATTCGTTGTATCGCTGCGATTGGTACAGGGCGGTTCCCAGCCAGTAAGCCAGCGCCAACAGCAATAGCAGAGCTATAATCAAAGTCTTCGATGACATTCCTTTGCGCTCTGCCCGGTACTGTGCCTGCAAGCAATCGCGCAGCATTTCGCGGCGGCTTTCAAACGCACTGACATCGCCTTTGAAATTCGTCAACTCATCGCCAAGCTCCTGCTGTACCTGCTCCAGGGTCCGCTGTAGCGCCGTGCGCAGCTGGTTGGGCGCCTCGCCCCTGATGGCAACCGCGAGTATCGTATCTGGCCCTACTTCCAGCCAGATCGATATATCGCCAACTTCGATACTGTTGAGGCTGCGCTCGGCCTCAACTTCGAAGGAATCGCCCACGAAGTCGTTAATCGCACTCAGCATTGACGATACGAGATCCGGATTTTGATTCTGCACGTCGCCTTGCCCGAGGTGACAAAGCAGCAGGCCGGTGTCGCGGTGGATCAGGAACACCTGCTCAACCCGGTAGACCAGCCCGTGCAACAGCGCGATTTGCGCAAAGGGTATACCGGTGCGTGCCGACTCCACCCGCCACTTGACGCCCTGCCAGGACAGGCCCTGCTCGAGGGTTTGATTGAGCGACTGCATCATCTGCCGGATCGTTTCGCGAATCGATTTGCGAATCGCCGGCCCGATAACCGGAAACAGGGCGTCGGCAAACTTGTTGATATCCTTCTTGATCGAAAGCCGTACGATTTCCTCCACGGTAGGAACCATCGCCTCCGACAGGTCCTCGCCATGCTTCGAACTCTTGAGCATTGCCTCGGGCAGGACATCGCTCACCTGGCTGGAAAAATTTTCCGGAACTTCCAGCCGGTCACGCAACTGCTCGATTTTTTCCTGCTCGTCGCCANNNCCGTTGTCTTTCATCAGTGAACCGTCAACAGGGCCGGCCAGTTACTACTTCGAATCGTCCGGGTTGACCTGCAACGCCAGTGCATTGAGCATTTCGGCAAGCACCAGCTTATCGACCTTGGCGGAGGATAACTCCTGGCGATGGCCATCCATACGATCACGCGCCTCGCCGATCTGGTTACTGAGCTCGCTACTGAAATCCTGGCTTTGTTTCAGAATCTTCTGGTTGATGTCGCGGGAATTTTTATCCAGTGACTTCACCACCTCTCCGATTTTTTTATCGATCTGCTTGACCTGTTGCTTAACCTTGTCGTCGAGTTCATCGGCGTTCTCGATTCGGGATTGCTCCTCGCCGGCGAGCTTGGATCCGAGTATTTCGATTTCGCTTTCGATAAAGGTTTTTAGCGACTCGATTTGCAGGGCGTTCTCATTTCGCATCGCGCTCAGGTCGTTGGTGAGACTCTTCTCCAGATTCGCGAAACGCTGCTCGACTTCCCGCATCTGGTTGCCGAACAAAATGTCGCGAATCTTGTCGACGTTATCTGCCTCGACATTGTCAACATTACCTGTGCCAGAGTTAGTCCTGGCGGTTTTCTTGCTCTTGTTTTGCATAGACCTGTATAAGTTGTGTTGCCCGAATGGGGTTAGTTAATCGCCCTTGATAGCCCAAAGCTGTCGTCAATTCTGTGAACCAGTACAGCAGCTCCGCAAAATCCACTACCGATGCCGATGTTATCAAGTTTAATCGCGAATTACCGCTCTAGGAAGAGTTTAGTAGATGATTTAATGAAATGGTGGTTTGGATTTATTGTGTTCCAGGTCTCGGAATGAACACTCTGTTTTTAATACGATTTTCGAGCCTCTTAATAATAGGCCAGGCAATTAAGTTTAAGGTCTAACTCCAAATAACGAGACGCGGCAATACAGCGAAATCTGTTTTTGAATGTGTCTGCTGACGAGATAAATCGCATGTATAAAAAGAAAGTATGTATGGTGGGCGAATTTTCGGTTGGCAAAACCAGCCTGGTCCAGCGTTACGTGCATAGTATTTTTAGCGAAAAATACCTGACCACGGTCGGCGTTAAAATCGACCGGAAAGAGGTAGATGTGGACGGCGAAAAAATTCAGCTTCTGCTCTGGGATATTCAGGGCGAGGATGCGTTTTCCAGTGTACCGATGAGTTACGTGAAAGGCACGTCCGCCATTATTCTGGTTGTTGACGGCACTCGGGGTTACACGCTCGATACGGCATTCGAAATCAAATCCCATATCGATGAAGCAGTTGGTGACAAGATTCCCTGCATCGTTCTATTTAACAAGTACGACCTCTTACATCAGTGGGAAATCACCGAAGAAGATATCGCCGCGGTCAAGGCAGGCGGCGTGCTCACCATGTGCACGAGTTCAAAAGACGGCAGCGGCGTGGAAGATGCTTTCGAGTCTATTAGCAGGATGATGATGGGCAAGAATGCATTGGCGGCCGCCTGACTCGAGTTTTGCGCGTCAATTAAATTCCGGGCCGGTACGAAAGCCATGAAGAACCGCAATTCAGACCGGTAAATCCGAGTATCCAGCCGCCGATGGAAAATTTTCCAGACCCAGTAAAGAAAGTGCTCTACGATCGATTAGTCGGCAAGGGACCTATCGGCCTGCTCGAACTCGATTTAAGTGGCAAACCTGTCTCCCTGTATGGGGATCTCGAATCATTTGGTATAGGCGATCTGGATCTCGACGTTGCCGCGGACGCTCAGCTCGACTTTCTCACTGGTATGCTGAACCCGACGGCAATGCCTGTGGAACTTCCTTTTATCGAAATGCCGTCCGGCATGTCGACCGACATTCACATTTTTGCAGAGAACAATCGGTTATGGGTATTGCTAATCGGTGTCGACGATAAATCCAGTCGGCAAAAAACGGTTCAGCAAAAAGTTAACGACATGAGCCTCACCCATCACCGTCAATCCCGAATACTAAACCAGTACCTGGGTGAGGAAGTTGCCCGGCGCCTCAAGATTGGAATCGACAGTGTCGATAGCAACGGGGAAAGGCGCCGGCTGACCATGATGTTCGCCGATATTCGGGGCTTCACGACGTTCAGCGAAAATTCGCAACCCGAGGAGGTATTCGAAGCACTCAATATTTACCTGAGAGCCATGATTCCAGCCGTAATCGACGAGCACGGCGTGATCGATAAAATTATCGGTGACGAGGTGATGGCAATTTTCGGAATGTTGCCGGGACGAACCAACGGACCTAACCATGCTGTCCTCGCCTCGATTCGCATGTTGCAAGCGATCGATGAATTGAATCGCGCCCGTCGCAAGCAGAACCTTGCTATTCTGCAGGTTGGTATCGGAATTGCAACCGGACCCGTCTCTCTCGGCGTGTTGGGTAGCCGGCATCGAAAATCGATTACCGTGATCGGGAATCACGTCAACCTGGCGGCCCGTTTACAAGGTGTAGCAGGCCCCAACCAGCTGGTCATCGATCATCCAACCTATAATTCACTGAATTTGGAGAACCAGAATTTCACCAGAAAAATGGTCGAGCTAAAGGGTTTTTCAGCTCCGGTCGCTATACACTTGCTGGAGTTTGATAAAGCTTCCAACCCGGAAATCGGAAACCCGGGCTGTGACCCGAACCTCGGTAACTCGGAAGGTTAAGCAATTGAGCCTGCTAATTTGCGCCTGCTGCCATACCTTACTATCCGCTCAGGCGAATTCCTCGAAGGCATCGATCGCGGCCCGATCGTAACCGAGGCTCGCCGTCAGCAGCTGCTGGGTATAGGGCATGCTCGGGGTATGGTCGCGTAACTGTTGTACGCTCATGGTCTCGACCACGCCGCCGTTTTGCATCACCGACAGGGCTTCGCACATATGCGCGACCACCGCCAGGTTGTGGCTGACCAGCACATAGGTTAAACCATGATCGCGCTTCAAGCGCATCAACAGGTTGAGCACTTCGGCCTGCACCGAGACATCGAGCGCCGAGGTGGGTTCGTCCAGCAATACGATCTCGGGCTCGGTAATCAGCGCGCGCGCAACCGAAACCCGCTGGCGTTGCCCGCCGGATATCTGGTGCGGATAGCGGAAGCGAAACGAGGCGTCGAGGCCGACTTCCTCGAGCGCCTGAACCACCCGCTCCTCGATCCGGTCGAGGCGGTGTACACGAGCCGGCTCGCCGATAATGGTATCGACCGTGTGCCTTGGATGCAGCGACCCGAAGGGATCCTGAAACACCATTTGCACGCGCCGGCGAAACTCGCGCGAGCGCTTATGCCCCTGCAGCGACTCCCCGGCGACAGACATCTCGCCGCTCACCCGGGCAACTCGCTCGAGCAATCCCACCAGCGCACGCAGCACCGTGGTCTTACCCGAACCGGACTCACCGACCAGACCGTAGGACTGGCCGCGCTCGATAAGCATCGAGAAGTCACGCACCGCATGATGGAGCTGCCTGCCGTGGCCGAAGACCACATCCATGCCGCGAATATCGATCACCTGGATAATCCCGTAGCCGTCAGCCAGGCCGGATCGCGCCGCAGTATTGGTAATTCATCCTGCCCGCCGTCGAGACTCGGTAAACAATTGAGCAGACCGCGGGTATAGGGATGGCTGGCCTGATCGAGATTGTTGGCCGCACATTCCTCCACCACCTTACCGCCGTACATCACCAGGATCCGATCGCAGAACGACGCCACCAGGTTGAGATCGTGGCTGATGAAGATCAAACCCATGCCGCGCTCGCCGAGCATATCGTCGAGCACCGCCAGCACCTGCAGTTGCACGGTGACGTCGAGCGCCGAAGTCGGTTCGTCGGCGATGATGATGTCGGGCTCGGGAATCATCATCATCGCGATCATGATGCGCTGCCCCATGCCGCCGGAGACTTCGTGCGGATAGGCTTTGTAAACCCGCTCCGGCGCGCGGATTTTTACCGCGCTTAACATATCGAGGGTGCGCTGGCGCGCCTCGGCCTTGGTCGTATCGCGATGCACCAGAAAGGCTTCTTCGATCTGGGCGCCAATGGTCATCACCGGGTTCAGCGAGTACTTGGGATCCTGCATGATCAT